>JBBRWV010000019.1:0-38887 GCA_038248985.1 Phycisphaerae bacterium
CACCATCGCCGCCCTGGAGGGCACCAATAACAAGATCAAGACTATGCAACGCCAAGCCTATGGCTTCCGTGATCAGGAGTTCTTCAAACTAAAAATCTACGCCCTCCATGAAACTACCTACGCTTTAACCGGATGAACCTATTTTTTTAACGCAGGATTCGCGAATTGCGCTGATCGACCTGGGGATGGTGGGGTATTTGCCGCCGACGCTGCAGCAGGGGTTGCTGCGGATATTGCTGGCGATCAGTGAGGGGCGGAGTGAGGATGCGGCGGAACTGATTGTGGGGATCAGCGAGAAGAAGGAGGATTTTGATGGGAAGGCTTTTGGGCGCGGGGTGGCGGAGATGGTGCGGCGGAACAGCGACACGACGCTGAAGGGGATTTCGATGGGGAAGGTGGTGATGGAGATCAACCGGGCGGCGGGAGAATCAGGGGTGCGTGCGCCGATGGAGATGGCGACGCTGGGGAAGACGCTGCTGAACCTGGATGAAGTGGGGATGGCGCTGGACCCGGAGTTCAATCCGAATGAATCGATACGGCGGAATGCGGTCGCGATCACGAAGCGGCGGGTGATGCACAGTGTGACGCCGGGGAATATATTTGACGGGGTGCTGGAGGCGACGACATTCATGCAGCATTTGCCGGGGAAGGTGACGAAGATTTTGGACAAGGTAGCGAACAACGAGTTGAGCATTCAGATCGATGCGATTGATGAGACGAAGTTGATGAGTGGTTTTCAGAAGGTGGCAAATCGGATCACGGTGGGGCTGATATTGGCGGCGATGATTGTGGGGGCGGCGTTGCTGATGCAGGTGGAGACACCGTTTCGGATATGGGGTTATCCAGGGCTGGCGATGGTGTTTTTTATGATGGCGGCGGCGGGGGGATTGGTGCTGGTGCTGCAGATTTTGTTTTATGATGAGCGGGAGTGAGGGAGGAGGTTGGGGCGCGTGTGGGGAGGGGAGGGTTTGAGCAGAGATTCCAGTGGAGCAGAGAGAGAGGGCGCGGGGATTGATCCTGATGCGGGGAAGTATGGCGCAGGGAAAAGCCCCGGTGCCGAGGGCACCGAGGCTGGTAGGTTGGGTTTATAGGTGTGGGGTTGGCGTAGGGGAATTTACTTTTTGGAGGGGACGGCGGATTCGCCGGTGGAGCAGATATCGATGGCGTGATGCCGATTGAAGACTTCTTTGGCCTTGCTGGTGGTTTCGCCATTTTCGGAGTGGGCGGAGATGAGGATGTTGCCCTTGCGGATTTTGCCTTCGTACTGCTTGGCTTCGATCTCGGGGATGCCCATGCCCACGAGCGCGCCGGTGAGACCGCCGGCGGCGGCACCGATGGCAGCGCCGCTGAGGGCGGCCATGATGGGACCGGCGGCGATGAAGGGGCCTACGCCGGGGATGGCGAGGAGGCCGATGCCGGCGAGCCAACCGAGTGCGCCGCCGAGGATACCGCCGGCACCAGCGCCGGTGGCGGCCCCTTCGGGCGCCTTGGTATTTTGCTCGTGGGCGAAATCGCGGGAGGAATTTTTGTCAGGGAAGAGGACGGAGATGTCGCTGTTGGAGAAGCCTTTGGTTTTCAGGTCATTGACGATATCGACGGCCTGGGCTTCCGAGTTAGCGATACAGAATACGGCGGTAGACATGGCAGGAACTCCTTAGAAAAAATGGTTCGGGTGACGTGACGGTAGCAACGAAACAAGTTATTTGAGGATTTAAGACGTAGTCCTAAGCGCCTCACATTGATACATCCTTCTGAAGGGAGGCAGTTAGGTGGGACGTTGGAGAGGCGCTTTGCTCAGGGTTTGAGCGGCGTTACTTCCAGTTGATTGTCGACGCGGGACACACCGGCGAGTTGTGTAGCTTTGGCGACGATGGAATCGCGTTCTTCAGTGGAGGCGACGGGGCCGCGGAGGGTGACGACTCCATTGGCGGTGATGATTTTGATATTTTGGGCGCTGAAGGACAGGTTTTTGTCATTCACTATGGCTTGGCGCAAATCGGCAGTGATTTTGATATCCGCGGAATCATTGGATTGGTCGAAGGGCGTTTTGGTGTCGCCGGAGCGATCGCGTTTATTTTTTTCGGTGTTATTCGGCTGGGTGGTAGTGGGACCGTTCATATTGTCGGATCTGGTGACGGAACGCGACTCGGTGACAGTTTCGGAAGAAGGTTTGTCAGGGGTGGTGGTCGTATTGTCATTGCAGCCGGCAACGAGCACGGCGGACAACAACAGCATGGGTAGGGTACGCATAATAGTCTCCTCAAAAAGTCTTTATCGCAGGGGGTGGATTCGACGCTTTCGTTTCGCAGAAAGGGTTATGTGAATCCACCACATGGGACGTTATTAGTTATCTTTGCGAAACGTAGACTCCGTGTCTTGATGTGATGGACTTAGCAATGATCGTGCCGAAATAGGACATGGGAAGATGAAGATTTCATTCTTTCAGATTTTTTCGGTGAGTCAGCGAGATTTTCGCACGTGTAGCGCGAGGGGAGCGATGTTGATGGGAAGTGGGGCGGGAAGATGAAAAGTGGGGCGGGCGGATTGCGGATAACGAGTCAGAGTCCATTCCGGTGGGGTATCGAGAGGAGATGCAGAGCGCGCGAAGGGGCACGGGGATGTCAACCTCGATGGGACGCAGAAAAGCTGGCGGCTCGGGCGGAGCAGGCGGACATTTTGACGCTATAGTCAGACGCATTGGCATGGATGACACTCTTTGGCACCATCGACGTCTATTTTGAATGACATGCATTGCGGGGGAGCGAAAACAATCTTGTGCGGAAAAGGCTTGGCGAGTAAGGGGCAGTTATGAGGCCTGAGTGTGTTTTTGCGAAGTGTCCCCTTATGATGGCGCGAAAAGAGGCATCCGCGAGCGTGGAAAAAACGCCAATGCGAGGAAAGTCAGGGGCGTGTGGCACCTTGTTTGCGATTGTCTCTTCTATATGAATATCCATGTGGGTATTCAGATTTTTGGGTTCCTGACTTTGGAGTATGGACGATGCTTACGAAATTTTTCATGGTGGCGTTGCTGTGCATGTTTGGCGCTTTAACGGCCTGCAATACGATGGAAGGTGCCGGCAAGGACACGGAGCGTGCCGGCGAGAAGATTCAAGACACCGCGCAGCGCAACAAGTAAGGCGGGCTTTCCAAACGACGTGACCTGGGCCCTGGATCGTGAGATGTGGAGGCCGGGACTGTCTTTGGGAGAGTTCAGAAGCGCAGGCAGCATGCAGTGAGAGACGGGAGTGTGAGCGATATAATATCGGCTCACCCCCGTCTGTTTCTTTTTTTGTTAGATAGCTGGAACGAGGTGAAGGGACATGATGATGAAGTCCTTTCCGTGGTTGAAGGAGCAACAGTTTCGCGATGCCTAAAGAGCGTACAAAATCGAGAAGGCCGGTGCTGGGGCGAAAGGACCGAGGGGAGGGGAGGCCAGCGGCGCGTGAGGAGGAACTTCCGCTGCGCTCGGAGTTGTTCAGCGTGGATCAATTGTTGGCGCACGCGAAGACGATTGCGGGTTGGCACACGCTTTTGCCGGTGCCGGGGCCAGACCGGCTTTTGGGGCGGTTGGATGAGAACGAGAAGGTGCTGTTGCGGGCGTATGAGTTGGTGGCGGGGGCGATTGCGCGGAAGCGTGCGATCACGCCGGCGTCGGAATGGCTGGTGGACAATTTCTACCTAATTGAGGAGCAGATCTACACAGCGCGGCGGCATTTGCCGCGGAGGTACAGTCGGGAGTTGCCGCAGTTGGCGAATGGTCCGGGGCGGGGATATCCGCGGGTGTATCACCTGTCGATGGAGTTGATTGCGCATTTGGACGGGCGGGTGGATGCGGAGAGTTTGACGAGTTTTATTGCGGCGTATCAAGTGACGTCGCCGCTGAAATTGGGCGAATTGTGGGCGATACCGATCATGTTGCGCTTGGCGTTGATTGAGAATTTGCGGAGGGTGGCGGCGCGGGTGGGGAGCGGGCGGGAGGATTGGGACCGGGCGGGGCTGTGGGCGGATCGATTGATTGAGGTGGCGGAGACGCGGCCGACGAAGCTGATCGAGGTGATGGCGGACATGGCGCGGGCGGATCCGCCTCTGACACACGGGTTTGTGGCGGAATTTTCGCGTCGGTTGCAGGGGAAGCGTTTGGCGTCGGGGATGCCGTTGACGTGGGTGGAGCAGCGATTGGCGGAGCAATCGCAGACGATCGATGAGTGCATTCAGAGGGAGAGCCAGAACCAGGCGGCGAACCAGATATCGATTGGGAACAGTATTGCGAGCGTGCGGGTGTTGGGGGCGATCGACTGGCGGGATTTTGTGGAGAGCATGAGCGGGGTGGAGCAGATTTTGCGGAGGGAGGCGGCGGAAGTTTATGGAACGATGGATTTTGCGACGCGGGATCGGTACCGGCATGTGGTGGAGAATTTGGCCAAGCACAGCGAGCGGACGGAGGAGGAGGTAGCGCATGAGGCGGTGGCGCTAGCGGGGCAATCGGCGGAACGGTATGAGAAGTGGGATAGGCGAGCGCATGTGGGATTTTACCTGATAGACAAGGGTATGATGGAGCTGGAGCGGGTGGTGGGGGCGAAGATCCCGTGGCGGCAGCGGGTGGGGCGGTGGGGGGAACGACATGCGATTTCGTTGTATTTGGGGTCTATCGGGTTACTGGCTGGGGCGTTTGCGGGACCGCTATTTGTGTATTGTCGGAGCGTGGATGCGGCGCCATGGCAGGCGGTGATACTGGGTATTGTGTTAGTGTTGTGCGGCAGTCACTTTGCGGTGGCGGTGGTTAATTGGTTGGTGACGCGGGTGATTGCGCCGCGGGTCATGCCGCGGTTGGATTTTTCGAAGGGGATTCCGTCATCGTACCGGACGATGGTGGTGGTGCCGACGATGTTGTCGAGTGAGGAGGGGGTGAAGCGTCTGGTGGAGGAGTTGGAGGTTCGGTATTTGGCGAATCCGGATCCGTCGTTGCATTTTGCGTTGCTGACGGATTTCAAGGATGCGGGTGCGGAGTCGATGCCGGAGGATGAGCGGTTGGTGGAGGCGGCGCGGGCGGGGGTGGCGGCGCTCAACAGCAATTATGAGCGTGTGAGGGGGGACATATTTTTTCTGTGGCATCGGCCGCGGCGGTGGAATGCGCGGGAGGGGCGGTGGATGGGATACGAGAGGAAGCGGGGGAAATTGGCGGAATTCAACGCCTTTTTGCGGGGGAAGCTGGGGGAACGTTTTTCGGTGGTGATGGGGGACACGGGGATTGTGGATTCGATACGGTATGTGATCACGCTGGATACGGACACGGAGTTGCCGCGGGATTCGGCGCGGCAGATGATTGCGACGATGGCGCATCCGCTGATGCGGGCGGAGGCGGATCCGGTGACGGGTCGGATCCGGGAGGGGTATGCGATTTTGCAGCCGCGGGTGGCGGTGAGTTTGCCGAGTGCGAGCCGGTCGTGGTTTGTGAAGTTGTTTGCGCGTGAGCCGGGGCTGGATCCGTATACGCGGGCGGTGTCGGATGTGTATGAGGATTTGTTTAAGGAGGGGTCGTTCACGGGGAAGGGGATTTACGATGTGGACGCGTTTGAGAAGTCGCTGGAGGGGAGATTTCCGGAGAACCGGATACTGAGTCATGATTTGATTGAGGGGTGTTTTGCGCGGGCGGGGCTGGTGAGTGACATTCAATTGTATGAGGATCATCCGGCGCATTACCTGGTGGACATGAAGCGGCGGCACCGGTGGATCCGGGGGGATTGGCAGATTGCGTCGTGGTTGCTGCCGAGCGTGCCGGGGGCGGGCGGGCGGATGCGGAACACGCTGTCGGGGGTGTCGCGTTGGAAGATTGCGGACAATTTGCGGCGGAGCCTGGTGGCACCGGCGATGGTGCTGTTGCTGTTGCTGTCGTGGGTGGGAGCGGTAGAGCAGGGGGTGGCGGCGTTGGCGGTCCTGGGGGCGTATTTTGTGCCGATGCTGCTGACGACGGCGATGGAGATGTGGGGGAAGTCGCGGGACATGACGTGGATGCAGCATGCGCGATACACATGGAACGGTTTTTTGCATCATGGGGCGCAGATTGTCGTGACGCTGATTTTTCTGCCGTACAACGCGATGGTGAATGTGGATGCGTTGGTGCGGACGTGCGTGCGGCTGTTTGTGACTCGGCGGCGGTTGCTGGAGTGGGAGACATCGAGCGATTCGCAGAATCGAACGGGGAGCACGGCGGGGCATTTTGTGCGGACGATGTTGATGGTGCCGCTGCTTTCGGTGTCGGTTTTATGGTTGCTGGACTGGGGTGTGCGGGAGGGGATGCGGGGGTCGCTGCAGGTGGCGCCGGTTTTTTTGGCGACATGGTTTTTGTCACCGCTGTTGGCGTGGTTTTTGAGTCGTCCGTTGCTGACGGAGCAACCGCAGTTGAGCGGGGCGCAGGTGGAGTTATTGCGGAAGACGGCGCGGAGCACGTGGCATTATTTTGATACGTTTGTGGGTCCGGATGATCATTTTTTGCCGCCGGACAATTTTCAGGAGTTTCCGGCGGTGGCGGTGGCGCATCGGACGTCGCCGACGAACATCGGCTGCGCGTTGTTGTGCAACTTGGCAGCGTATGATTTTGGTTATTTGTGTGTGGGGCGGTTAATTGAGCGGACGGCGGGGACGCTGGCGACGATGGGGGAAATGGATAGGCATCACGGGCATTTTTTCAACTGGTATGACACGCGGACGCTGAAGCCGCTGCCGCCGTTGTATCTATCGAGCGTGGATAGCGGGAATCTGGCGGGGATGTTGCTGACGTTGCGGCAGGGGCTGCTGGAGGTAAGCGAGCAGGGGGTGATTCCGGCACGGGTTTTTGAGGGGGTGCGGGATACGATACACGTGCTGCAAGGGTCGGTGGGTGCGGATGAGGAGCGGTCGGTCAAGGGGAGCGCGATATTGGGGCGGATGGAACAGATGCTGGGGGAGGTGGAAGGGATTGTGCGATCGCCGACGGCGTGCGGGGTGTTGCTGGGGCAGTTGACGACGGAGGCGGAGGGGTTGGCGGGGGAAGTGCCGACGAGTCAGAAGGGGATGGCGGCGGGGCTGGCGCGACAGGTGCGGGATATGCATAAGGACTTGATGGAGGTGGCGGGTTGGGTGGGGTTGGCGGCGCCGCCGGAGGAGATGTGGCGGCGGGCGGGGAGTGAGACGGCGAACGGATTGGGCTCGATACGGGAGATGCTGCGGGGCCTGGAGAGCATGCCGACGTTGAACGGTGTGGCGGAGTTGCAACGGACGTTGCTACCGGCGTTGGATCAGCTCCTGGCGGAGGGTGGGGAGGGCGCGGCGGGACGGGAGTGGTGGGAGAAGTTGCGGCAGGCGGTGGTAAATTCGGTGGAGCGGGCGTCGTTGCGGTTGGGGGCGTTGGAGGCGCTGGCGGAGAAGTGCGACGCGCTGGCGGAGATGGATTTTGGGTTTTTGTATGACAAATCGCGGGATTTACTGGCGATTGGGTACAACGTGGCAGACCGGCGGCGGGACAACAGTTTTTATGATTTGTTGTCATCCGAGGCGCGACTGGGGAGTTTCGTGGCGGTGGCGCAGCACCAGTTGCCGCAGGAGCACTGGTTTGCGATGGGTCGGCGGTTGACGTCGGCGGGGGGACGTCCGGCGTTGCTGTCGTGGAGCGGGTCGATGTTTGAGTATTTGATGCCGCTGCTGGTGATGCCGACGTATGCGAACACGCTGTTGGATCAAACATATAATGCGGTGGTGCGGCGGCAGATTGAGTATGGGCATGAGCGTGGGGTGCCGTGGGGGATATCGGAATCGGGATACAACACGACGGATGCGCATTTGAATTACCAGTACCGGGCGTTTGGGGTGCCGGGGCTGGGGTATAAGCGGGGGTTGGCGGAGGATGTGGTGATTGCGCCGTACGCGACGGTGATGGCGCTGATGGTGTTGCCGCGGGAGGCAGCGCGGAACATGGAGCGTATGGCAGGGCTGGGAGTGGTGGGGACGTATGGATTTTACGAGGCGGTGGATTACACCCCGGCGCGGATGCCCACGGGGGAGGATCACGTCATCATTCGGTCATACATGGCGCATCACCAGGGGATGAGTTTGCTGTCGTTGGCGTACTTGATGCTGGGGCAGCCGATGCAGCGGCGTTTTTTGTCGAACCCGGAGTTTCGGGCGAACGCGCTGTTGTTGCAGGAGCGTGTGCCGCGGACGATGCCAACGTATCCGCATACGGTGGAAGTGGAGGAGTCGCGTCGTCAAGGGAGTGAAGCGGAGGCGTCGCTGCGGATTTTCAGCACGGCGAACACGGCGGCGCCGGAGCTGCATTTATTGTCGAACGGGCGATATCACGTGATGGTGAGCAATGCGGGGAGCGGGTCGAGCAAGTGGAATGACCTGGCGGTGACGCGTTGGCGGGTGGACCCGACGCGGGATTGCTGGGGGTCGTACTGCTACGTGCGGGATTTGGATACGAGCGAGTACTGGTCGAGCACGTACCATCCGACGATGACGAGCGGGGATCATTACGAGGCGAATTTTTTAGAGGGACGGGCGGAGTTTCGGCGGAGTGATTCGGAGATTGAGACGCGGACGGAGATCGCGGTGTCACCGGAGGAGGACATCGAGTTGCGGCGGGTGATCATCAAGAACCAATCGCGGACGCGACGGCGGATTGAGTTGACGAGTTACGCGGAGGTGGTGCTGGCGACGGCGGCGGCGGATGCAGCGCATCCGGCGTTCAGCAATTTGTTTGTGCAGACCCAGATTGTGCGGGATAACCAGGGGATCTTGTGTACGCGTCGGCCGCGATCGGCGGTGGAGAAGCCGCCGTGGATGATACACATGCTGACGGTGCAAGGAACGACGGAAGGGGAGACGACGTATGAGACGGATCGGGCGCGGTTCATCGGGCGCGGGCGTCGTCTGGACGCGCCGGCGGCGATGGAGGGGGGAGTGGAGTTGAGCGGAACGGAGGGGGCGGTGCTGGATCCGATCGTGGCGATACGGCGGGTGCTGATATTGGAGCCGTATGAATCGGCGCGGATTGATTTTGTGACGGGGGCGGCGGACACGCAGCAGGCGGCGGTGGCGTTGATGGAGAAGTATCGCGATCCGCGGATGGGGGACCGGGTATTTGAAATGGCGTGGACGCACAGCCACGTGCTGTTGCGACAGTTGGATGTGAGTGCGGCGGATGCGCAGCTATTTGGGAGATTGCTGAATTCGATATTGCAGCCGAACCGGTTGCGGCGGACGGAGCCGGCGATCATGGCGCGGAATCGGCGGGGGCAATCGGGATTGTGGGGGCATGGAATTTCGGGGGATCGGCCGATTGTGCTGCTGCGGGTGGGCGATCTGACGAAGGTGGACCTGGTGCGGAAGGTGGTGCAGGCGCATGCGTACTGGCGTATGAAGGGGCTGGGGGTGGACCTGGTGATCTGGAACGATGATGAGTCAGGATATCGGCAGGAGCTGCATGATCAGATCATGGGATTGATAGCGGCGGGACCGGAGGCGCATTTGATCGACCGGCCGGGCGGCGTGTTTGTACGGCGGGCGGAGCAGATGTCGAACGAGGACCGGCTGTTGATACAGACGGTGGCGAATGTGTTGATCGATGGGAGCCAGGGGACGCTGGCGGAGCAGGTGATGCGGCGGGGGCGGACGGTGGCGAGTGTGCCGATGCTGGAGCCGGTGGAACATCGGGACATGGAGATACCGCCCGCGAAGTCTCCGGCGCGGAAGTTGGCGTACTTCAATGGACATGGGGGTATGACAGGGGATGGGAAGGAGTATGTGATCACGACGGGAGCGGGCCATGCGACGCCGGCGCCGTGGTGCAATGTGATTGCGAACGCGCGGATTGGGAGCGTGATTTCGGAGAGTGGGAGCGCGTATACGTTTGTGGACAATGCGCATGAGTATCGGTTGACCCCGTGGGCGAATGATCCGGTGTGTGATGCGGGCGGGGAGGCGTTTTACATACGGGACGAGAAGTCGGGGAAGTTCTGGTCGCCGTCGCCGTATCCGGCGGGCGGGACGCAGGCGTATACGTCGCGGCATGGATTTGGGTACAGCGTGTTTGAGTATGTGCAGGATGGGATACGGTCGGAGTTGTGGGTATATGCGGCGGTGGAAGCGCCGGTGAAGTTTGCGGTGATCAAGATATTCAATGAATCCGGGCGGGCGCGGCGGTTGTCGGTGACGGGGTACTGGGAGTGGGTATTGTCGGAGATGCGGTCGAAATCGCTGATGCATGTGGTGACGGAGGTGGATACGCGCACGGGGGCGCTGTTGGCGCGGAATTCTTACAACCGGGATTTTGCGGAGATGATTGCGTTTGCGGATGTAGCGGAGCCGTCGCGGAAGTTTACGGGGGATCGGGAGGAGTTTATCGGGCGGAATGGGAGTTACGCGGATCCGGCGGCGATGGGGCGTACGCGTCTATCGGGCAGGACGGGGGCGGGGCTGGATGCGTGTGCGGGGCTGCAGGTGGCGTTTGATTTGGCGGAGGGTCAGGCGAAGGAGGTGGTGTTTATCCTGGGGGCGGCGCAGGGGCTGGAGGAAGTGCGCAACCTGGTGCATCGATTCCGCAATACGGAGGCGGCGCGGCAGGAGTTGGCGGCGGTGTGGAACTACTGGAATCGGACGCTGGGCGCGGTGCATATTGAGACGCCGGATGATTCGGTGAACATGCTGGCGAATGGATGGCTGCTGTATCAGACGCTGGTTTGCCGGATGTGGGCGCGGAGCGGATTGTACCAATCGGGCGGGGCGTATGGATTCCGGGATCAATTGCAGGATGGGATGGCGTTGCTGCATGCGACGCCGCTGATTTTGCGGGAGCATTTGTTGCGCTCGGCGCGGCATCAATTTCGGGAGGGGGATGTGCAGCACTGGTGGCATCCGCCATCGGGTCAGGGAGTGCGGACGAAGTTTTCGGATGATTTTTTGTGGTTGCCCTTGGCGACGGCGCGGTACGTGAAGGGTACTGGGGACATTGGGGTGCTGAACGAGCGGGTGACGTATTTGGAGGGACGGGCGGTGAGGCCGGAGGAGGAATCGTATTACGACCAGCCGATACGGTCGGACGTTTCGGGATCGCTGTATGAGCATTGCGTGAAGGCGGTGGAGAATGGGTTGCGTTTTGGGAGTCATGGATTGCCGCTAATCGGGTGCGGGGATTGGAATGACGGGATGAATTTGATTGGGGAGCATGGGCAGGGGGAGAGCGTGTGGCTGGCGTTTTTTCTGTACTATGTGCTGGGGGAGTTTGAGCAGGTGGCGCAGCGACGGGGTGATGGAGAGTTTGCGTTGCGTTGCAAGACGGAGGCGGCGCGGTTGCGGGGCGCGATCGAGCAGAATGGATGGGATGGGGAATGGTACCGGCGTGCGTATTTTGACAATGGGGAGCCGCTGGGGTCAGCGAGCAATGACGAATGCCAGATCGATTCGCTGCCGCAGAGTTGGGCGATTATTTCACAGGCGGGTGGAAAGAAGCGATCGGCCCAGGGGATGGCGGCGGCAGACAAGCGATTGGTGCGTGAGGATGCGGGATTGATACAGTTGTTTGATCCGCCCTTTGACAAGTCGGCATTGAATCCTGGGTATATCAAGGGATATGTGCCGGGGGTGCGGGAAAACGGCGGGCAATACACACATGCGGCGATCTGGATGATCATGGCGTATGCGTTGATGGGGAATCATGAGCGGGCGTGGGAGCTGTTTGGGATGATCAATCCGCTACATCATGGGGGAACGGAGGAAGGGATCGCGACGTACCGCGTGGAGCCTTATGTGATTGCGGCGGATGTCTATGGAGCGGCGCCGCATACGGGGCGGGGCGGATGGACGTGGTATACGGGGTCGGCAGGGTGGATGTATCGATTGATAGTAGAGACGTTGCTGGGGATTCGGTTGGAGGTAGATCGGTTGTATCTGACACCGCGATTGCCAGCGGCGTGGAATGAGTGCAAGATTCATTATCGCTATCGCGAGACTTTTTATCACATACATATTCGCAGGAGCGAGGGGGATGCGCCACGGATGAGGAGAGATGGGGTGCCGCAGGCGGAGTTGTGGATTCAGCTAAGGGATGATCGGGTGGATCATCAGATTGAGTTTGATTTGCCGAGGTGAGAGGAAGGGGATAGCGGCGTTGTTGAAGGTGAGGACAACCCGCCAAGGGGGAGCGTCAATAGGGATTTTTTCGGCCAAATAGTCGTATCGGCGGAGGGTGGGCGAGGGGGCATGGTAGGATGCATTTTTGAGCTTAGAAACTTTCATGTTTTGCAATGAAATGCTTGTAGATGTTGTTTGGGAAGGGGTGTGATGGGCGTTATTTTTGTGGGGGATGGAAAATTTCGTGGGACAAGGCGTGGGAAATGGCATATCTATTGCAATGTTCTATTTTGAGGGATAGAGAGATTGCGGGAAAACTTGGGAAACGGAATTGTAAGCGAGCACGGGGCGGATTGGAATTGACATTTGCAAAGCACTGAGGCTGAGCATCTGAGAATGCATCGCAATATCTCAACTGGCTCAGGTATTGCGGTGCGATCTCAGAAGAGTGAACGCGAATAGTTTTAAACGGTGATTTTAGAGTTGATACTGTTTTAGTACTTGAAGGAGGACATTCCATGAAAAGCGCACATGCACAAGCGACGGATTCGCTCGGCGATGTGGCCGGTGAGCGGGCGAAGCATTATGTTGATACAGGGGTTGAGGCGTACAACAAAGTGGCGAATCGAACGCGGGAGGTGAGCAAGGATGTGGATGGTTATGTACGTGGGAACCCGTGGATGTCAATTGGGGCTGCGGCGGGGATTGGATTCTTGCTGGGCATGATCCTACGCAGACGTTGAGCATTGAGATTATGAATCTGTTCTTATAATTCCCTTCGCGGGGCTCACAAGCAGTTGCGCCGCGGAGGGAATTCTGGTTGGTTGGGGGTGTTCAGCATTTCACATAGGTGAGTATCCGGCACGACAGAAGTGCTTGACGGATGACGAAATGGCACGGCAATATGCCAATGGTGGTCTGCCGCGCGGCATAAGATGGCGTGGTAGTGCCTGTTTGCCGGGTTTTTCGCGATACAAGTGATTCGCATTTACCCGGCACGGGGATTGTTACTGTTATTTCAGAGAACGACGCAGTTGCAGGGCTGAGAACGTGCAACTGATTGACCTGTTTTGATATACGTTCCGCCAAAGATGACTCTTACACATAAGGAGACTTATATGGGCTTTATTTTACTGATCGTTGTGGTTTTGTTGCTGGTGGGCACGCTACCGACCTGGGGACACAGCAAGAACTGGGGATATGGTCCAAGCGGTGGGTTGGGCCTCATCCTGGTTATTTTGCTGATCCTGCTGTTGATGGGTTACCTGCCACGGACGTTTTAAGAACCGACGAGCCGGCTGTGGATTGAATTGCCGGACCAGACCTTTTTTGAGGAGAACGCAATGAATAGTCAACGCATATTGGGAATTGTATTGCTGGTGGTGGGCATCATTCTGCTGGTTGTCGGCATGAATTCCTCCAATTCCATGGCGGATCAACTGAGCAATACCTTTACCGGCCGGTTTACGGAGGCCACGACTTGGTACATCGTCGGCGGGATCGGATCTGCGGTGGCGGGTGTGGCGATGCTGGCACTTGGGTCACGCGGCAAGAATGCATGAGGCCTGAATGGCGGAGTCTTCGGGCTCTCTATTCGGATATTTTTGGATAGCGCTATTTTTGGAAAGGAAGTGAACCATGGCTGCGAGCAAAGTCAAAGACGAGAGCGTGGTGGAAAAAGTAAGTGATTACGCGCACACGTACATGGAGGCGGGTGTGGACGCGTGCACGATGGCTTCGCAGAAGGCGAAGCGGGTGGGACGGGACATGGACAACTTTGTCCGGAAGAATCCATGGCTAGCTGTGGGGGTGGCGGCAGGCGCCGGGCTGGCGGTGGGATTTCTGTTGAAGTCGCGTTGCGGTACGAAGCATTGATATTGGTAAATACTGTGCAATTCCGACGGGATTGCCATCATTTCCGGTTCTTACAGGAGAAAATACCATGAATACATTCCAGAAAATGCTGCTGATGGGTGCCTTCGTGATTATGCCGCTGGCGTTTGTGGGCGGTTGCTCGGATACGGTGGAGCACACGGAGAGCGATAAGCCAGGGTGGTTCGGCAATAGCCGGACGCATGAAGAGAAGACCGTGAAGCGGAACCCGGATGGGACGTACACCACGGAATACGAGAAGTCCAAGGTTAGAAATCCCTGATTTGTTTGCTGGAATGAGACACCGGGCAGCGGGTCCGGTGTCTCATTGCGGCATGGGGGTTGGGCAGTAGAAAAAGAAGAGCGATAGCGGACGGGTGCAGGACTTCGTGAGACCTTACTCGACCAGAAGGTGACTTTATGTACGTGGAACCCAGTTTACAGATATATCTCGCGCAGATATCGAAGACGTCGCTGCTGACGGCGGAGCGGGAGGCGGATCTTTGCAGGCAGGTGATTCGGCACAACGATCAACAGGCAAGATCGTTGATGGTGATGGCGAACATGCGGCTGGTGGTGAAGATTGCGAAGTGGTACACGGAGCGGGGGTTGTCGCTGGGGGACCTGATAGCGGAGGGGAATATTGGGTTGATACATGCGGTGGAGCGATTCAATCCGGATTTGAACACGCGGTTTTCGACGTATGCGGCGTGGTGGATCAAGCGGGCGATACTGGATGCGTTGGCGAATCGTTTCATACATATCCCGCGCTACATGCGGAAGAATATGGTGGATTGGAAACGGGCGTACAGAGAGTTGGAGGAATCGCTGGGGCGGGAGCCGCAGATGCAGGAGATGGCGCTGCACATGAGCATTCCGTTGAAGACGGTGCGATTGATTGGTAAGGCGATACGGGCATCGACAGCGGTGGAGTGCAGCGTATCGGACAACAGCGAGGTTCAAATGCACGAGATGGTGTCGGACGATTCGACGGTGAGCGGGCCGGCGAGCGTGATAGACCGGGAGTGCCTGGAGGTGGCGCGGGGGGTATTGAATCGGCTGGGCTTGCGGGAGGCGACGATCGTGAAGCTTTATTATGGTTTGGAGATGGGCGAGCCGATGACGCTGCAGGAAATTGGGGAGCGATTTGGATTGACGCGGGAGCGGGTGCGGCAGATCAAGGATGCGGCGCTAGAGAAGTTGTTTGATGCGTTGACGCAGGGGGAGCGAGAAGAGGCGGTGGAGTATGAGCGGATGAGTGCGTAGGCGTTACTGGGGGCTGGCGGCGGGGGCGGTGGTGGGTTGGGCGGCGGCGGGGCGCGGGGTGGAGGCGTAGAGCAAGATGTTGCGAATCAGAGCTTGGGCCGATTCGGGGGTGTATCCGAGGATGCCCCAGGTGTGGGTGCCGAGGAACCCGCTGGTGAGATCTTCTCCGGAGAAAATGACGGTGTAGCGATCGGCGATTTTGAGGCCTTGGATTTTGGGACGGAACTGTCGGGATTGTTGTTCGATGTAGTAGCGTCGGAAGGCGATTTCGGTGATGGGCACGGTGTCGGGGATTTTGCCGGCGTAGATTTCGTCTTCGAGGGGGATGGTGGTGAGGCTGTTTTTAGGATAGAGGGCGGCGGTGAGGGCGAGGAAAGAGGCGCCGAATTTTTCATCGCCACCGGCGGCGTCGGCGATGAGGGTGCCGCCTTTTTGGAGGAACGTTTTGAGGGCGGCGATTTGGGGATCGCCGAGGGTGAAGGCGCCGGTGCCGGTGATGTGGGCGAGTGGCGTTTTGGCGAAATCAAGGTCGGCGATGTTGACGGTGGAGAGGGTGAGTTGGGTGGCGAAATCACGTTGGGCGATTTTGGCGAGGCGGGGCCAGGCGGCGGGTTCGGGATCGGAGTTGCCGGCGAAGTCGAGACGGGCGAGGGCGATTTTGTGATTGATGGGTCCGGAGCCGGGTTTGACGATGAGGTCGCGAAGTTTCTGGCGGAAGCCGGATTTACCGGTGGCGTAGGTGCAGAGATTGGCGGGGAAATCCCAGGCGGTTTTCTCGGCAAAGCTATTGCGCTGCCAGGCGGCGCCGAGATCTTCGGGGCTGTGGATCCAGACTTCACGGACGCCGTTGGACATGCCGAGGATGGTGAGGTTGTCGAGTTTGCGGGCGGTGTCCATTTTGTAGAGGAGGTGGGTGTTGGGAAGGGTGCGCATTTCGTCGTATTTTCCGTCGAGGACTTCGGCGGCGTATTTGCGCATGGCCTTGGTGAAGGCTGCGGATTTTCCGTCGGAGGTGGAAAAGATGAGTCCTCCGGCCTGAATGTAGGCTTTGAGTTTGGCGAGGTCTTCCTTGGTGAATTCGGGGTCGATGGAGCCGGTGATGAGGAGGATGGGGGCGTCGAGCCATTCTTCGGGGGGAACCTGGAGGTTGACGACCTGCCAGTTGAGGGGGGTTTCGAATTCGCGATGGAGCCAGCGGGTGAGATGGGCATCGTCTTCAAGGCGGGCGTTCCAGCGGCTGGCGACTTTGGGATTGCGGTTGGGGTATTGGAGTTTATTGAACATAATGGGGTTGCGTCCGCGGGCGAGAAACTTCATGGCGAAGGCGGTGTGCAGGGTGGTGGGTTTGTTATCGCCCATGCCGGAGTTCCAACTGCCATCGGCCTGTTGGGTGCGGAGGAGTTCTGCGGCCTGGGTGGAGAACCAAGGGGTGGTGCCGAAATGTTTCATGCCCGTGGTGAGTCCGACGCGTTCGATGGCGTAGTGATAGTAGAGGTTGTTATTGCCGATGGTAGCGCCGTAGTTTTTGGTGAGCCAGGCGAGTCCGGCGTCGAGGCCGCGGTCAATTTTGGGTTCGAGTCGGAGGCCGTCATCGAGTCGATCGCGGGTGATGTATAAGGTGGCGAGACCGGCGGCGGTCATGCTGGGGCTTATATCGGTCCATTTTGGATCGAGGATGGGAGGGGTATCGTGATAGCACCAAGCACCGCTTTTGTCCTGTTTGGTGCGCCAGTGTCGATCGACGAGTTTCCAATAGGCTTCGGGGACTTCGATTTTATTGTCTTCGGCGTACCACATGGCCAGGACGGCGATTTGACTGTTGGAGTTGTCCCAGAAATCCGCGGGCAACCAACCTCTTTTGGAGGGGTCTTTGTCTTGTCGACGGCGGTAGCCGTAGGAGCCATCGGGATAAACTGCGGTGAGGAGGTAATCGCGGGCACGGTTGGCAGCTTTGCGTACGTCGGGGTTGTTTTTGTAGAGAGGGGCGAGCGCCATGAGTTGATAGGAGGCGGTATAGGTGCCGGCGGGACTGACGGAGGAGACCCATTTGATGGCGGGGGCGAGGTCCTGGGAGGTGGGCGCGAGGCGGGGATTTTTGGTGGACTCGCCCACTTGGAGCAAGGCGTAGAGGATGACCGAGGAGAGGCCGCCGGTTTGATCGGCGAATTCGGACATTTCGCCCTCTTCCCAATTGTCTTTGTCTTTGCCCTTGCGTTGAGCGAGGAGGTAGTCGGCACCTTTGTTGAGACTTTGAAGGATGGCATCATCGGACACATCGGCGGGGAGGGCGGGGGTAGCGACGGTCAGTAAAGCGCCGACGCCCAAGGCCAGGAGCATTCCATTTCGACGCAGTAAACTTGCCGTCATATTCGCTGTCCTTTCAGTCCCAGATGTAAAGAGTGATTAACACTTTACGACACTGTTATGCTGTATTATATCGTTCCGGCTATCGGAATAAACCTCTATTTTTTCTTTAGAATCGTATGGGTAAAGCGATGAGCAAGTATACGAGGAGAATTGGAGCGGGTTAACGCCCGAGGGTATCGGCGGCCATGGATTCGAGTTTGAAATCGGCGCGGGTGGATATTTTTTCAAGGAGGCCGTCGCGAATCCAGCAGACGCGGTCGGAGCTGGCGAGCATTTTGTGATCGTGGGTGGAGCAGATGATGGTGACGCCCATGTCGCGGTGGAGCTGTTTGAGGATTTCGATGATTTCGGTGCCGGTTTTGGTGTCGAGGTTACCGGTGGGTTCATCGGCGAGGATGACATCGGGGGTGTTGGCGAGGGCGCGGGCGATGGCGACGCGTTGTTGCTGGCCGCCGGAGAGTTCGAAGGGTTTGTGATCGAGGCGTTCCCCGAGTCCGACCTTGGTGAGGACGGCGGCGGCGCGGTCATGGGATTCGAGCTTGGGGACGCCGGCGAACATGATGGGGAGCATGACGTTTTGGACGGCGGACATGACGGGGACGAGGTTGTAGGTTTGGAAGATGTAGCCGATTTTGTTGCAGCGAATCCAGGATTGCTGGGATTCGGAGAGGTCGAAGAGGGACTGGCCTTCGAAGAAGACGCGGCCTTCGGTGGGGACGTCGAGGGCGCCGATCTGGTTGAAGAAGGTGGATTTTCCGGAGCCGGAGGGGCCCATGATGGAGATGAAATCTCCGCGGTAGATTTCGAGGCTGACGCCTTTGAGGGCCCAGACTTCCTCGTTGCCCATGACGTAGCGTTTTTTGACGTTGTCGGCCTGGATAATGATTTCGGGCATGGGAACACTCACGACGTAAGAGCTACCTGGGATAAGCGAAGGCTGACCATGTTGCGGAGCATGAGGGTGCGGGTGAACTGGAGGACGGCGGCGCGGGCATCCTCAATGGGGCACTGGAATTTTTCAGCGAAGGCCTGGGAGATGAGGGCGAGATTTTTTTCGCCATTGATTTGCTGCCAGTAGAAGGAGCCGCAGGCATCGAGATTGAGGCGTGAGGCACAGTTGAAGCCGGTGAGGCGGGTGATGCGTTGGGTGAGGAAGCCTTTGGGCTGAATGGGGCGTCGGAGTTGGATGAGGCCGAGGTTGTCGACGCCGGATTCGATATGGACAGGGATGCAGGGAACGGCTTCTAGCGGGTTGCGGCGCGGGAAGGCGGGGGCGGGGGCGGTTTTCTTTTTGCGGAGGGGGAAGTGCATGATCAGTGAATCTCCCCTTTGGAGAAATCGATTTCGGAGGGGTGGGCCATTTTGATGATGCTGCCATCGGCGATCCAGAGGATGCGGTCGGATTTCTGGAGCATTTTGAGATCGTGTGTGGCGGAGACGATGGTGACGTTGAGTTCGGCCTTGAGCTTGGCGAGGAGGTCGATCATTTCTTCGCCGGTGCGGAGATCGAGGTTGGCGGTGGGTTCATCGGCGAGGATGATTTCGGGGGAGTTGGCGAGGGCGCGGGCGATGGCGCAGCGTTGCTGCTGTCCGCCGGAGAGTTCAGCGGGTTTGTGTAGAGCGCGGTGGCCGAGGCCGACGAGTTTGAGGATGTAGAGGCCTTTTTCCCGAGCTTCTTCGCTTTGGAGGCCGGCGAAGGCCATGGGGAGGGTGACGTTTTCGAGGCAGGTCATGACCTGGATGAGATTGTAGGACTGGAAGATGTAGCCGATGCTGCGGCAGCGAAGCCAGGCGAGTTCATTGTGATCGAGTTGGGCGACGTCGACTTGGTTGATGTAGACCTTGCCGGAGGTGGGTTTGGAGAGGCCGCCGATGGCGTTGAAGAGGGTGGATTTGCCGGAGCCGGAGGGGCCCATGATGGAGAGGTATTCGCCTTGGAAGATGTCGAGGGTGGCACCGCGAAGGGCGTGAACTTCCTGGGAACCCATGCGGTAGGTTTTTTTGACATCGACGGCGCGGATGATGCAGCGGCGTTGATTGGCCGCGGGCTCGGCGAAGAGTTCATTGAGTTGGGCTTGATCGACGGCCATTAAACACACCTTAGGGAGACGCGCCTGGGAAAGACAACTAGATATTGGAACGGAGTGCGGCAGCGGGGACCATGCGCGAGGCGAAGCGCGCCGGGTAAACCGCAGCCACCATGGACAAGACGATGCCCACCACGAGGGAGAAGAGACCATAGAGGCCAAGCTGGCCCCAGTTGAGGGAGCCGATGACCATGCCGAGACTGAAAGACCAGCCATAGAGGACGAGGGGGAAGATGATGCCGAAGAGGACGCCGAGGAGAGCGCCGATGGTGCCGACGAGGGTGGATTCGATAAGGAAGAGACGGCGGATGAAGCTGGAGAGTGCGCCGAGGCATTTCATGGTGCCGATTTCACGGAAGCGTTCGGTGACGCTCATGAGCATGGAGTTGGAGATGCCGATGACGGTGACGAGGAGGGAGACGACGATGATCCAGACGGAGCGATAGCGTTCGGTTTTGAGGGCGGCATTGCGGGCGTCGATTTCATCCTGTTTGAGTTCGCGGCTGAGATCGACGACGGTGGCACCGGCGATGGCGTAGACGGGGGCGGGCTGGGATTCGGTCGAGGGGGCTTTGCCTGGGGGAATTTTGCGGGCAAAGGCGACTACTTTTTGGCGGGAGGGTTCGAGGATAGACGGCCAGTCCATCACGGGAAGGGAGCCGTCACCCATGACGACGACGGCACTGGCATCGCGGGCGACGGCGGCGAGGGCGACGGCCTGGACACTGGGGGGAGCGGCAACGCCGAGGGAGGCGGGTGCCCACAGGACACTGGCCGGACGACTATCGCGGATACCGTCGAGAAAGCGTGTTTCGAGAGGGGAGAGGGGGCCGGTCTGGATGACGCCAATGGTGCGATCGCGGAGGGGGCCGGAATCGGCGGTGAGGAAGCTGATCATGCGTTGGATTTCGGCGCGGGTTTTTTGTTCGTTGCTGACGCCCTGGCGGATGAGCTGGGAGGTGAGAATGGACATGAGGAAGGCGATGCCGAGGGCGACGCCGAGGATGGTGACGATGGAGCGGCCGAGGCGGATGCGGATGCCTTGGAGGACGACTTCCAGAGCGATGGCGACAGGGAGCTTGACCTGCTCTTGAATGACGCGGTTGGGGAGGGTGGTGCTCATGGAATACTCTTAAAAGGAGGTATTCTAGAAGGGGGCGCTGGAAATAGCGCTTTGGATAAAGCGCATGGCGATGGTGCCCATGCCGATCAAACCGACGCCGGTGTAGTAACCTGCGAGAATGGTGGGGATCATACGGAGGAAATTGTCAGGGCCGAAGCGTTTCTGGAAGTAGTATCGTCCGATGAGGGCCCCGACGAGTTCGAGCATCATGGTATGGGGGAGGCCACCGAAGCCGCGAATCATGCCGTAGACGAGCATGACGGGGAGGCCGAAGCCGCTGAGGAGGGCAAAGAGGCCGACGGTGAGGGCGAAGCCGGAGCCGATGAAGCCGGGATGAATGGCCTGCATGAACTGGCTGTCGGCGATGCTGGTTTCCATTTGGCCGGGGGGCGTATGGGTGGAGGAGTAGAGGAGGGCCATATTTTTGGAGGCGAGTTCCCACTGGACTTGGGCGGCGGGGAAGGCGGAGGAGGGGATGGGATCAGAAGCCCAGATGAAGGCCCAGAAGATAAAGGAGAGGATAAAGCTGGTGGGAATAACGACGAGGTCGGTCTTGAGGAGGGACATGAAGTTGACGCCGGTGAGTTCATTGACGCGGAACTGCTGGGCCATGCCGCCGTAATTTTCGATGGGGATGGGTGCGAGCCAGATGCCGACGCCTTTGGCACCGGAGAGGATGAAGGTGGTTTCGCGGACGAAGGGGATATCGACGCTTTGGCCGGAGATGCCCATAAGGCGAGCGTTGACGTAGGAGATGATGGGGCTGTAAACGAAGGCGAAGATGATCAGGAAGATGCGGAGGGGGAGGTTGGGGGGAAGGAGGTAGTGGCAGAGGACAACGGTGGCGGTGGCGGCGAAGATGTAACCGACGAGGCTGATCCAGAGGGGGAAATCGCCACGGCCTTTCTGGGGAGTTTCCCAGAGGCTGGCGCGTTTTTCCTGAGGGGCGGAGGAGCGGCGGGCCTTGTTTTCGCGTACTTTTTTGCGGACATCGCGAATGGTCTGGAAGATGGAGACGACGGCGATGCCGAGGCCAATGCCGATGCCGAAGGAGATGTAGAAATCCACGCCGTTGGCGAAGCTGGTGTTGATGGTATCCATGCCGGGCTGCCAGCGGGTGAGGATGCCAGCGTGATGGAGGATGGGGTTGGCGAGGATGGTGACGAGGATGGCGAGCATGGTGCCGATGACGGCCCAGAAGGGGATGATCATGCCGATGAGGACGATGCCGGGATCGATGATCATGCCGGTGGGAGTAGCGGGGAGGAGTCCTTGGGTAAAGGTGGTCCAATCCCACCAGGGCTGGGGGAGGAGGAAGAGGGGTTTGTCAAAAAGCAGGCCGGTGATAGCGGGGATGCCGACTTGCAGAGTGCCAAAGAGGACGCCGCCGAGGACGCCGAGGGTGAAGAGTCGCCAGCGGTCGGATTTTTTGCGGAGCTCGGGTTTGAGGTTGACGAGTTGATCGCCGGTGGAGGTGGATTTGGCGGGTTCATCGGCTTCGGCCATGGCCATGGCACCTTGGGCGCTGATAGGGGCCATGGGGAAGGGGAGTTGTTCGATATCGGAAGTGAGGCGGAAGAAGAAATAGCCGAGGGTCCATTTTGTGATGAAGCCGAGGACGGTAGTGGCGGCAAGGAGGGCGATGGGGAGAATCCAGTCGGAGTGAAAGAGGTTGCGGCCGGTGATGGCGGCGCTGTCGGCGCTGGGGACCCACCAATTGGGGAATTCATTGCGGAGGAGGGCGTCGCGGACGGGTTCACTGTTAGCAAAGTAAGCGCGGAAGACGAGGCTGGAGAAGGCACCGCCGGTGGCCATGGCTCCGGCGGCCCAGAGGAGGACGACCAATTCCTGTTTGCTGGGGTTTTTGAGGCTGCGGCGCATGATTTCGGCGAAGAGGATGACGGTGACCCATTGGGCGGCCGCGCCCATGCCGCCGCCGGTCATGAGGCCGAGGTAGATGGACCCGGGCATCATGATGAGTCCGCAGAAGATGACGCCGGCGATGGTGCTCCATCCGAAGCCGTCTTTGAACTCAGTGGGGGTTTGGAGCAGGTTGCGATACTGTGCGAGTTCGGGATCGCCGATGGCTTCGACGCTGGGCTTGGGGGGAGGGGGATCTTTGGGGATGTCGTTAATGGTGCTCATGCAACCTCCAGGGAGTGTGGCGCGGGCAAGATGGAAGAGGCTGCATTGGTGTCTTCGATTTGTTTACGGGCTTCATCGAACATGCGATTGCGTTCCACAGGGCTGACGGCGCGCCAGTACAGGAAATGTTGGCGGACGAGGGCGACGAATACTTTATTGAGCCGCAGCCAGCTTTCGCGGGTGCCGGAGAGGCGGGTGAGGTCAAGGCGGGCGATGTATTCGCCGGTTTCGGGATCGGCGGGAAGACGGATGACGAGTTCCTGCGAGACGCCGAGGTCGAAGGGTTTGAGCCAGATGGTGGTGTGGATCTGGGGGACGAGGCCGGCGGGGTCATCGAGGGCGGCGAGGGTGGGTTTGCCGGCGTGGAAGATGCCGGCACCGCCTTCGCCGTGATCGAGGAAAATGCGGCTGAAGAATTCGAGCACGGCGACGCGATCTTTGCGGTCAAAGGTGAAGGGGAGGGTGAAGGAGATGGTGTCGGTATCACTGGGGGGGATTTTCCAACCTGGATCATCGGAGGGGGTGGCGATTTTCATAGCGGACCGCGCGGGGAAGAAGGTGGAGATGAAGACGGCGGCGGCGACGGCAAGGGAAGCCCAGATGGTGTTGATGCTGGTGAAGGTCATCTTGAGGCCACCGGTTAATTCATAACCGGTGAATAGTTCAAGCTGGGTGAGAATGCGCCCGAGACCCTGGCTAAGGACGAAGCCGAGGACGGCACCGACGACGGCGTAGACGAAGGCTTCGGCAAAGAACATGAAGAAGACGTAGCGGGGGGCGATGCCGACGGCGTTGTAGACGAAGATTTCATCGCGGCGTTCGTAGACGCTGCCGCGCATGGTGTTGAGGACGGTGAGGGCGGCGACTACGAGGGGTACGAGCAATTCGGCGAGGCCGGCGAAGCTGGTGGTGCGGGCGATTTTGCCGAGATAGGCGACGCTGTCGAGGCCGAAGTAGGTTTCGCGGCCGCTTTGCTCCAACTGGGAATCGATGACGGATTTGGCGGCTTTGTAGGGGAGGGCGTTGAATTCCACGGCGACGGAGGTGAGGCGGGAGAAGGCGTGGGAGGAGTCGATTTTTTCGAAAGGGAGATCGGAGGCGAGGACGACGCGGTCGGCGGAGATCTGGGTGTCGGTACGGGAGGCGAGGAGATCGTTGCCGACGACGCGCGGGTTGGCGATGGCTTCGGCATCAAAGGGGAGGAGGTTTCGTCCATCCATGTCGCGTGCTTCGGTGAGGGAATCGGCGGTGAAGATGCCCCAGACGAGACAGTCTTTGCCGCTGATTTTGACATTGAGGGGGGCTTGGTCGACGTCCTGGACGTAGATGCCGAGGCGTCCGGCCATGGCTTCGGGAAGCATGACGGGGATGGGATCATTGGTGCCAACGCGGGGAGCGGAGAACCAACCGCGTTTGGTGAGGACTTTGATTTTGGTCTGAAGGGGTTCTTTTTCGGTGAGAACCAGAATGGAGTTGAAGGCGATTTTGCGGGGGATGGCGGCGACGGCAGGTTGGGTACCGGCGGGCGGGGTGGTGTTGGTCGCGGGATCGTAGTCGATGTCGAACTGGGGATTGTAGACAGTTTGGTCCCAAGTGCGGTGGCCGACGAACATGGTGCGTGGTGCGACGGTGTAGCGATGGGAATATTTGTTTTGGAGGGCGAAGAGTTCGGCCTTGCTGATGGCCCAGTAACCTTCGGACTTGACGAGGAATCCCTGGAAGGGAGCCTTGCCGACGGCGACGGAATTTTCTTCGAGGTTACTGCTGACGCTGGTGAAGCAGATCATGGCGAAGGTGATGAGGACGAGGGTGGCGCAGGTGAGGCCGGTGCGTACTTTTCGGCGGTGCATGTTGTTGAGGCCGAGCATGAAGGCGGTGCCGATGACGCCCATGGTGTTGACTTCAGCGGCGGCGACTTTGCCGCGTTGTTTGCGGAGTTCTTCCAGGTTTTCCTGGAACTTGCCGGCGAAGAGGATGGTGATGCCGACGGAGATGAGGAAGATGAAGAAGCCGAGGAGGATCATGAGGGAGGAGCGGATCATTTCGAAGGCGGGGTGGAGGAGTTTGAGCAGGCCGAAGACGACGAGGATGATGATGGCCTGAGTGAAGAGTTGCTTGGAGACATCGGAGAAGCCAAAGACGAGTTTTTCGAAGAAGAAGGCGAAGGGGACGAGGAGGCCGAGGTACCAGAGGATGCCGATGACGGCTTCCCAGGTGGCATTGCGGAGGACGGGGTGATTGAGGGTGGAATAGGTGACGGACTCTCCGGCGAGGAGGGCCTGTTCATGATTGCTGAGGTCGGGATTTTGGGATTCCTCCAGGCGTTGCTGGGCTTGTTTTTCAAATTGCTTGGTGCGGGCGTCGACCATGCCGTGGCGGTCCTGCAGGGCCAGTCGTGCGTGGTTGATGGCGAGCATGGCGGCGGCGGCGCGATCGGGGATGTTGCGCAGGAGGGGCGTATCGCCGGCGAGATAACCGGCACCGTCGATTTCCTTGTCCGGATCGAGTTGGTACTCAGTATTTTCACGACCGAGCAGGAAGGCCCTGGTGGCTTCACCGGCAAGACCATCGGCGGCACCGGCCTTGAGTTTGACGTAGACATAACGATCGGGCTCGATGAAGGTGATGACGGCGTCATCGGCCTTGAAACTATCGATGCGGTTGAGGGGTGCGAGGCCCTCACGCGTGACCAGTTCCATGCCGCCGTAGGATTGCAGAGTCTGGGGATTGATCAGGTCGAGCACGGCGACGGGAGCGGCGCGGAAGAGGACGATATTGACGGGATCGGGGACGGAGAACCACTGGCTAAGCCCGATGGATTTGAAAACGGACTGGCCTTGCGGCCCTTCGTCCTTGATATAGCGCACCATGCCATCGGGGCCGAAGCCCATGAGTTCCGGAGTGTAGGGCCACACGACATCGCCGGTCCACTCGGGGCGGAGGTAACGGCCATAGGGATCGGTGATGTCCATCATGTAAGGGAAATAGCCGAAGCTGGGCGGCGTGGCCCAGACGGGTTTGGGGACCATGAGCGCACCGACGAGGGGATAATCGGGAACGATAGATTGCCCGACGCTGGCGACGAAGGCGCGGCCGCCGAAGGTTTTGGCGACTGCTTTTTTGGGGGGAGCAAACCAGCCGTTGCCATGGGCGAGCCAGAGGACGGTATCACCGGTGATGCGGAGCGAGTTTTGGAGGGTGGAGAGGTCGCGCATGAAGGGTTGGGGAGTGGGAGTGGAGCGTAATTCATAAGACGTGGCGCGGTCCACATTGATCAAGCTGACGGCGGGATAGGACAGGCGGTTCCAGAAGGTGGTGGCGGGATTGAGATCGGGAATGCGCGACGCGATGCCGCTGCTTTGTTTGGAATCAAAGATGGATTGATACCAGAAGCCTTCGAGCGGCGAAAAGGGTTGCGTGGCGTGGGTCGCCTTGTGAGCGGCGACATCGAGAGTGCGGGCCTTGGAAACGCGCCGCAATACCATGTTGTTGAACAGCGGATATTGTTTGTAGCCGTCCTCTTCGACGCTGTTTCCCATGACGATGCTGAGGCCTTCACCCTTGGTTTTGGCGGAATCGGTGGGAAGAATCTGCGGCGCGACGACCACGAAATTGGTGTATTTTCGCATGGAATCGTGGATCGCCAGGCTCTGCTCGAAGCGTTGCATATCCTGGGCATGAAATTCGCGTAATTGCTCAAAGCGGCGGATGAAACGGCCGGCAAGATCCGAATCTTTAACGAATGCTTTTCCAACATCCAGAAGTTTGCCGAGAGGGTAGCCCGCGACGGCGACGGCTTCGTCGTAGGAGCGTTTGGCGGTCATGTACGCGGCAAATTCAGGGGAGTGCAGATCGCTGCCGCCGGTTTTGAGAAAGCGTAGCTTGGCTTGAAGCAGAATTTCCGAGCGTTCCAGGATCAGGGTGCTGAGGACGTAACGAAGCTGCTCAGTGAAGACCTGTTGTTGCGGTGCGGTGAGCGACTGAAGCTGGGCGACAGTGGACGTCGAATCGACCATGAATTTCGAGTCTTGGGCCAAGGCGAGGATGGCTTTGACATGAGCAGCCTCCTCCGTGTTCAGGGTCACGCCGTTGGCCAGCCGCTTGTGGGTGCGTTCGGGCTCGAGGTTCGATCCGAGGATGGACATCAGTCGGGCGGTGGAATCATGGCCGGTGATCTGGCCGCCGGTGGCAATGAATACGACATCGCGCTTGATGCTTTTTTGGAAGGACTTGAAACCATCGATCAGGGCCAGTTGAGTCGCGACGGGAACGGCGGAGAGCTCACCGGTCGCCAGGTCCGGCAGGATCGAAGGCGCATCGTATTCAGTGGGGATAATCAGGGCCTCGCGCCCTGTTTGCGGGCCATCGCCGGCGCGCAGAATGCCGACCAGGATGGGATTGCTGGTCAGACGGAATTCGGTTCGCACGTGCAGGGTCACGGGTTGATCGAGGTGATCAAATATGGTGGGGCTGGCGGCGAGGCGCACATAATTCATCGGCAGCGAACCCACGACGTTCATTTTTCGCCAGTTGATTTCGGTCAGATCTTTGCGATGGGCGACGATCAGGGCCTTGAAGCCGACCTGGGCGTATTTGGACCATTGTGTGCCGAAGGTTTGGGGGGGATTTTCGACATCGATCAGGGCGATGCAGTCATCGAAGCGGCCGTGGGTTTGGAGGACGTGCTCATCGACCAGGAGGAGTTTTCCGGTCAAACCCTCGACCGGGGTGTTCATGGGTTGGAAAAAATTGGGGAAGAACGGATAGATATCGAGCTTGGCAAGCGGGGCACCCGTGGCGTCGAGAATCCGGCGGTCCAGGGTGTAGGGGGCGACCGTTTGATTATCAAATTCGAGCACTTCCAGGCCGGCGGTGCGGTAGGCCTGCCGCAGCATGTCGACCGTCTGGTAAAATCCTTTTTGGCCGAGGAAGCGTGAGCCTTGGGCGATCACCTCCAACTGATGTGCGGAGACGCGATCGGGCGTGACGGCGGTGCGCATGGGGGCGGAATCATAGGTTTCATCCGCCAGCCCGAGTGGAGGCGGCGACTTGGGTGCGAAGACGGTCATGAATGCGACCATGGAGGCGAAAATGATCAGGGCGAACGCACCCCCGACGACGATTTGCCGTCCCCAGCCGCGAGCGTCCGAGTGCAAGGCCTTATCCATTGAAGACATCCGTCCTGCCTAGCGAATGGAAAAACGTCGTGATGGCCATCGAAGTGAATTCGCCGAATACGCCACCGATAAACATGCCGACTGCAAAGGGCTGCAATTTACTGCGGATGGTCGCGGCGCCGCCCATCCAGAGAACGACTCGGCGAATGAGCCAGGCCACCAGCGCGCTGCCCCAGATTTTGGCGGCAAAGGGCGTGGCACCGACGACAAACCCGATTGGGTGGAACCAGAACCAGGAGAAAATCTGCCGAAGGGTGGCCAATACGACCGTCATGCCCGCCGAGTAGCCGTAGGCGTACCAAACAGGGTCGGTGCCGTCGGCGGTGCTTTGCCGGCCCATGAGGGCTTGCGTGGCTTTATCGACTTGCGGATTCAAAGGCTGGAAGTACCAGGGTTTGGTGTCGAAGGCCCACTGGTAGCGCAAGGTTTCGCCGCTGAGTGAATAGGCATTGGACAAGAAGGCCCAGCCGCCGAGGAGCAAGCCGCCGAGCATGGCGAGCAAGAGCGTCGCGCGAATATGGGAGGGCCGAACCTGCCAGCGGCGGCCGAGTTCCATCAATTCCATCTGGCCGCCGGGAATGAGGAAGAAAGTCACGGGTCCGAGGAAGAAGCTGGCGACGAAGCAGAAGACCATGGCTTCTGTGCCGAAAACGGAAATCCCGCCGATGACGGTCAAGATGATGGGGAGATAATAAGGTGTGAACTCGCTGTAGGGAGTGCCGCATTCGGTGCGCAGTTTTGCAGAGACCATGGCGATCAGCACGACGCCGCCGAAGAAGCTGACCACTCCGGAGACGGGAATGCCCACCCACCAGGCCCAACCACCCGCGAGGACAAAACATGCGATGAGCAGGAGGATAGCCGTGCGGTAACTGAACAGTTCGCCGACGGAGGCGAGTTTGTCGTTCTTTACGGCGGCCTTGAGCACGCCGAGGAGATAGCGCCAGCTCAGCACGATAATCAGGAGGCCGTAGGCGATGAAAGCGCCGAACTGCTGTTCATTTCCGAAGGGATAGTTGGGAGTGATGGACCAGCCGCGGTTATTGCCGATCCAGTATTGGGAGCGGAAGGCCCAGAAGCCGATGACGATGCTGAGGAGGACGTTGAGTTCCATGAACAGGCAGAGGGAGAGGAAGAGAATGTCGACATTGAAGGTAGCATCAAACATGCCGCCCCAGGCGCCGCTGAACAGGTCTTTGACCGGCCAGTTGATCGAGACGTTCATAATGTCTGGATTCACTTTTTTCCAAATTTTGGCCAGCATATAGGCCCCCCCTACCGCGAGGCCGGCCCACATCCAGCCATTTTTCCACATCGGTGCGGAGGCACCCGGCGCGTCGGGATTTTCGCCCAGCAAGGACATGGGGATGCGGGTCATGGGCATCATGTAGCGTTCGTTGTCCATCCACTGCTTGCGCATGATGGAGTTGACCGCGACGAACGCGACCATGAGCAGGATCATGAACCCGGACCAGACAGCGGCGGGCATGAGCCAATCACGTAGGGGGATGTATCCGGCGATCACAAATTTCAGGCCCGACCAACTCCACATGTTGTCGGGCTTGACGATCAGGCCGGCGCGGCCCGCTTCGGGCAGATTCAGATAGTCGCTTTCGCGGACGATGGGCTGACCTTTGTAGATGCCCTCCAGGGCGGCCACGTTCATCAGTTTGATGTCGGCAAGTTCAAGCCGGCCGACGCCGTTGAGAGCCAGTTCAATGTCGACGAATTTTTCCAGCGAACCGGGAAAGCGCGTGCCGTAGGCACCCACGCGTTGGAATCCTGTGGGATGCAGGCCGGTCACTTTGCCGGCGGCGTTGGAGCTGAAGATCTCTTGAAATTGCTCGCGGTCATCTTCGTAGGCGCGGCAGAAGTAGCGTGAGTTGGGGCCGAGATCGCGCCCGCGGACGAGAATGCTGAACAGATAGGGTTCATTGCGCACGATGCCCGCTGGGCCACTGTCGCGCCCCACCACCGGCACGCGGAGGCGCAGGGTCGATACGTCATCGAGGGCGGAATTGCTTAAGACGGGCAAGCGTGTTTTGCTGCCGCGTTCGAGTTCGACATCTTCCCAGGCGACGGTGCCCTGAGTAGGGAGCTGACTTTTGCGGCTCTCATCCAAGCCGCGAACAACGAGGTTGGGACCATGGGGCCAGAGATTGTCATTGAAGGAATCGAGTTTGTCCCATTGCTCGGTGCTTTTGGGGATGGTGGCGGTGATCGCGATCAAGCGGTGCCAGAAGCCCTGGGACATCAGCGGTGCGGAGATAAACATCGCGTAAAATACACAGAGTAACTCGGGACGGGTGAGAATTCGCAGCCGGGCCAATCCCCAGGCGAGGCCGACGACGCCGAGCAGGATCATACCGATCCACATGGCGGGGAGGGCCAGTGTTTGCTCACCGAGGGGCATGCTGAAGCCGAGGACGACTTCGCCATATTGGACGAGCATCGACAGCAAGAACATGCAGCAAATACAGGCCAGAACTGAGGCCGGCGTGATGCCGGCGCGCCACTGAGGGCGTCCATCGGAGGTGGTGGATGCCTTACCGGATGGGGAGGAGGTATCCGATTGCGGTTGCTGCACTGCTTCTGCCATGAGATCGCTGTTTCCTGTTCGCCGCGGGGCAATCGTCTGACAAGTTGGACGAATTAACCGTCCGGTCAGATCGAGGCTGCACAATAAACGTCCTAATCAATCCTCTATTGCTTTGCGACTTGAAATTGCGTCGGGAACCCCCACTTTAACCTAAGTTGAAAAGTTTGCACCAGCGCAGCGTATAAATTGATGCGCGATTTTGAAAGGGTGCCCCCGCGGCGCGCGGGGGCGGGCGTGAAATTGTCGGGCGTTGACCTCAGCGTTTCGGCGGCAGCGCCTCGCGCACGATTGCGCCGTCTGTATCGGTCATCACCAGCAGGGCGAAACGCTCCACCTGATCCAGCTCATCGGTGTTCAAAGAGGTGTAGTCAAACTTGCCGCGGAGATCGGTGTAGCCATCCTTATAGAAGCGCGTGCGGCCGTTTTTCATTCGGGCATACACCTTGACATAGGCCTTGGGCAGGACTTTGCCGGTCGTCTGGCTGGTCACCGTCAGTTGGCCGTAGTTTTCGGCCATTTGCAGCGCGAGGGAATTGGCGTAGTAGCCTTGCGACTTGGTAATTCCGCCGGTGGTGATTTCCACCATGACATTGCTGGTCAAATAGGCCTTGGGGATATCAAACGCGAAGGATTTTTTCGCGGGATCCAGTTTGAGGACTTCGGTCGCGCTGGGTTTGATCATGGAGAACTGACCGCTGAAGTGCTGCAGGAACGGCTTCTGGCTGAACATCAACTCGATGTCCATCAGGTAATAATTCACGCGGGCTTCGGCCACGTTGGTGTAATTGACGACCACTTTTTTCGCATCGACCAGGAATTCCAGCGTGGGCTCGGTGGTCGCCAGGGCGTTCTGCTGTTGATTGCGGTCTTCCTTGTCGACGATGCGCGCGCCCTTGCCTTCGATTTCATCAACCTGGGACAACACGCCGACGAAGAGGTTGCGCCAGCGATCGACGGGATGCTCTTTGTATTTCTCGGCGATGGAGCGCGCGGCACCGGGGGTTTCGCCGTAGAACGAGGCGTAGGCGCTGAAGTAATCGTATTGAATCTGCTCGGGCAGTTTCTTGGCGTCCACCTGTTTGAGGACGCCGAGGCCCTCTTCCACGCGATCCTGCAGCAACAGGTAATAGGTGACGGCCAACTTGTCCGAATCGGTGAGTACGGGATGGTAGGCGAACGTGTGCAGCGTGCGCTGGTATTGCTCGAAGAAACGCTCGTTGACAATTCTCCGATCCGCGCCGAGTTTGTGGGTGCGGGCGTTTACGAGCGGGGCGTATTCCATGTGCTCATAGGTTCGGCGCACGATCGGGTCGATCTGGAGAAGTTTGCTGTCGAGCCAGGGACCGCATTGTGCCACGAAGCTGTCCTGGTACTGTAGAAACTCGCGGATGTTCGCGGGATCATCATGCTTGATGGAGTAGGACCAGAGGGTGTTGTTGTACAGGTGCCGCTCGTGCAGGAGAGCCAGGGACTTTTGGTAGAAGTCGGCATTTTTCATGCGCCAGGCGATTTTTTCGAGGTTGAGGCGCTCGATGTTGCTGGACTGCAGGAATTTCAGCACGTCTTCTTCGGTGCCGTTCTGCGAGAGGTAGTCCCAGCTTGTGGTATCGACCTTGCTGGGCGTGGCCACGACCTTGAGGGTTGTGGGGGCGGCGAACGCCACGATTTTTTCGTTCTTGGCTATTTGCACGGGGTAATGGGTGAACTCGCCCGTGCTGGGGAAGTAGAACGCGTACTCGAGGGCTTTGGTTTCGTAGGGTTGCAGCTCCATGTGCAGCCCGCGCGTGTATTGGGCGTTCAGCACGGGCATGGCACCTTTGGGCAACTGCATGAGGGCATCGAGCTTTTGGCGACTCGACGTGGGGTTGGTCACCACAACTTGGGCCCCGTAGACGACGTGGATAAGGAATTCGTCGCGGACGTATTTGTCGGTCTGCTCGTTGTCGACGAACGTAAAGCGATCGGAGTAGCGGAAATATTTCTGGCTGACGAGGATGGGTGTTTTCTCAGCAGGTCCCTGGGCTTCCTTAATTTCCTTATTGAATGCGATGACGGGGCCGCCGGCGGTAAATTCGATCTTGCCATCGCCGCGTTTGAGTTCGTGCTTAGCGGCTTCGAACGGCAGGTCGAGCACGGAAAGGGCGAACATCATTTCGGCGAAGTTTCCGGTCGGCTCGGCCATGTTTTTGGACAGGAAGGATTTGGCGGCAGATTGTTCGGCGTAGTCCTTCCACAAGGCATTGACGTCGATGAGGCTGGCCACCTGTTGCTGTATGGTGAGATGGTAGTAATTGTTTTCGACCCATTCCATGGTTTTATCGAGTTTGCGATACAGCATTCGCTGCTTCAATCGAGCTATTTCAGATTCGTTTCCAAATGCGTCATCGGCGGAAGGTGCCTCAAACATGGAGTCTTTATCGGCTAATGATTCCATTTGTTTTTCGGAGGAGTCGCGATCTCGTTTTTCGGCTTTTTTATTTGCCAATCCTTCTCGACGCGCCAAGCCTTTCGGCGTTGCGGGCGGCGATTTCGCGCTATCCTCCATGGTAGATTTCCCACTGGTGTCACTCATTGTGCCGTCACCAGATGTGATTCCGCTCGGGGAGGCTCCCCTGAAATTCTTCCCCCCCCCGTCGCCCCTTGTCGAACTGGACAAATCAAAACTCGGCAAAGCTTCCTTGAATTCCCTCGACGACTCGCTGCCCAAGCCCAGAGAGCTGCCCTTGATCGCCGTGGCGAAGAGATAATTGAATTGCTCGACGGCCGGTGGAAGCAGGTCAAATTTGTCCTTAATGGCGCGAGCCGTTTTTCCTTCCTCGTTTTTCACGCGTTGGCCGAGCAATACGCGTTCCACCGTGTTGAGCCGCGCATAGGCCCATGGCTGCAGGAAGGCGTTGACATCTTCGCCCAGCAGGTACCGATCCATAAAGGTTTTGTCTTTTTTATTTTTCAGATAGGGCAAAACGACGGTTTCGAAAAACCCCTTATCTTTTTTGTACAGGAAATAATTCAGCTCGTGGCACGCGTATTTGCTGTATTTTTCGCGTTTTTCTTCCGGCTTCAGCGTGGGCCAGGTCAAGACAAACGAGAACTCGGCGAGTGTCGCATCAGGCCGGAGCGTCATGTAGAGGCGATAGACCTTGGCGAGACTGTCATAACTTTCGAGGTTGGAGCCTGAGGCTTCGGTGAGAGACACCGTTTCGCCTTTTTGCAGCAGCGTCACTTGTTTTTGTTCGGTGAAATGTTTCGCGGCATCCAGGGCGATCAGGAGGCGCAAGTCCCGCACTTTCTGCTCGGGCTGCAGCAAGGATACCTCGCGATAGACGGTGTTGTACGCGTCTACCGCCACGATATGTATGTGCTGGTGCGATCCAAGTGATTTGCGGTCGATTGTCACGACGCCTTTTTCATCGGCAGTGAGATTCAGGAGTTCGGTGGCACCTTCGGTCAGGAAATCCAGGTTGGCGGGGATGCCTTCGACCGATTTAGCTTGTTGTCCGTAGTATGGGGAAGAGGGCGAAAGCCCACCGCTGCCACCGCCCGGACGTCCATGGTACGCGCCTCCCTCTTGTGCTTCCTGTTCGCCAGTGTCGGTCGGCCTGATCGCCCAGGGATTCAGAAGCACGCCCGGCCGCGTCAGCATATTGCCCGCGAACTTCGGGGCATACTTTCGATCGATGATATAGCGATATTCATCGCCGATCGCCCGGCCGGATTCGTAAACCGTATCGGCCGTGCCGAGGGTGCGCATTCCCACCGTTGGGCCGCTGATAGATCCGAGGTCGCCGAAGGGCGAAAACTCGGGGATGAAGCGCGTCGCGAAGACGTGGACGCGTGCGCCTTTGCCAGCGTTGGCCAATTTCACCACGATTCTGTCAGGGCCGCTTTCCGCCGACACGATCTGCAAGGGATTGCGATTTTTTAACTGCAGGTAGCGTGTGTCGGAGAGCGCCCATCCTTCGCGCACCTCTCCCGCCGCGACGCGCACGGATACGTTCAGCTTCGCGCTTTTGACCAGCAAACTGTAATCTCCTGGGAGCAAATCTTTGAGTTCCAGGAAGCCATCCTTGACCGTCAGTGCGTTCAAACGGTCCACTACAAAGCTTCCCCCGGAGCGCTCTTCCAACAGGGAAAACTCGGCCCGCACACCTTCTTTTGCTGAACCCATATAAGGCACGCGCAACGTTTCACCCGTGATGCCATGAGCAACGGGCAAATAGGTTCGTGCATCTTTTACGGGCCTCCAGACGTGTGCTCCGCCATCCGGTCCAGTCCCCGAGAGGACATCTATATCTTCCAGCTTGCCCAGCGTAATGCGCCCTTTCGCATCACTCTTCAATGTGGCCTGGACTAACTGCCGAAACTCGGCGTGCTTGAATGTCAGATTGACCGGCTGATCCGGGCGAGGTTCCCCCGTTTTTCCCAGGACATCGAGCACATATTCCCCATCGATTTTGCTCAAATGCAGGTCCTGGATTTTGTCGGTGGCATCAATCCCGTTGATGTTGAATACTCGTGAGAACGTTACATCATCCTTGCGGTTCTGGCTGACATTCTGCACTTTCGCACGCAGCGTGAACGATACCGTTCGCAAACGGTCCGGCACGGCAAAATCAAACTCCGTTTCGCGATCCTCGTACAACTTCACATCGCGTACTTCCTTGGTCGTCACCACGTTGTCCTGATCGGTGGACGTGATCACCAGCGTCACTTCTTCCAACAGCGTGGGGCTCACGACCGAATCGTTGAGCATCAAGGACGGCCGTAGCGCCACGGTGGCTTTGCCGTACCTGATCAGGGATTCGCGTGGCACGTGGATCCCCGCCTCCAGACGGTATCCCTCGGCCTTGTGGTCAAAGCTGTCCAGCGAGGCGAACTCACCGCTCAGCAACACGATGGGCTGATTTCCCGGGGCCGTCGAATACGGCACGCGGATCTCTCCGTCCTTGTTGGCGACGTACTCATGGCCGGACAGCCAGATGCGCCCGTCGAGCATGCGTTTATTCGCTTCATCCAGCACGGCAAACGCGTGCCCGGCGGCATCGGTGCGTTCGATAAAGCGCAACTTGCCCTTGCGAATCAGGGCTCGGCTCGATTTTCCATTTCCAATGAATTCAACAACGTACACGCCACGGGCGCTGAGATTTTTGAAGTCGAAATGCCGCGCCACGCGGCGCAGAGGCACGTCGGTGTATTCGATCGTCCGCTCTTCATTTGCGACCAGCCCATCGAGGTTGATGTCGGTATTCACTTCGCGTTTGTAGGTGCGGTAGAAATTCCCCGCGTTGACCTCGTAGACTTTTACGATCAAGGTCTTGATGTTTTTGATGTTCACATCCAGCGCTACCGCATCGCCGGGGCCGTACATGTCGCGGTTGGTGAACGCGAAATCCAGATCGACGCGATCTTTCAACGCCTGCAACTTGGTGGCCGGCAACAGGGCGGCCCATTTTTCCTGATCGCCGATGCCGTTGGTGATCTTCGCTTCGGCCAATACTTCCTTCAGATAGGTGCTGTCCACATATTCCGCATATTCCGCGGTGTCCGCAGCATCCACCAGCAATTGCAAAAAGTAGCTGCGCACTAAACCCTCATCATCGCTAATCGGCGGAAGCATGGTGGCAGCGCTGTAGTCGGCCCCCAAGTTCGCCACCGTCGCGCGGCGGCCCTCGGGCTCCAAATACTTTTCCATGTACTCGGAATTGATGTAGCGTACCTGCCGCGGCAACTTCAAATACGCCAGGAACCGTTCTTTGTCGTAGGTACCCTGCTTGCGATCAAACATCAGCCGCTGATAGAGGACATGGGCCTTGAGCGAGTTATGCACCAGCCCCAGGCGGCTCACGAAGGCCTCCAGTCGATCCAGATAGGCTTGCTGCTCCTTGGTGTCGTGCTTCCAATCCACCCCCACCGCCGGGCGCAGTTTGCTCAGGTAGACGTTTACAAACCCGGCATCATTCAAAAGAGTCGGCTGCAGTTTCAGCAGTTCATCCAACTGCGCCAATAGCAGGTTGCGATGAATCGTCATGGATCCGAAAGAGGTGCCATACCGCAGACTACGCAAATCCTGAGCCACCGGTGCGGCCAATCCCTCGATGTCTGGACGTACCAGTCGCGTCAGCAGTTCATGCAATTGCTCTGGCGATAACGTCGTCGCCGCCAGGCGCTCAAGCGCGGCATCTTCGAACCCCTGCAAGGTCTGCGACTTATTCTTCTTCAGTTCCTGGGCGGTCAACGTGGATCGCGATATCAACTTGGCGTCGAGTGCCGTCGGCAGAGCTGCCTGGCGTTCCTGCGTCTCACGTTCATGATCGAAATACAGCCCCAAGCGGTCGCCCAGGAAGGTCAGCGTTTCCTTGCTTGCCCGCTCGTACATCAACAGCGCCTGGCGATTCCGCATTTCCTCCACCCGCGTGCGATTTCGATTGTCCAGCCCCTCCCAGGTCTTGATGGATTCGGCGGCCTTGTCCAGTTTGCCCTGGTTCTGATAGTGCAAGGTGGTGTAGTAATAGTAATCGTCGGTGCCGGGGATGAGGGTTTTGATGGCGGCCTCGCGATCGGGCGCCAAGGCAAAATCTTCTTCGAATCCGAGCGTTCCCGCCCACGATGCCTGGGCCACGGCTGACGTCAATACTGCCGCCACCATCGCTCCAAAAATTCCTCGTCCGCGTGTCATAGCCGTCCCTTTCAAAAAGTGAGAATTATCCAGACAGGTGTTCATCCTACATCCGGCTGCCACGCAACGCACAAGTCGCAGAGCCACCGCACCTCTTCACAGACGCATGAAACGTCATTTCGATCCCCCCCGCACGGAAACTCTTTTGCGCCCCCCGTGCGGCGAGTTCTTTGCGCCGTGATTGATTCTCCAGCCAAAATAGTCGATAACACCTGCATCCAATCCCTGACCTTTCGCAGGAGTATTCCTCGTGGAAAACGAACTGCTCGTTCAGCCCTACCGGGACGTCACCGTCGTCAGCTTCCAGAACCTCTCGGTCTTGGATTCGGCCAATATTGAAGCCCTGGGACGAAACCTGCTGGAACTGGTCGAGAAGCATGACACGCGCAAGCTCGTTCTGGAGTTTACGGCGGTCCGCTTCATGTCTTCGCAGGCGTTGGGCGTGCTTCTGCAACTTAAGAAGGCCATGGACCCGCTCAAGGGGAAGATTGTCATCGCCGGCATTCGGCCCGAGTTGTACAAGGTTTTCAAGATCACCAACCTGCACAAGCTTTTCACATTTCACGATGACCTGGACAAGGCACTGGCGGAGTTCAACGTGTTTATTCCGAAAAATTAGCTCTCGCGGCCCGCGAAACGTGAACCTTCCCACACGCTGTTATCTTCCCTATAATCCCCCCATATGAAGATCACTTCACCTGCCAAAACTCCTGTCCGGCCTGATCCTGCTTCGCTGGCGCTGGTGCTGTATCCCGCGCCGGTCCTCAAAAAGACTGCCAAGGATGTTGAGCGCTTTGACCAGTGGCTGGCGGACGTTATTGAACAGATGAAAAAAATCATGGTGGAGAATAAGGGGGTCGGACTTGCGGCACCGCAGGTCGGGCTGAGTCTGCGGATTTTTGTCGCGTCGCCGTCGGGAAAAGAAGAAGAAGCCCTGGCCTTTGTCAATCCTTTTTTGTCCAACGAGCAAGGTTCGGATGAAGGCGAAGAAGGGTGCCTCTCTCTTCCGGACATCCGCATCAAAGTCACGCGGTTCAAGAAACTTCGCGTGGAAGCGCTCGACATTCACGGCACACCATTTCTGGCGGACCTCGAAGATTTTCCGGCGCGCATCATTCAACATGAGAATGACCATCTCGAAGGGATCCTTTTACTTGACCGCATGTCGCCGGTCGCGCAACTGGCCAATCGCAAGAAAATCAAAGCGCTCGAAACTCCTCCCAGCGCGCCGAAACTCCGCTAGATTTCCAACTACAAAACCCACCCCACACATCTCCACACATCTCCATGCGTTGACGTAAGCCGAGGCAGACCATGACGCCTGCAGGTACTAAGGACCGGCGCATCAACAACTGTCAATGATTTACTGGGGCACGGCCACATAGTTCCACTTGGGTAGCAGGTCGTCGAAGCGCAGTCGCATCGTGGCCTTGAAGTCGTCGGCCACGGTGCGTCGCGTCTCGTAGATGC
>JBBRWV010000020.1:0-38028 GCA_038248985.1 Phycisphaerae bacterium
GGTAGTTGGGGGGGCCGTAGAGATCGTCGGCGCAGACGGGGTGGCCGATGGCGTTGAGTTGGACGCGGATCTGGTGTTTGCGGCCGGTGTGGAGGGTGCAGCGGAGGTGGGCGAGTTTGCGGGGTTTATTGACGGCGATGGTTTGGTAATCGAGTTTGGCGACCTGGCCGGCTTTCATGTCGGTGGTGACTTTGACATTTTCGGCGACTTCATCTTCGAGGAGGAAGTGTTCGAGGGTGGCGGCGGATTTTTGGGGGATGCCGTGGACGATGACGTCGTATTGGCGGGTGACGGTGTGGTGGAAGAATTGTTTTTTGAGGGAGGAGAGGGCGTCGACATTGCGGGCGAAGACGAGGAGTCCGGAGGCGTCGCGGTCGAGGCGGTGGACGAGGTGGAGCTGGGCTTTTTGGTTTTTGCGTTTGACGTATTCGGTGAGGATTTTGAGGATGGTGGGGCGGAGTTCCTGGGGGTCGGTGGCGGTGAGGAGTCCGGGGGGTTTGAGGGCGATGAGGAGGTCGCTGTCTTCGTAGACGACTTTGAGTCCTTCGTCGAGTTTTTGGGGTTTCATGGGGACGGCGGAGGCGTCGACGAGTTCGAGTTTGTCGGTGGGGTTGACGGGTTGTTTGAGGGATTTGACGGGTGTGGCGTTGAGGTGGACGCGTTTGTCTTCGACCCAGGCGCGGAGGGTATTGCGTTTGGCCTGGGGGTAGAGGGCGACGAGGCGGTCGAGAACGGTAGGGGGTTTGGTAGTGGTCATACCATGAGGGTATGCGAATGGGGGCGGGAAGGCGAGCGGAGGGAAGGGTGCATAATGGAGGGGGCATCGGTTATGATCGCGAGAAGTTGAGGTACATGTGCGTTATCGCAGGCAGAAGATGGAAGACTTGGGCAAGGGCGACGAAAGGGAGAAGCCGTCGCTGCGAAGGCGGCGGCGGGGGGTGCGTGCGTTGCCGACGTTATTTACGCTGGGAAATTGTTTGTGCGGGTTTGCGTCGTTGTATTATGCGTCGCGGATGGCGCAGCCGGGGTCGGTGGGGCAGGTGCCGAGCGATCATGCGATTGCGGGGTATTTTTTGTTTGCGGCGATGTTGTTCGACATGTTTGACGGATTTGTGGCGCGGCTGACGAAATCGGCGTCGACATTTGGGGCGGAGTTGGATTCACTGGCGGACATGGTTTCGTTTGGGGTGGCGCCGGCGTTTTTGGCGTTGAACGTGATTGATACGACGTTGCGGGGGCAGGACAAGGGGTACTGGGAATTTGTGGGGCCGAACGCGGTGAATCCGATCGGGAAGTTGTTTTGGGTGATCGGGGCGATTTACGTGGCGTGCACGGCGTTGCGGTTGGCGCGGTTCAACGTGAAGGCGCAGTCGGATGAGGGATCGCACATGGTGTTTCAGGGGATGCCATCGCCGGGGGCGGCGGGGGTGGTGGCGGCGAGCATTATATTTTTCGAGACGCTGAATCTGAGTGCGGACCAGCATCGGATCTGGTTTAACGTGGCGAAGCCGTTGCAGGAGTCACTGAAGATTGTGTTTGCATACAGTTTGCCGGGGATATTGCTGGTGTCGGCATTGTTGATGGTGTCGGGGTTTGCGTACACGCATTTGATCAATCGATTTTTGCGGGGTCGGAAGCGTTTTCGGGATGTGGTATTTTTGTTTTTGCTGGTGATGCTGCTGGTGTGGCAGCCGCAGATTACGACGTTGGCGACGATTTATTTGTATGCGGTGAGTGCGCCGTTTATGGCGGTGTATCGGAAGGTGTTTCCGAAGGCGGGGGCGGTGGCCACACCTCCCGCTTCATCGGGGCGTCCCTAGGGGAAATTCAAAGGGGGGATGCGGACGGATGAAGGGGAGGGTTGGCGGGGGCGTTAGTCGATGATTTTTCCGTGGAATTGTTTTTCGAGGATGTCGCGGGCTTCTTTTTCGACTTTTTGGCCGCTGGGGGTGTCGCCGGTGGAGAAGTAGGAGCGGACGACGCCTTTTTCGTTGGTGGCGACGCGGAGGTATCCGGAGTGCCAGCCGGGTTCGAGTTGGACGTTGCCGGGTTCGAGTTGGACGCCTTTGCTGAGGCAGGTGCCTTGGAGATCGATGCCGTCGTCGGTGGCGGTTTGGGTGGTGGCGCCGCCTTGGACGAAGTGGGCGATGACGGCGGCGAGGGCCTGGTCGCGGGTGGCGTCGGAGTCGAACTGGTAGTTGAATTCGCCGGTGGTGAAGACGCGGTTTTGCATGGCCCAGAGGTTGTCCATGAGCTTGGGTTGTTTTTTGAGGGCGCCGAGGAAGAGGAGGATGGTGAGGGCGGAGTTTTCGCCGGAGATGGTGAGGTCGCCCATGGTGATGCGGTGGTAATAGTGTCCGGATTCTTCGGCGGCGGCGAGGGCACCGATTTGGGACATGTAGTCTTTGATCTGGGAGTGGCCGTTGCGGAAGAGGACGGGGCGGGCGTTGAGGCGGCCCCATTCGGCGAGGGCCATGGGGGAGACTTTGGGGTCATAGAGGACGGCGGCGGGTTCTTTGGCGTGGGGGTCGATGCCGCAGGCTTGGAGGATGGGGACGAAGGCGAAGCCGGCGGTGAGGATGCCGCGGCGGTCGCCGAAGACGATGCGGTCGCCGTCGCCATCGATGCCGAAGACGGCGTCGCAGTTGGTATCGGCGGCGAGTTTGACGGCCTGGTTCATTTTGCCCTGGCTGGTGGGGTTGGGGGAGCCGGTGGGGAAATCGCCATTGGGGACGAGGCGCATGGTTTCGACGTGTACGCCGGCGAGGGTGAGGGCCTGGTAGAGTTCAGGCCCGGCGGAGCCGTGGTAGGCGTCGAGGACGACGCGGAGGCCGGAGAGGCTGCCGGGGGTGATGCCGGCGGCTTTTAGAGAGAAGTCGATATATTCGCGGGTGAGGTCGATGATGGTGAGGGAGGAGCCTGGGACGTCGGGGAATTTTTGGGGGCTGTGGTAGATTTCCTTGATTTTGGTGAGTCCACCGAGGGGTCCGCAGTCTTCGCCGATGGCGTGGACGGTGGGGACGGTGAACTTGATGCCGATGTATTGTTTGGGGTTGTGTGAGGCGGTGATGCCGAGGCCCATGGTGTGGGGGAATTTTTGGGAGACGTAGAGGGAGGTGAAGTAGCCTTGGGGTGTGCTGACGGGTTCCATGCGGGCGAAGACGCGGAAGCCGAGGCGGAGGGCGGTGTGGATGCCGATTTCGAGGACGCGGGCGCAGCCGAGGCGGGCGTCGCGGGTGAGGGTGACGGTATCGACGCCGAGGAGTCGTCCGTAGGCGAAGGTGGCTTCGAAGAGACGGGTGACTTGGGCGTCATCGAATTCGTGTACTTCCCAGCGGGCGTCGTAGACTTTGATGGGGTCGGCGGGCATGGTTTTCTCCGTTTGAGACAGGGATCAGGGACGAGTTAATAAACTAACTTAATTAAGTTTGTTTATTAAGTCAAGGGGTCAGGGGGGGAAAATTGAGGGAGGGGGTTGGGGATTCATTTTCGGGTGCGGGGAGTTTGGAGGGAAGGTGGGTTATGATCAAGTGAGTGTGCGGCCTGGTGCGGGCAGCAGTCAGGGAACTCTTGAGAAAGGCGAATTATGGCGGCGGCACTGATTACGGGGGCTTCGTCGGGGATTGGGCTAGCGATTGCGGGGAAACTGGCGGGGCGGGGGTTTGATTTGGCGCTGGTGGCGCGGGATCGGGGGCGATTGGAGGCGGCGGCGGGGGAGCTGCGGAAGACGGGGGTGAGGGTGGTGGCGATTGCGGCGGATGTGTCGGATGCGGGGCAGATGGAGGGGGCGGTGACGAGGGCGGTGGGGGAGTTTCAGCGGATGGATGTGCTGGTGAACAATGCGGGGTATGCGCCGAGCGTGGTGACGCATGCGGTGGAGAACGAGGAGTGGCGGAAGATTTTGGATGTGAATTTGTCGTCGGGGTTGTACGCGACGCGGGCGGTGTGGCCGGTGATGGCGCGGCAGCATGAGGCGAGCGGGGTGGGAGGGGTGATCGTGAATATTTCTTCTATCGCGTCGCGGGATCCGTTTCCGGGGCTCGGGGCGTATGCGATTGCCAAGGTGGGGGTGAACATGTTGACGCAGGTGACGGCGCAGGAGGGAGCTGCGGTGGGGATACGGGTGTTTGGCATTGCGCCGGGGGCGGTGGAGACGCCGATGCTGCGGGGATTGTTTTCGGTGGAGCAGTTGCCGCTGAGCGCGACGATGCGACCGGAGGAGATTGCGGGGGTGGCACTGGCGATGGTGGATGGGACGCTGGGTCATGCGTCGGGGGAGACGCTGTTTTTACAGAAGCGGGGGTAAGGGAGGGGAGACGCGTGGGGGGTTAGGATTTTTGACTGGCGGCTTCGCTTCTGGTGATCTGGCGTTGCATGACAATGGCCATGGCGCAGAGGGCGAGGGCGACGGGGAAGGCGGCGAGCATGATGAGAGCGATGATTTTGGAGCCGAAGGCATAGCCGGGGATATCTGTTCCGCCGCCATTTTCGCTAAACATGAGAAGGGGGTAACGGATGTCGGGGCGTTCCTGGGGGTTGGGATTGACGCCATAGATGTAGACGACGGCACCGATGGCCCAGAAGCTAATGAGGGTGAGGAAGGAGCAGAGGGTGTACATCATGGGGACGGCGGCGTGGTACCAGCCGGGGATTTTGCGGGGGCCGCGGGAGGCGGGGCGGGCACCGGAGCGTGCGGGGTAGGAGGAGGGGGCGTTGGAGGCGGGGAGGGTGACTTCTTTGGCCATGCGGATTTCGTCGGTGCGGGCCATGCGGGGGCTTTTTTCGGAGGGGTTGTCGGAGGATTGGGGTTGGGGCGTGGGTCGATTGCCGGTGGCGGAAGGGGCGTTAGGGCGGGTGGGGGTGGGTTCATCGGAGACGGGATTGCCTTTGGCGAGCATGCCGACGAAGCCGCTGGCGGAGGCGCTGCTGCTGGTATCGGTTTCTGCTTCGCCATCGAGTTCGAGGGGTTCAGTGTTTTTGGGGGCGGGTTTTTCGTTGTCACCAAGGCCATGGAGAGCGGCCAAAGCGTCGCCGTGCGAACCATTGGGGGGTGTGCCTTTGGACATGGAGATCTCCAGAGGGTTGGGTGGGTGAGCGGGGTGCGACGACGCATCCGCGAAAAACGGCGATGAGACATCTTAACCCGGTGACGGGCTGGGGTTCAATTGCCGACAGATGGGTGATGCACTTATCATGTTGGGCATGCGTTATTTTTTGTGGCTAATGTTGTTGAGTACGCCGGTGATGGGGGCGGAGGCGCGCGGGCCGGTGACGACGGCGGGGAAGGCGTTTGTGCCGGTGCCGGTGGATCCCTCGTGGATAGGGGGCGTGGTGGTATGGGCGTTGTGGCTGACGGTGGCGGCGATTATTTTGGGGCCGATATTTGTGCGATTTCAGTTGTTGCCAAAGAACGGGCAAGCGTTTGCGGATGATCGTGCTGGGGCGCAAGGGCATAGCGCGGCGAGCACGACGAGCCACTAAACGGTTTATTTTAAGGCGGAGGAGTTGTCATGGCTGCGGACCATTCATTTGATATTGTTTCGGAAGTGGATCTCAACGAGATGCACAATGCGGTGATGCAGGCGCAGAAGGAGATCGTGCAGCGGTTTGATTTTCGGGGGACGTCGGCGGCGATTGAGGATTTGGATCAGAAAGAGAAGTTGGTGGTGTTGCTGGCGGACAATGAGCCGCATTTGGAGGCGGTGAAGGCGGTGCTGGTGAGCAAGATGATCAAGCGGAACGTGGATCCGAAGGCGTTGGATGGTCAGAAGATCGAGGCGGCGACGCACAAGACGGTGCGGCAGAAGTTCAAGCTGAAGACGGGGATTGACCGGGAGACGGCCAAGGCGATTCAGAAGCAGATACAGGATTTGGGATTGAAGGTGCGGGCGCAGATCCAGGGGGATGCGCTGCGGGTGGTGAGTGCGAAGCTGGATGATTTGCAGACGGTGCAGACGGCGCTGCGGGCGAAGCCGCCGGCGGTGGCGATACAGTTTAACAACTACAAGTGAGGCGCGAATTTCGGGCATGATGCACAAGCCAGCGATGCAATTGTTGACCACGACATTGTGGGAATATCCGTCGCAGGACTACGGGCGGGAGACGCACGGGGACAAGGATTACGTGGGGGGCGACGCCGGCGTGGGTGATCTGGCAGTTGCTGCAGCGTTACACGCGGGAGGGGGACACGATTTTGGATCCGATGTGCGGGAGCGGGACGACAATGGATGTGGCGAATGAGTTGAAGCGTAAGCCAGTGGGATTTGATTTGGCGAGCCATGGGGTGCGGAAGGATATTCAGTTTGCGGATGCGCGGAAGCTGCCGTTGAAGAGTGAGTCGGTGGATTTTGCGTTTATTGATCCGCCGTATTCGACGCACGTGAATTATTCGGATGATGCGCGGTGCATTGGGAAATTGGATGCGGGGGAGGAAGGATCGGGGGAAGGGTATTACCAGGCGATGGGGGAGGTGATAGGGGAGTTGCATCGGGTGTTGAAGAATCGGCGGTACATGGGTTTGTACGTGTCGGACAGCTTTAAGAAGGGCAAGCCGTTCATGCCGATAGGGTTTGAGTTGTTTGGGCTTTTGCGGCAGCATTTCAAGGCGGTGGACATTGTTTCGGTGGTAAGACATAACCGGACGTTGAAGCGGAGCAATTGGCATTCGGCGGCGGTGGAGGGGAATTTTTTTCTGCGGGGGTTTAATTATTTGTTCATTATGAAGAAGGAAGAGGGTGCGGTGAAGGCGAAATGAGGGGGGTTTCGCATTGCTTTCGCAGGGTCGATATACTGGGGAACCTGTGGAAAAAAGAAACTGGAAGCCGTCCCCTGACGAAGTACGGGGGCGAGAAGATAGTCAGGTATGGGCATTCAAGACCAAGCGGGTGATGGGGAGGGGTGTGGGAACGGCGGGGCGGAACCTGCGAGTAGGATGGTGTTGGAGTATGCGTCGGGGGATTTGCCATTGCGTATTCGGGGGGCGGCGTTGCGGCGGTCGTTGCATTATTGCACGTTGGCGTGGGTTTTCGGGGCGTTTTGGTTTTCGGCGACGAACGGGGCGACGATCAATCGATTTGCGGAGTATTTGGCGCCGCCGCACTTGAAGGATTTGGTGTTGGGGATTGTTTTCGGGGCGGCGTATTTTGGCGTGATCCTGCAGATTCCGGGCGCATTTGTCATTGAGCATTTACGTCGGCGCAAGGCTTTTTTTATACTTTGGCAGACGGTTCAGCGGGTGTTGTATCTGTTCATCGGGTTGTTGCCATGGGTGTTTCCGAGTCATTCGGCGACGGCGGCGTGGTTGCTGGTGATCGTGCTGGTAGTGGCATGGAGCGCCGGGCAGTTTGGGGGCCAGGCGTGGGTGAATTGGATGGCGGATTTGGTGCCGCCGCGGGTGCGGGGGAAGTATTTTGGGAGGCGGTCACGATTGGGGATAGCGGTGATGGCGGTAACGGGGATTGTGATGGGTCTGGTTTTGGATATGTACAGCGGCGCGCCGCTGGAGCAGTTGGTGAAGGTTATTTCGATCATTTTCATGATCGCCGGGGTATCGGGGATTATCGACATCCAGATGTTCCGCAAGGTGGACGAGCCGCGGATGAGCAGCATTTCGAAGGAGCCGATTTTCAAGCGTCTGATCCAGCCCTTTCGTGATCGGGAGTTTCGGCGGTATGTGGGATACCTATCGATCTGGAATTTTTCAGTGGGGTGGTGCGGGGCGTTCTGGTGGGCGTATTTGCTGGGATTTTTTGATGTGTTGCGGGCGGAGAAATCGACGGTGTGGTGGTTGAACCACTATTACCTAGCGGCCTATATCATGATGCAGCTGGGGTACAACGTGGGGCAGTTCACGGGGTACCCGGTGTGGGGTCGGATGATCGATCGGTTTGGGCGCAAGCCGATCATATTCATCAGCAGTTTCACGCATACATTCAGTTGGATGTTCTGGTTATTTTTGAGTCCGGGGTTGTTGCCGTGGTGTATTTTAGCGCAGTTTATCGGTGGATTTTTCAGTTCGGGGCAGGAGATCGCGAATTTTAACATGATGTTGGGATTCAATCGCAAGGGCGGGGCGGGTTACCAGGCGATTGCGTCGGTGTTGGTCAACTTAACGGCGGCGATTGCGGCATTTTTGGCGGGATGTTTGCTGTTATATTTGGTGCGGATCGAGGCGTCTTTTGGCTATGCGGCGAGTGTGGGGGCGGTGCATTTTACGCGTTACCAGGTGATCATCATCATCGGGATATCGCTGAAGATATTGGCGGACATTGTGTTGTTGACGCGGGTGCATGATGTGGAGGCGAAATCGCGGACACATGCGGTGAAGTTTTTGGTGGAGAACATTTACGGGAACCTGGAGACGCAGATTTTTACGCGGATACGGTCATTGCCGCGGGCGACGATGGGGGGGATGCGGATGGTGGGGAATGTGACGAGCGATGCGTTGAAGCTGGTCAACGAGGTGACGGATGACACGCTGGATACGGTGCGGCGGATTTTTCGATCGGATGATTAAGCGGCGGGGGGAGGGGTGTTCAGGTTGGGGGGTAAACGGGCCGATGGGAGGAGTATGGACTTTTCTTTTTCAGCGATTTTTTCGGGACTGGTCATCAGTTCGATTGGTGGGGGGCTGTTTATTTATGGGAAGCGGGCGGAGAAGTATTTGCATTTACTGGTGGGGCTGTCGATGTGTGTTTATCCGATTCTGATTTCGAACTTGCTGATTTTGTGGCCGCTGACGGTGGCGTTGATTGCGCTGCTGTACATTTTTCGGGCGAGCATTTAGTAAACGAGGGGGGAGTCAGTTTGCGGGGGCGGTAGCGGGGGGTGGAGATTTGATGGAGATTTTTCCCCAGGTGGCGGGGCCGGTGTCATCGCGGGCCCAGGAGCGGACGAGGGTTTCGCGTCCGCCATCGTTGTCATGGACGGAGATATTCAAGAGGCAGGATTCGGCGGGGCCGGAGAGGAGGAGTTTGCGGGGGAGGGCGAGGGTGATTTCGTAGGTGCCTTTGCGGCGGACGATTTCGGCGATTTCCACGGGGTGTTTTTGGGGATCCAATGGCGCGAGCTTGGATTGTTTGGTGCCGACGTCAGTGTTGGTCCAGAGGCGTTGGGTGGGGGGGGCGAAAGGGAGGACGGTGATGCGTTGGACGGATGCGGACGGGGAATCGGGGGCGCTGGCCCAGGCGATGGAGAGGGCATCGGATTGGAGGTTGGTCGGGTCTTGATCGCCGGCGAGCCAAGATTCTTTGTCGTCGGTCATGGATACGCGCAGGAAGACGTGGGTGGCGTCGGCGGTGAGGGACCAATCGGGACCATTTTGGAGGTGTTCGCGCATGCTGGGAGACCAGGCATAGGTGCTGCCGCGATAGGCGTTGGTCCAGCCGGTGGTGCCTTGGAGGTCGACGCGGGGCTGAGGCGGAAGGTCGGCGCGGGGTATGAGGGGGATGCGGCGTTTGAGGATGACGGTGTGGGTGCGGCCGCCGTTGGCGCGGGCATCATTCCAGCGGACGACAAATTCGAGTTGGGGCGGGGGCACCTCACCGGTTTGCTGTGGGCAGTAGAGGCTGGCGGACCAACGTTCCTGGACGCCGGGTTTGAGGTGGCGGGCGGTATAGGGGGTGAAGAGTTGCCAGGCGCTGTCGAAGTTTTCGGTGTAGGGGTTGGCGTTTTCGCGTTGGGTGGGGGTGGAGAGGTTGCGGGTGCTGGCGAGGCGCACTTCGACGGTGATGGGAACTTCGAGGGGGTTGGCGAGGTGGAGTTTGAGGGGGCCGTTTTCTGCGGGTTTGCCGGAGTCTTGGCCGACGGGTTGATCGACTGTGCCGAGGAGGCCGAGGGAGGAGTCGTCGAGGGCGATGAGTTTATCGAGGGTCTGGCGTTCGTCGGCGAGGAAGGTGTCGGCGGGTAGGATGCCGCCGCCGAGTTGAACGAGGGCGATGGTGGGGGTGGCGGAGGCGGCATCAAAGTGCAAGAGGGTGTAGTGGCGGAGCAAGACGGCGGCATCTTGCGGGAGTTGGGCAGAGGTGGCACCGAGGCGCCAGTAGCCGATGCCGTCGCGGGAGGGGTCCTGGGTATAGGCGCGGGTTTGGCCGGCGAAAACGCCGACGACTTTGGGGCCGATGGTGCCGCCGCCGGTGGGGGTGCCGGGGCGTTCGACGCGGACGATGGGCTTGCGATTGAAATCGAGGAGCATGGAATGGACGCGGGCCCAGTCGGCGGCGTCGGGAATTTCTTCATTCCAGAGGGGGCGGTGCAGGAGGACGACGACGCGCAGGGCGCGGCGGAGGTCGAAGGTGCGGGCGAGGTCGGCTTTGAGCCAGGCGCGTTGGGTATCGCCGATGCCGGGGCGGCCGCGGTTGTCGAGGCTGTCGAGGACGATGACGTGGACATCGCCGGCGTCGAGGCTGTAGTAGCGTGGGCCGAGGTAGCGTTCATAGAGGGGGGCCATGCGGGGGTCGTAGAGTTCGAAGGTGCCGGCGCAGGGATACCAGGGCATGGTGAGGGTATCGAGGGTTTTGCGGGTGGTGAGGGTTTGTTGGATGTAGGATTCTTCGGCGCGGGGCATACGATCGAGCAGGTTGCCGACGGTGAGGACGGCGTCGGGGCGGAGGAGGTTGAGTTCACGGATGGCTTGCTGGAGGTACTTGGCGCTGGCGGCGTTGGTGGGGGCGAGATCGCCGAGGATGGCGAGGGTGACGCTGCCGTGGGTTACGGGGTTGTTGAGGGGGAGTCCGTTGGTGCCGGCATTGACGAGGGAGCCGCGTTGGGAGGGGTCGAGGGGTTGCTGGACGGGTTGGGGCAGGGTGGCGGGGCCGGAGGTGGTGGAGGTGGGAAGAGAGGAATTGGCGGGGGCAGGGAGCTGGGCGCTGGCGAATTGCCAGGTACACCAGGCACCGAGGAGGAGCGCAGCGGCCGCAGCGATGAGGCGTTGGGTCAGGGGGTACACTTGAAAGGGGTAGATTGAGGGCATTGGGTGCTCCTGAAGGCGAAGGGGGATTGTAGCCCAGGCGAGGGAAATAAGAAGGAAAGGGGCGGGTGGGAACGATTGAGGAGGGGGCCAAGGAGAACGCGAGGACAAGCGAACTTGGAAAGGCTCTTGACACAAAGGACGCAATTTCGTAAACTTCCGGACTCGCTACTTCCAGCCGTGTGCTTAACGCATGCGTTTCGGCGGGTAGTGGAGGACGTCGCAAGACGTCAGGCATCAAACAACTACGCTTTCCACGGAAGCGCCCAACCTGAGTGATCCCGATGGGGTCCCCAACGGCGAGGCTTCTCTTTAGCTCACCAAGCTGAGATGAAGCTCCGAAAAGAAAATCGCCTGCTAAGGATCCCCATTCGCAAGTCGGCTATGGAGTGACGAAAGTCCTCAACGACCGAACGGGATATCGCGGTGAACCTGACACCCCTTCGCCGGGGCTAACGGGTTCAGATGAGGTGATCGTGGAGTAAGGATTGCCATGAGCGAAAATGGTCAAGGTTTTATTGCCGCGCTAATTGGCCGAAAAGTCGGCATGACACGCGTCTACGATGACAAGGGCGGAGTAATACCCGTCACGGTCATTCAGGCGGGTCCGTGCGTGGTAACACAGGTCAAATCTGATGAAGGCAAGGATGGCTACAACGCCATACAGCTGGGCTTTGAGGAAATCAAAGAACGGCGCAGCACCAAGCCTCTCGTCGGTCACTGCAAGAAGACGGGTCAGACGACGGCCAAGCGGGTTTTCCGTGAAGTGCGTCTTACCGCCAAGCCGGAACATGCAGCGGGCAGCACGTTGGACGTGTCGATTTTCGATGCGATCAAGTTTGTGGATGTCACAGGCATCAGCAAGGGCAAGGGTTTTCAGGGCGTCATGAAGCGCTGGAACTTCGGCGGGCAGCCGGGATCGCACGGTACGGAACGTAAGCACCGTTCACCGGGCGGCATCGGCGGCGGCCAGGGCACTCGCGGTACGGGTCGCGGCATCCGCTTGGGCAAGAAGATGGCCGGCCACCTGGGCGACGAGCAGAACACGACGCGCAACCTCGTCCTCGTTAGCGTTGACAAAGAGAAGCATCTTTTGCTGGTCAAGGGCACCGTACCGGGTGCCAATGGCGGCATTTTGTTTATCCGTCAGGCCAAGACCAAGACCGCAACCGCCGCTGTGTCCCAGTAATTAACCGTTTAGCCGCGACGCTGATCGTCGCGATTGAAAGGCATAAGCCATGATTGAAGTTCCGATCCTCAATATCGAAGGCCACGAAGTCGGCAAGTTTGCCGTCGACGTTGCCCTTCTTGGTAACGTTGTGCGTCCGGCTTTGTTGAAGCAGGCACTCGTTCGCTACCACGCCAATAGCCGTCAGGGCACGGTGGCCACGAAGGGCCGCAGCGAAGTCGAAGGTTCCACGAAGAAGCTGTATGCACAGAAGCACACGGGCAACGCCCGTCGCGGCAACATTCGGACGAACGTGATGAAGGGCGGCGGCATGGCTTTCGCCAAGAAGCCGCGTGATTTCCGCCAGGAGATGCCGCTGAAACAACGCCGTTTGGCCCGTGCGTCAGCGTTTTTGGCGAAGATTCAATCGGGGAACCTCAAGTTGCTCGACACGCTGGCGGTGGAAAAGCCCCATACGAAGCAAGTTGCCCAGGTTCTGCGGAATCTCGATGCCGATCGTTCGGTGATGATTGCGACGAACGGGATTGACCGTAATTTGTGGCTGTCGGCACGGAACATCCGCAAGGTGGAAATCAAGCCTGCGGCGGAGCTTTCGGCGTATGACATCATGGCGAAGCGCACGTTGATCATCACGAAGCCGGCATTTGAAGCGTATCTCAAGACATGCACTCCCAGCAAAATCAAAAAAGAAAAAGCCGAATCCTGATCGCCCGGTGAAAACCAGCCATCAGGATTCGTTATTTAAGGTCCGAATCGAACCAAAAACTGCAGGATAAAACCATGATCCTCCACGAAACAGAAATCATCAAAGTGCCGCTGATCTCAGAAAAGACGACGTTTCTGGCGAACAGCAAGAACGCCTACACGTTTGAAGTGGATGTATCGGCGGAGAAGCCGGAGATCAAGGCGGCGATTGAGAAGTTGTATAACGTCAAGGTGACGAAGGTTCGCACGATCAATGTACCGGGCAAATCGCGTCGGACGAAGAAGGGCTTCAAGACCACCGGCGAGTGGAAGAAGGCCATTGTCGAGTTGCACCCGGATCACAAGATTGACTTGTTCTAAGGTAGACCGAAACACGTACCCATTCACCGTACTCAGGACGGAACGTCATGCCGATTAAAGTATACAAACCGACCACTGCCGCTCGTCGCAACAGCAGCGTCAACGCGTATGTTGAAGTGACGACGAACAAGCCCGAGAAGTCGCTGATTGAGCGTCGCAAGAAGACGGGCGGGCGCAATCACACCGGCTGGATCACCTGCCGGCACATTGGCGGGGGCAACAAGCAGTTTTATCGCCGGATCGATTTCAAGCGGACGAAGGATGGCGTCAAGGCCGTAGTTCAGTCGGTGGAATATGATCCTAATCGCAGCACGTACATCGCGTTGGTGCAGTACGCCAACGGCGAAAAGCGCTATATTCTTTGCCCGAACGGTGTCAAAGTTGGCGACGCGATTTTGTCGGGTGCCAATTCGGATATTGAAAAGACCATAGGCAACGCCATGCCGCTGGAAATTCTTCCGGTGGGCATGGATATCCACAACATTGAGATTGTGCCGGGGCAAGGCGGCAAGATTTGCCGATCCGCTGGTGGGGTCGCGCGGTTGATTGGTAAAGATGCCGGTCATGCGACGATTCAACTTCCGTCGGGTGAAGTTCGTCAGATCAACTGGAAATGCCGCGCTACGATTGGCGGACTTTCAAATGGCGATTGGATCAACATTCGCTGGGGCAAGGCCGGCCGGACCCGCCATCGCGGGATTCGTCCGAGCGTCCGTGGCGTGGCGCAGAATCCGGTGAGTCACCCGCTGGGTGGTGGCGAAGGCCGCTCCGGTGGTGGTCGTCACCCGGTGAGCAAATGGGGTGTGCTCGCCAAGGGCGGCAAGACCCGCAACCCGCGTAAGAATTCCGGCAAGATGATCATTCGTCGCCGCATGACTGTGCGTTATGGCGAATCGGTCATCAAGCGTAAGTAAGAGATTGAATAAAGAGCCTGTACCCAGAACTGGAAACCCGAAACTGGAAACTCGCATATGAGCCGCAGCACAAAAAAAGGTCCGTTCGTCGCCGAGTACATCTTGCGTAAGGTGAACGAACTGAACGCCAAGCGTTCCAAGGCCAACATCAAGACTTGGTCGCGTGCCACCACGATCATCCCGGATTTTGTCGGTCACACGTTTGAAGTACACAATGGCAAGGAATTTAAGCGTGTCTTCGTGACTGAAGACATGGTAGGGCACAAGCTGGGCGAGTTTTCATTTACTCGTTCATTCAAGGGCCACACCATGGTCAAGAAGGAAGAAGCCGTTAAGTAACGTCATCTATGTAATTGGTAATTGGTAATTCGTAATTACCCGTTACAAATTACCAATTACAAGTTCACAGGAACAATAGTCATGGCAGCATATGTAGCAAAATGGCGGTTTGCCCGGATCACCGCACGGAAGGCGCGTCTTCTGGTGGATCTCATCCGGAACAAGCCGGTCAACGAGGCGCTGGACCTTTTGAAGTTCAACAAGAAGCGCGGCGCGATTTATATCGCGAAGGTTCTGCGGAGCGCGATTGCGAACGCGGACGTCAAGGAAGCGGATGTGGAGGCGTTGTACGTCGCCCGCAGCTTTGCGGATGATGGTCCGACGCTGAAGCGATTCCAGCCGAAGGATCGCGGCAAGTCGCACGCGATTTTGAAGCGTATGTGCCACATCACGATTGAAGTGGAAGAGGGCACACCGAAGATGACCAAAACCAAGCGTGCTCAACTTGAACTGCGTCGCTCGCGTCTTCAGAAGAAGAATGCCAAGAAGGAAACCGCGGCCGTCGCGGAAACCAAGTAACGAGGTAACCTCATGGGTCAAAAAATCAATCCAATCGGCTTCCGCGTGGGCATCACCGAAGGGTGGAACAGCCGGTGGTTCGCCCCGAAGAAGCTCTTTGGCGAACTGCTGATTGAGGACTACAAGATCCGCGATTTCGTGGATAAACGACTCAATCGCAAGCCGCCTTATGCGGCGGTCGCCAAGGTCGAGATCGAGCGTACGCGTGAAGAGCTCAAAGTGCTACTTCACACGGCGCGTCCGGGCGTGGTCATCGGGCCGAAGGGCGCTGAGGTTGACAAGCTGCGCAACGAGCTGGAAGACCTCACGGGCCGCAAGGTGAAAGTCGAAATTGCCGAGATCGGGCAGCCTGATCTCAACGCGAAGCTGGTCGCCGAAGGTATCGCCGAACAGCTGAAGAAGCGTGCATCCTTCCGTCGCGTGCTGAAGCAGAAGGCCGACGCCACGCGTAACGCGGGTGCCAAGGGCATCAAGATTCAGATTTCCGGCCGCGTCGGTGGCGCGGAAATCGCCCGCGTCGAGAAGATGATCAACGGTTCAATTCCGCTGCACACGATCCAGGCCAACATCAACTATGGCCAGGTTCACTGTGCGACGGCATACGGGATCATCGGCATCAAGGTTTGGATCTACCTGGGCACCTATGCCGAGACGGATGCCAAGGCCGCAGCCATCGCCGCCGGCGGCAACGCCGTGCGTCGTCCCCGTCGTCGGTAAGCATTCAACGCTGACCCTTAACCGGGCCGGCCTGCAAGGAGTTTTATCTCATGGCCATGATGCCAGCACGAGTCAAATGGCGCAAACAACAGCGCGGGATCATGAAGGGCAATGCCACTCGTGGGAACAAAGTTTCCTACGGTGAGTACGCCATTCAGTCGCTTGAGCCCGGCCGGATCAACGGTCGTCAGATCGAAGCGGGACGTATGGCCTGCACGCATTACCTGGGTCGCGAAGGCCGGGTATACATCCGCATATTCCCGCACAAGAGCTTTTCGAAGAAGCCGCTGGAAACGCGTATGGGTACCGGTAAGGGCGAGCCGGAATTCTGGGCAGCCGAAGTGAAGCCTGGGACGATCCTGTTTGAGATTGCCGGTGTTGAAGAGACCGTAGCCCGGCGTGCGTTCAGCCGCGTCGCGTACAAGATGCCCGTTCGCACGCGTTTTGTGCAACGCCGCCACACGCTGTAATTGAACTGAGGATTCAGTCCTCCATAACTTGGAACTAAAAATGGCCACCGCAACAGAAACGATCAAAGAATTTCGGAAACTTCCTTCCGACCAGCTCAAGGCCCGCGAGCAGGAGCTTCGCATGGAGCTTTTCAAGCTTCGCACGACCGGGTCGACGGAGAAGGTCAAGGACGTTTCCCAGTTCAAGAAGATCAAAAAAGACATCGCGCGCATCCTCACTTTGCTCCGCGAAACCGAAACGAAAAAGGCATAAGCAGGCAGGATTCTCGATATGACAACTACCGCTACCACCGAATCGAAACGTAAGCTGCGCGCCCGCCTGATTGGCGTCGTCACCAGCGACAAGGTCGCCAAGACCCGCAAGGTCACGTTTGAGTACCTTTGGCGTCACCCGAAGTACAACAAGTACATCAAGCGCCAGACGGTGCTGCATGTGCATGACGAGAAGAACGAGTCGCACAACGGCGACCATGTGGAAGTCATGAGCTGCCGCCCGGTCAGCAAGACCAAGACGTACCGCCTGGTGCGGATCGTGTCGCAAGCCACGCAGATCGACACGTCGATTCTGGAAGGCGAAGCGTCGCGTATGTTTGAGAAGAAGAAAGAAGAAGCTGCTCCGGCCACGGCCTGATCCATTCGTGAATTTCGCGGCACGGGACCCTCGCAAGCGACCCCTGGCCTCTGACCCTTAGTCCCCTAAAGGTGTAGACATGATTCAGCAACAAACACGCGTCGACATCGCTGACAACACGGGCGCGAAGACCGCCATGTGCATCAAGGTGCTCGGCGGATCGACCGCCCGCGGCAAATTTACCCGCAAAGTCGCCGGCGTCGGCGATCTCATCGTGGTGGCGGTCAAGACGGCCACGCCGAATGGCGATGTGAAGCTGCACGAGGTGGCCAAGGCGGTCATTGTTCGCACGAAACAGCCGATTCGTCGCAAAGATGGTTCGTACGTTCGTTTTGATCGTAACGCCGCCGTCATTGTGGATGTTGATGGAAACCCCCGCGGCACGCGTATCTTTGGCGCCGTGGCCCGTGAACTTCGCGAGATGAACATGATGAAGATCGTGTCGCTTGCGTCGGAAGTCGTTTGATTTAACGAGGCCGGGGGCCCAAGGCACCGACCTCAGCACTCAGTCCTAAGGAACTCGTCATGGCAGCCCGAATTCGAAAAGACGATGTCGTCTACATCCGCTCCGGCGAAGACAAAGGCAAGACCGGCAAGGTCCTCCGCGTCCTGAAGGACAAGGAGAAGGTTCTCGTCGAAGGTATCAACATGGTGTGGAAGCACATCAAGCCGACGCAGACCAGCCCCAAGGGCGGCCGCATCCAGAAAGAGGCCGCCGTGCATGTGTCGAAGGTCCAGCCAGTGGATCCGAAGACCGGCAAGGGCGCCCGGATCAAGATTGTGATCGCCAACGGCGAGAAGCGTCGCGTCGCCAAGAAGACCGGCACCGACCTGGGTTTGATTTCGAAGGTCTGAAGGAATAGTCACCACGGCGTTGAGCCTCGTTTGAACCGGGCTTGATGCGACAAAATGAAACTCACGTTTTCGCAACCAAGATGGCTTGGGGTGAAAAACAAATAAGGAACCCGATCATGGCCAAAGAAGAAAAGAAACAGGGCGACAAGAAGCCGACCAAGTCGCCGGAGCAAATCGAAGCCGAGAAGGCCGCCAAGGCCAACAAGAAGGCCGAGATGGCCGCGAAAGCCAAGGCCGAAGTAGAAGGTTCGAAGCCTTCGAGCGAAGGCGCTCCGTCGAAGTCATCCGGGGGCAAACGCTCCGGGCGAAAAGGCGATGATGGCGAGGCCCAGCCGTTTCCGAAAGATTACGTCCCACGTCTGCGCAAGCGTTACATCGACGAAATAGCCCCGGGCCTGGCGAAGGACCTGAAGATCACGAATAAGTACGCTGTTCCCACGGTGGACAAAATTATCATTTCCATGGGCCTGGGCAAGGCGATCGCGGAGAAGCCGCGTCTGGAAATTGCGGTCAAGGAATTGAGCCAGATCGCCGGCCAGAAGGCCGTGATTTGCAAGGCGAAGAAATCGGTTTCGAATTTCAAGCTGCGTGAAGGCATGGAGATCGGGGCCAAGGTGACACTTCGCGGCAACCGCATGTGGGACTTCCTGGACCGTCTTATCATCCTGGCCCTGCCGCGCGTGAAGGATTTCCGCGGCTTGAACGCCAAGGGTTTTGACGGTCGCGGCAACTACAACATGGGCCTGACTGAACAGACCGTTTTCCCCGAGATTGACTCGGCGGGTGTCACTTTTCAGCAGGGCATGAACATCACGATTGTTACTTCGGCAGCCGACAACGCCCAGGGTTATGCACTTTTAAAGAATCTGGGAATGCCTTTCCGTGTGGAAGAACCTGCGAAGAAAGCCGGCTAATCGTACCCCAACACTCACTACCCCGTACTCAGGACTAAACTATGGCCACCAAAGGTTGGATCGAACGTTACAAGAAGCGTCAGGAACTCGTCGCCAAATACGCCGATGTCCGGAAGAAGCTTAAAGAAGAGAAGAACTACGCGGCCCTGGCGAAGCTCCCGCGTTCGAGCAGCCCGGTGCGTCTGGCCCGGCGTTGTGAGATCACGGGTCGCAAGCGTGCGTTTTACCGCAAGTTCAAGATTTCCCGGATGGTTTTACGTGATCTTGCCCACGCCGGTCTAATTCCCGGTATGCGTAAGAGCAGTTGGTAACAACATAAATAGAGTAAATGGTCATTAGTGACTGGCAGGAGCGAAAAGCCCCCAATTACTAATTCCAAATTACCCGAGACTGGTCAATACCCAAGAGGATTTCCATGAGCGACACAATCGCCGATATGCTGACCCGCCTTCGCAATGCCGCCGGCGCCAAGCACAAGACCGTCGACGTCAAGAATTCCAACATCTGCCAGGGCATTGCCCAGGTGTTGAAAGACGAAGGCTACATCTCCGACTTCACCGTGTTGGACGACGGCACCAAGCAGGGCTTGATTCGTCTGGGCATCAAGTACACGCCCACCGGCGAGCAGGTTCTCCGCCACGTCAAGCGTATTTCGAAGCCGGGCTGCCGCGTTTATCGCGGTGCCGATGAGCTTCCCAAGGTGATCAATGGTCTGGGCATCTGCGTGCTTTCGACCTCCAAAGGCGTGCTGTCTGATCGTCAGGCCAAGGCCCAGAACATCGGCGGCGAACTTCTCGCCACCGTGGAATAATTAGAACGGATCCGGAAGGCCCGCCCGCATACGGCGGATGTCACCCGACGGCCAACAGAGGAAACTATCATGAGTCGTATCGGCAAAAAACCCGTCCCCATCGTCAAGGGCGTCAAGGTATCCATCAAGGACCGCAGCATTTTGTGCGAAGGCCCCAAGGGAAAGCTCACGTTTGAGCATCACCCCAACGCCAAGGTCAAAGTCGATGGCGATAACGTCGTTGTCGAACGCATTGATGACGAGAAGCTTTCCCGTGCAATTCACGGCCTGACCCGCGCCCTTATCGCCAACAATATCAAGGGCGTGGCCGAAGGGTATGCGATTGACCTAGAAATCCAGGGCGTCGGCTACAAGGCTGAGCTCAAGGGCAAGAACATTATTCTTTCGGTGGGCTATGCGAACCAGATCACGCTGGCGGTTCCCGAAAGTATCGCCATCAAGCTGGATGGCCAGGGGATGAAGATCAACATCACCGGCGCGGATAAGCAAGCCGTCGGCCAGGTCGCCGCGGATATCCGTGCATGCCGCAAACCCGAACCGTACCAGGGCAAGGGCATTCGCTACGTGGGCGAAGTGGTTCGTCGCAAGGTCGGCAAGCAGTTTGCTGGTGCAGGCGCCAAGTAAGTCGAATTATCGCCGATCTTTTCCTGCAAAGGATGGGTTGGCGAGTTTTGAATTGTCTCCCAACAGTAACCCTGGCTTAAACAGGGTGAAGCAAAGGAAAAATCATGAGCTCGAAAACAACCCTCGTTCTCCGCAACACCCGCCTCGCCCGCCGCAAGGCCCGCGTGGCTGGTTCCGTTCGGGGCGACACCGAACGTCCGCGTCTGTCCGTTTTCCGTTCCGACAAACATATCTCGGTTCAGATCATTGACGACAGCACCAGCAAGACGCTGGTCGCGGCGAGCTCGCTCGAAAAAGAAGTGAAAACGACCCTCAAGCATGGCGCCAACATCACGGCCGCCAAGCTCATCGGCAAACGCATCGCGGAGAAGGCTGTGGCCGCCGGCATCACCAAGGTGGCCTTTGATCGCAATGGCAACCGTTATCATGGCCGCGTGAAGGCTCTGGCAGATGCAGCCCGCGAAGCCGGCCTCAAGTTCTAACAACCCCAAATATGTCTTTCTGGAAACTCGAAACTCAAAACTGGAAACTCAATCATGGCAGAACGTGGTTTTGATAATGAAGATCGTGGCGTCGACTCCCTGACCATCGGCGTATTCCGCTCAGCCAAGGTCGTCAAGGGCGGCAAGAACTTTGCGTTCGAAGCGCTCGTCGCTGCGGGCGATAAGCAAGGCTCCATCGGCATTGGCTACGGCAAGGCGAAGGAAGTACCCGCCGCTGTTGAGAAAGCCACGAAGGACGCTCGTCGCCGCATGGTGAAGGTGTCGCTCAATGGGGGCACGATTCCACATGAAGTGATGGGTCACTTTGGCGCCTCGTCGATCAAGATGGTTCCGGCGCGTCCGGGCACGGGCATCAAGGCGGGGCGTTTTGTGCGTCCCGTGCTGGAACTCGTGGGCATCAAGGACATTCTGACCAAGGCGTACGGCAGCACGAACAAGAAGAATCTTTCGAAGGCCGCTTTGCAGGCTCTTACGACGCTCCGCACCAAGCAGCAAGTCGAAGAAAGCCGCGGCGTATCGCTCTAACCCCACTCGCACTTACGATCGGGCGAACCGCCTGATCCCTAACCCAGGAGTCGTCTCATGATGATCCACGAAATCACCGCCCAGGTGGGCGCTCACAAGAAACGCAAGCGCGTCGGTCGCGGCGAATCTTCGGGCCACGGCAAGACCTCGACCCGCGGCACCAAGGGCGGCGGCGCTCGCGCCGGCGGCGGCCCGCGATTCGGCACGGAGGGCGGCCAGCTTCCGCTTTTCCGGCGCATTCCCAAGCGCGGCTTTAACAACAATTTCTTCGCCCAGAAATTCAACATCATTAACGTCGGCGACCTCGACGGTCACTTCGATGCGGGTGCCACGGTTGATTCCGCGTCGCTCGTCGCCAAGGGTCTGATCCGCGATAACCGCAACCCGGTGAAAATTCTTGCCGAAGGCGATCTGACCAAGAGCCTCAAGGTTGTGGCTGGTAAGTTCTCCAAGCAGGCGGAAGAGAAAATCACCAAGGCCGGTGGCTCGGTTCAGAAACTGGAGCTGGATCGCAACAAGGGCAAAGTTAACCCCAAGAACGGACGTTTCAAGAGCACCAAGCCGGCCATCAAATCGGCGGGCAAGAAGTAACGGGCTTGTTTTCGTAAGACTTCCACAGCCCCCGGCATGACCGGGGGTTGTTCATTTACACCGGGGCTGCAAATTTCTGTGTTCGGGCAGAATCCAGTGTCTTCCCTAGTTGGGTTTCCGGCATTGCTTCGCTAGAATGTACGGTTTCGCCGTCCCGATTTAGCATCCCGATAGGCGCACCGTTCTTCTTATTTCGTCCCCTTACCCTGAGGTTCACTTGTTCGCCAAGATCCTCAATATCTTCCGCATCGCTGAACTCCGCACGAAGATTATCTTCACGCTCAGCATGCTGGTGATTTACCGCATCGGGTTTTACATTCCGCTGCCGGGTGTGAATGCTCCGGCGCTGCGCGAACAAGCGATGCAAGCTGCGCGCGATCAGTCCGCATTCGGCGCTCTGTCCAATTATCTATCGATGTTCTCCGGCGGCGATCTGGGGCAATCGACCATCTTTGGCCTGGGCATCATGCCGTACATTTCCGCTTCGATTATTCTCCAACTCCTCGGCACGGTTATCCCGGCCCTGGAAAAGCTTAAGAAAGAGGGCGAGCCGGGTGTCCGCAAAATTAACGAATGGACCCGCTACCTCACGGTGCTCATTTGCTTCATCCAAGGCGGAATGTGGATGTACCATTTGGGCACGTCCGACAATGGCAGCCTGCTTTACGCCGATGCACGGGACAGCTATTTTTGGATTTTCTCCATCACCGGCCTGTGTGCGCTGACCGCCGGATCGGTGTTTCTTATGTGGCTGGGCGAGCAGATCGATCATTACGGCATTGGCAACGGCGTCTCGCTGATCATCACGGCCGGGATTGTTTCGCGCATGCCCTCGGCGATTTACATGCTTTATGCGGGATCGCCATTCAAGGGCGTCGTGGAGGGGGTGTTCGGCGGCATAGTTAACCTTAGTTTCGAGCAGATCAAGGCACCGCTGGGAAATGTTGCCAAGCAGATGTCGTCGGCACCCTACGGCCCGGCCACCCTGGCCTTTGTCGTGTTCTGTTTTGTTTTCGTCATTGCCGGCGCGATCCTGCTAACGCAGGCGCAGCGGCGCATTCGCATCAACCATGCCAAGCACATGCGCGGCCGCAAGGTCTATGGGGGCCAGGACGCTTACCTTCCGCTGCGTGTGAATCACGCCGGCGTCATGCCGATCATCTTTGCGTCGACGCTCATGATGTTTCCGGTGCTTCTGTTCAGCAAGACTACCGACTACATTGCCAATCATGGGGCGACGGGAACGTGGTATTACCAGATAAGCCTTTTTCTCTACAAGAACTTCACCAATGGCCAGTATTTCCACGAAGTCACCTACTGTGCCATGATTTTCTTCTTCTCGTATTTCTGGAACACCGTTCAATTCCAGCCCAAGGAAATGGCCAACCAGCTTCGCGATTACGGTTCGTTTATCCCGGGTCTGCGGCCGGGCAAGCGCACGGCCGATTATCTGGAAGCCGTTATGTCGCGCGTCACTTACGTCGGGGCGTCGTTTCTTTGCATCATCGCAATTGTCCCGTCCATCATCGCCAGCAAGATGCTCGGCGGCACTTCCGAGGCGTATCAGATATCGCAGTTTCTCGGCGGTACGGGCTTGCTTATCGTGATCTCGGTCATGCTTGATCTGGTGAACCGCATTGAAGCCCAACTGGTCATGCGCAATTACGGCGGGTTTCTCGATGGCGGAAATGGCGGCGGAGGCGGCAACAATGCCAAGATCCGCCGACCCAAGGGCGGACCAGTTCGCGGTCCGACCCAGTTGCAGCCAGCGTCGTATGATTCAGATAAACCCAGAGGTCTCCCCGCATGAGGCTTGCCCTTCTCGGCCCTCCCGGCTCGGGTAAAGGCACCCAGGCCCAACGAATCTGCGCGAGTTTTAGCCTCATCCATCTCGCCAGCGGCGATATTTTGCGCCAGGAAAAATCGTCAGGCACGCCGCTGGGCCAGCAAATTCGCGAGTTTATCGATAACGGCCTGCTGGTACCCGATGACTTGATGATTGACCTGATGCGTCATCGAATTCAGTCGCTGCCGCAAGGGTTCGTGCTCGATGGTTTTCCCCGAACTCTGCCCCAGGCGCAGAATCTTAATCGCATGCTCTTTGAACTCAATCGGCCACTCATGCTGGTGCTCAATTTTGTGGTCAATCCGAAGGTGCTTTCGCGGCGTTTTGAAGGCCGGCGGGTTTGTCCGGTTTGTCTTTCGGTCTACCACTTGGATTCGCTGCCGCCGGCGGAACCGGGTATTTGCGATCAAGACGGGGCGAAGCTGATTATTCGCGATGACGACAGGCCGGAGGTTGTCACGAAGCGTATCACGACGTACCAGGAGACGATGGCCCCGCTCATCGCCTATTTCGCGCAGTTGGGCAATTTCAAGACCATTGATGCTTCCGGCAGCATTGATGAAGTGACCAAGGCGGTCTCCGACAAGATCAACCGCCATTTTGATGATGAATGACTCCTTCCGTTGTCCCTGACCCCTCGGAACCCATGAAGATCAACCTCAAATCCCGTCGCGATATCGAACTCATGCGAGCTGCCGGCCGCGTAGTGCATAAGGCCCTGCTGCGGGCTAAAGAAATCGCAAAACCCGGTCTGACCACACTTGAATTAGATCGCGTTGTCTACGATACTTATACGGCTGCTGGCGGCCAGGGTCTTTTCAAATGGTATCCCACGTATGAGTCCGGTAAGGGCTTTCCGGGGAACACCTGCATCAGCATCAACGATGAAGTCGTGCATGGGATTCCGGGCAACCGGGTTCTTCTGGATGGCGACATCGTCAGTGTTGATTGTGGAATCATTCTGGGCGGTTACTGCGGTGACTCGGCATTGACGATTCAGATCGGGACGGTAACGCCCGAGATTGAAAAGCTGTGTCGAATTACGCAGGAAACGCTGGAACTGGCCATCAGGGAAATTCGACCCGGACGACGGTGGTCCGATGTCGCCAAGAAAATGCAGGAGCATGTCGAAAAGCAAGGCATGTCCTGCGTGCGTGAGTTTGTCGGCCACGGTGTTGGCACGAAGCTGCACGAAGATCCGAAAGTGCCCAATTATCTGGCGGATGACTTCCGCAAGAAGGGCGACTTTTACCTGCAGCCGGGGATGACGTTGGCGGTTGAGCCGATGGTCATACTCGACAGCACCCACGAGGTCGTTGTGCTCGATGACGCCTGGACGGTTGTCACCAAGAACAAGGCCCCCGCGGCCCACTATGAACACACGATCGCCGTCACCGCCACCGGCTGTGATGTGCTGACCGACGGAAGATAAGAGGAATCAATGCCCAAAGAAGACGCCATCCGAGTTGAAGCCATCGTGCTTGAGTCTCTGCCCAACGCCATGTTTCGGCTCAAGCTGGAAAACGGCCACACGCTCATCGGCCACGTTTCAGGAAAGATGCGTATGAATTTCATCCGCATTCTACCGGGCGACAAGGTGGTGGTTGAGATGAGCCCGTATGACCTCAACCGCGGGCGCATCGTGACCCGCAATTAAGGTTTTTAACTGTATGTATCCTGCGCCCCGTCGAGCTGCTGACGTTAATTTTACGTCCCTCACCTAATCGATGGAATCGCTTAAAAACGTCGGCAGATTGGACAAGGGAGTTTTCTCATGAAGGTTCGTTCCTCCGTCAAGCGTATTTGCGAGCACTGCAAGATTGTGCGACGCAATGGCGTCCTCCGCGTGGTCTGCAAGGCCGACCCGCGTCACAAGCAGCGTCAAGGCTAATCGTTTCAATAACCCACTAACCGTTACTTGTTATCTACAACTTTGGCCGGATACCCGAAACCGGAAACGTTTTCCGCTCACGGGATTCAGGTCGCTACCAAAAAGGAACTCTCCATGCCCCGTATTTCCGGTATTGACATCCCCATCGACAAACCCGTCGGCATCAGCCTCCGCTACATTTACGGCGTCGGCCGCGTGAACGCCGTCGACATCTGCCGCGAGGCCGGTATCGATCCGCAGAAACGCGCTCGTGACCTTAACGAAGAAGAAGTCGGTCGCATCGTCAACATTCTCGATCGTTCGTACGTTGTCGAAGGCGCCCTTCGCCGGCAGGTTCAGCAGAATATTCAGCGGCTCAAAGACATCAACTGCTACCGGGGCAGCCGCCACCGTCGCAGCCTGCCCGTTCGCGGTCAGCGTACCCGGTCCAACGCTCGTACCCGCAAGGGCCCGCGTAAGACCGTCGCCGGCAAGAAGGGCGTCAAGGAACTCGGATAAACCAGTGGTCAGTGGCCAGCTGTCAGTGGTCAGTAGAACTGATCGCGGCGCTCTGGCCCACGGACAACTGATAGCTTGCAATTAATCTCGGGTCAGGACTAGCCCCGCTTGTCGCGCGGCCGAATCCGTAACCAGCCCATTACTTAAGGAATTCCCTCATGGCCAAAGCCAAAAAGAAAATTCGAAAGAACGTTGTCAAAGGGATCGCCCACATCAAGGCGTCCTTCAACAACACGCAGGTCACCATCACCGACGTCAACGGCGAAACACTCGCCTGGGACTCGGCCGGCACCGTCGGCTTCAAGGGCGCCCGCAAGTCGACGCCTTTTGCCGCCACCCGCGCTGCGGAAAACTGTGCCACCAAGGCCAAGAAGTACGGTCTGGCGGAAGTGGAAGTGCGCGTCAAAGGGCCAGGCTCGGGTCGCGAATCGGCAATCACCGCGTTGCAGGCCAGCGGCCTGAAGATCACGGCGATTGAAGACAACACCCCGTTGCCGCACAACGGCTGCCGCCCCCCGAAGAAACGTCGCGTGTAACCACTCTCAGGCTTCAAGTGCACGGCTGGTCCGTACCTTGAGTCTTGAAACTTGTATCGTGAAACTTATCAATTCTCGTCCGCGTGACAGATGCTCTTGTGAGCGATAATCCGCAGGCGAAAAACCCTCAAGGAGACCCACTATGCGTATTCGTTGGCGCGGGCTTGAACTCCCGCATTCCGTCATCAAAGACCCGTCCGTTCAGACCGAAACCTATTCCAAGTTTGTCGTCGAGCCCTTCGAACGCGGCTTTGGAAACACGATCGGCAACTCCCTGCGTCGCATCCTGCTCTCGTCGCTCGAAGGTGCCGCTGCAGTCAATGTCAAAATCGCTGGCGTTGATCATGAGTTCGCCCAGATCGATGGCGTGATGGAAGATGTCACGGACATCATCCTCAACATCAAGCAACTGATTGTCTCGATGGATTCGGAAACCCCCAAGACACTTTCCGTGGTCAAAAAAGGCCCCGGCGTCGTCACTGCGGGCGACCTGACCGGTGACGCGTCCATCAGCGTTTACAACAAGAATCTCGTGCTCGCGACGCTTACTTCCGAAGCCGAGTTCAATATGGAACTCGATATTCACAAGGGCCGCGGTTTTGTAACGGCCGTCGAAAACACGCCGGAGGAGCAGATCATCGGCGTGATTCCGATCGACTCTATCTACTCGCCCGTGACGCGCGTTCGCTACTCTCGTGAAGATACCCGCGTGGGCCAGAAGACCAACTACGATCGGCTTATCCTCGAGATTTGGACCAACGGCACCATCACGCCGGAATTGGCTTTGGTCGAAGCGGCCAAGATTCTGCGTAAGCATCTCAACGCGTTCGTGCAGATGTTCGAACCGGGCGACAGCCTCGATGCCGAGATGCTCGATCGCGACCTCGTCGCCACGCCCCAGATGAACGAAGAGCTGCAGGGCAAACTCAATCAGCCCATCTCGGTGCTGGACCTGTCCGTCCGCGCCAGCAACTGCCTTGAGTCCGCCAAGATCCACACGATCGGCGATCTGGCCAAGCTGACCGACGGCGACCTTCTCAAGGTGCGTTCTTTCGGCAAGACCTCGCTTCGCGAAGTGAAACGTAAACTCCAGGACATCGGCCTCTCGCTCGGTATGGCTATCGGCTCTGCCGCGCCGGCCGAAGCCAATGCCTAACTCGTAACCGTGTTCGCGGCAACCCGCGAACCTGACCCCTAACCCCTGACCCTGAACCCAAAAGGTGTAATTATGCGTCACAGAGTAGTTGGGCGTCGCCTTTCCGCGACACCCTCGCATCGCCTCGCGATGCTTCGCAATATGTCCCAGTCACTCATCGAACACGGCGAGATCAAGACGACCCTGCCGCGGGCCAAGGAGCTCGTGCGCTTTTTCGAGCCCCTGGTCACACAGGCGAAGAAGGGCACGCTGCATGCGCGCCGTCTGGTCATCTCCCGTTTGAATGACCGCTTCATCGCCGATCCTGAGACCGGCCTCTATGCCGAGCACACGGTTGTGCAGAAGCTTTTTAGCGACATTGCCCCGACGTTTGCGGATCGCAACGGCGGCTATACCCGCGTCGTCAAGACCGCCACGTGGCGCATCGGTGACGCTGGCGACATCGTGATCGTGCAGATCGTGGGCATCGCCAAAACGCAGAAGAAGGCCGCGCCGAAGAAGAAGGCCAAGAAGGAAGCCGCCAAGGCCTAAGGCGGAATGATCCCATCAATTGAACAACGGCTCGCGGCTGCGGAAGGCATCGCGAGCCTTTTTCATTGGCATCTGTGTAATGGCTCATTCTCACTTCGTTGCCGCGAGCACAATATTTCTCATCAAGGCCAATGCGTACTCGGGCGCGTAGCCATTGATGCCGTCTGTTGGCGAGCCCAGCATGCCATGGGAGATATCCTCGGCGGAAAAAAGCACCGCAGTCCTCCCGCCTATTGTTAAGCCTTTCAATCGCGGCGCATCCAGCGGCCCGGCAGCCCCGGCACGCATGCCGGCATCGCGTACAAAATTTCGATACTCAACGTCCGGCAGCTTTGCGGTCGTATAAATAGCATGATCTTTCGGCAAGAGTTCCATCTTTCCCGCGCTGTTGGGGAAGATTGCTTCGAGTTCGGTTCGCGCGTTGGAGGCAAAAATCTCCCGCCCGCCGGCGGAATCGATCAAGAGTGTCCCACCACCGGCCACGTATTCCGCAATCTCCTTCCGCTGCGCCTCGGTCAAGGTAAAGGCTGCCGTTCCCGTCAAATGGGCGAGCGAGAAATCCTTGTTCAGCTTTCCCGTGCCGAGTTGCACTGTTTCGATTTCCAACTTCATCTCGTGTCTATTTGCCATAAAGATTCTCAGCCGCGGCCAACCTGCAGGTTCTGGATTGAAATTCCCCGCATATTCCAATCTTGCGACTTTCACTGTTTTTCGCGCTACTGCTTTTGCATCCGCGGATAATACATACGACTGCCCGGCCGAACGCAGCTTGGTCTTGTCATTGGCATACGTGAAGATATCGGCCATCACTTCATAATTTGCGGCGTTCGCCGTCGCATTCATCGCCCAACTCCGCCCCAGATCCCCCGCAGGTATCGAGATCATCAACTCCCGCACGCCGTTATTCAGGCCCAAAATCCGCGGCTTCGTTCCCCAACTCTTGGGCAAATAATTCTGCCGTGTGTAAATCGCGGAATCTGGCGGCAGCTCACGAAACTCGTACATCGGGAACAGTTTAGCCCCCAATTTTTGAAAAGACTGAGAGAACGCTACTTCGCTGCAATCCGCATTGCCCACGATCATTCCCCCGCGTTCGACATAGTCGCGCAGCTTCCGTTCCTCATCGGCCGTAAACGCGAGCGCCTTGTTGCCGCTGATGTACAAGATCTGTGAGTCGAGCAAATCCTCCACGGGAAATTCGAGTTGTGCAATCTGCCACTTTAACTCCCGTTCCATCTGCCTGCCCATCCAGCCCGTCAAATTCGCCACGTCGCGCGGCCGCTGATTCCACGGGCCTTCCGTTGTCTTTCCGCCGGCGGTGATGGAATAATTGAGTTTCTGCATCACGATGGGCGCTCGGCCCCGTGCCAGGAACAAGATTGCCAGTGCCGTGTCCGTGACCTCAAACTTCCGGCCCAGGGCAATCGATCCGCTGCCATTCTGCTGCTGCAACAGGAAATTGCTCCCCTTGCGAAACCAATCCGTATCGCCAAAATAGCGCAACCCCGACGCCAGTCCCACGCGTTCCACTGCGTACATTGTCGGCATGGGAAAATCGTGGCCAAACCGTTCCCCCGATGCAAAGCGCTTCACATCCTTGGCCATGAAAGCCATGGCTTTGTCCATTTCCGGCCACTTGGGATTTCCCGTGCATCCCACGGGCGAACCCAATCCGTCGTATGTCAAATACAGTGTTGCAATTCCTGCTGCCGTCATCCCGGGGCTGGGATCGTAGTCGCCATCTTTGGCTTTCGCGTTATCAGCAGGGTGCTTGTACCCCCACCCGCCGGAGACATCCTGATTTCGAATCCACGCCTCCTGGACCGTTTTCCAATAGCGGTTCTCCACCTCGAGATTCAACTTCGTCGCCGCCCATGCCGCCAGAACGCCATATTGTGATCGTGAATGCGAGTAACTTTTCCCGTCATTCATATAGTCGTACATTCCCCGCGCGTTCCCTTCGGTTTTCATCCGCTTTACCAGCATGGTCAGATCCCGCTGGGCCAGTTTTCGCACGTCGTCTGATTTGGGCAAATGGGAATAGACCAGCATCCGAAACGCCATCGCATACGTCCCCTCGATCTCCGCTTTTTTCAGCCATTCAATCGCCGGCACCAGTTTTGGATTTTTCGAGCTTTCCCCGGATGCCAGCAATGCGTATGTACTTAGCGCCGTCAATCCGCCCCATTGGCCGCCTTCCGTATCATTGAGTATGGGGCGGTTCAAAATCCTTGTCGGTGCCGTCTCCCACGTTCCATCCTTGCCCTGCTGCTTGTACAGCCATGCCTTGGCCTGCACCAAAGCCAGATCAATTCCCTCGGCGTTGGTTCGCTCCTCACACAGCGCGACCCTTCCGACCATCCCCATCACCAGCAGTGCAATAAAAACGAAAACGCGCGGACAATTCATCGGACCTCAGCATGTCACCCCTCGAGATAAGAATACGTTCTCCGCGCAACGGTGATCGTAGACCCTGCCCTCATCTCCGGCAAACACTTTTCCCGCAAAATCACACAACCTTAAAGCAGTATTTTCGCTCACTCCCGCCATTTTTGTCGCAAAACCATTTATGCTCGTCATTCCGCACTCGTCTCCTATAATCCCCTCATGCTCTACAAACCCTTCGAAGTTGTGTCCCCCTATCACCCGACCGGCGATCAGCCTGCGGCAATTGAAAAACTCGTGGCCACCTTCGAAGCCGGCCAGAAAACTCAAGTTCTGATGGGCGTCACGGGTTCGGGCAAAACGTTTTCGATGGCTCACACCATTGCCCGCTTACAGCGGCCGACGCTGGTCATATCCCACAACAAGACTCTTGCGGCCCAGCTCTACGAGGAGTTTAAGGAACTGTTTCCGCACAACGCCGTCACCTATTTTGTCAGCTATTACGATTACTATCAGCCGGAAGCGTACATTCCGCAGCGCGATATCTACATCGAAAAAGACGCTTCGCGCAATGATGATCTGGATCGTCTGCGTCTTGCCACGACCTCGGCCCTGATCTCCCGTCGTGACGTTATCGTCGTGGCGTCCGTCTCTTGCATCTTCGGGCTTGGCTCGCCGGAAGACTACAAAAAGAAGGTCATCAGCATTGTTAAGGGGCAGGATTTCTCGTACGGCGACTCTTCTCTGGCCGGAAGCGGCGGTGGGGGAACTGGCGAGCGGGGTGGACGCGATGCCCTTTTACGCAACCTTGTCGACCTGCAGTACGAACGCAACGATATCGAGTTCAAGCGCGGCATTTTTCGACCGCGCGGCGATACCGTTGAAATATTTCCCGCTTATGAAACTACCGCTTACCGGGTCGAATTTTTCGGCGACACCGTCGAGTCCATTTCGCATATCCACCCCACGTCCGGCGAACTCCTCGCTGAGGAACAGCAGGTTTTTATATTCCCTGCAAAACACTACATCACCGATGAAAACAATCTCAGCCGGGCCGTAGCCGACATCCGGGCGGAGTTGGAAGAACGCGTCAAGCAACTGCGCATGCAAGGCAAGCTCCTCGAGGCGCAACGACTTCTCGCCCGCACCAAGTATGACTGCGAAATGCTGATGGAAACGGGTATGTGCTCGGGCATCGAAAACTATTCGCGCCACCTTGCCGGTACGCCCGCAGGCGCCAAGCCCAACACGCTGGTCGATTACTTCCCCAAGGATTACCTGCTGATCATTGATGAGTCCCACGTCTCGCTCCCGCAGATCCGCGCCATGTACGCCGGCGACCGGGCACGCAAGGAAGTCCTGGTGGATCATGGTTTTCGTCTTCCTTCGGCCATGGACAATCGCCCGATGCGTTTCGAAGAGTTCCAGGCTATCTGGAATCAAACGCTGTTTGTCTCCGCGACGCCCAGCAAATTCGAGCTCGAAGCCACCGGCGGAGAAGTTGTCGAGCAAGTCATTCGCCCCACCGGCCTGCTCGATCCGCAAATCGTGGTTCGTCCCGCCACGGGACAGGTGCAGGATCTCATCGACGAGACACGCAAACGCGTCGCGGTCGACCAGCGGGTGCTGGTCACCGCACTCACCAAGCGGCTGTCTGAGGATCTTTCACACTATCTCAATGAAGCGGGCTTTCGCTGTAAATACCTGCACTCGGAGATTCAAACGTTTGACCGTGTAGAGATTCTCCGCGAGCTTCGAGAAGGCGGCTTCGATGTTCTCGTCGGTGTTAATCTTTTGCGCGAGGGGCTTGATCTGCCGGAGGTCTCGATGGTTGCCATCCTCGATGCGGACAAGGAAGGTTTCCTGCGCAGTGAGACTTCGCTCATCCAGATGATCGGCCGTTGTGCCCGCAATGTGGATTCGCAGGTATATCTTTACGCCGACAAGATCACGCCGTCCATGCAGCGGGCCATGGATGAAACGATCCGTCGCCGCGCGATTCAGGAAACGTATAACACCGAGCACAACATCACGCCGACAACCATTCAGAAAGCCATCCGAGTCGGCATCGATGCCGAACTGAAGGCCCGCAAGACCGTTCGCGAGGCCATCCACGACAGCCTCAGCAGCCCCGATGCCGAGCAAATCATCAGTATGCTGGAGGATGAAATGCTGGAGGCGGCTAATAATCTTGAGTTCGAAAAAGCCGCAGGCCTGCGCGACCGCATTAAGCAGATGCGGGAGCAATCCTCAAGTCCCGGTACCGTTCATGACAGCCACGCGCTTGCCGCCGCGCTCAGCGACGGGCTTTCCGCCCGCCTCGCCGGCAAAAGTGCGGGGCCCAAACCCATGACCCCCCAACAAAAGAAAGTCAAACGCGGACCAAAACACCGCGGATAATGTGCGTCCGCGACATTCCGTCCGCCTCACGACATTCTTACGTACATCCGCGAAGCAAAAAGAAGATAATCAAGACGGGAATGGGGATTCCCAGCAGCCAAAGCAGTCCATATCCAAGCGCGCCTTTGGTACGATACCGATTAAAACGTGAAAGCATGAGTGACTCCTTTAAAAAAGACATCACTCACGTTGCAAATTCCATGCCCCGACCCAAATCCGAATAAGCCCCCAACCTGTTTGGCAACCTCTTCTTCCTATGCGATGATGCCTCCCCTAACCCACACAACCGAATGAAAGAATCCCATGCAAGGCAATCCCAACGTAACCGAATCCGATCGCGATGCCGCCGCCGCCGGCACCGCGACGCCCGTCTCCAAATGGGCCATCCACCGCCGCATGTACGACTGGGTCCTCGGCTTCGCCCACAAAAAACACGCCACTTGGGCCCTCTTCCTCCTCTCCTTCGCCGAGTCCTCCTTCTTCCCCATCCCACCCGATGTCCTCCTCATGCCCCTCGCCCTCGGCAACCGCAAAAAAGCCTTCTGGTTCGCCACTGTCTGCAGCATCGCTTCCGTCCTCGGCGGCCTCGCCGGTTACGCCATCGGCTATCTCCTCTGGCACGCCATCTCCGGCTTCTTCTACAACTACATCCCCGGCTTCACCTCCGCCGTCTTCGACAAAGTCGCCACCCTCTACCAGAACTACGACTTCTGGGTCGTCTTCGTCGCCGCCTTTACACCCATTCCCTACAAAGTCATCACCATCGCCGCCGGCGTATTCACCATCAACCTCCCGATGTTCATCATCGCCTCCGCCATCGGCCGCGGACTCCGCTTCTTCCTCGTCGCCGGCCTCATGTGGTTCTTTGGCGAACGTATCGTCAAATTCATCGACAAATACTTTAACATCCTCTCCATCGTCTTCACCCTCCTCCTCGTCGGCGGCTTCGTCGCCCTCAAATACATAAAAAAAGACGACGCCTCCCCAACTCCCGCCACCCAAACCCAACCCGCGCCAACCTCCCAACCCCCAACCCAATCCTCCCTCGCTCGGTTCTTCAACAGTCACCGCGCATAAAAAAGCCGCCCGGATTCAGACCCGAGCGGCTCAATACAGGCGGAACATTCACTTCAAATTTTCCGGATTCAACCCGAACAGCTCTTTCACCACAAACCGACCGTCCTTCCGAATCAACTTCCCGTCAAACCAGACTTCTCCGCCGCCCACTTCCGGATCCTGCCGCAGTACCAAATCCCAGTGGATCGCGCTGACATTTCCGTTGTACGCTTCCTTGTAGCAGCTTCCCGGCGTGAAGTGAATGCTGCCCGCGATCTTCTCATCAAACAAAATATCCTTCATCGGCTTGGTGCAATACGGATTAAACCCGATCGCAAATTCGCCCACGTACCGTGCCCCCTCATCCGTATCAAAGACTTCGTTGAGTTTCTTCGTTTCGTTCGAAGTCGCCTTCACAATCTTTCCGTTCTTGAATTCCAGCCGCACTCCCGTGTGCGTGACTCCGCGATAAATGCTCGGGCAGTTATAAGCAATCACTCCATTCACCGAATCCCGCACTGGCGCCGTATACACCTCCCCATCCGGAATATTCCGATCCCCCACGCACGGTTGCGCCGGAATATTCTTGATCGAAAATCGTAGATCCGTCTCCCCCGGCCCTTTCAAACGCACGCTGTCTGTCCGCATCATCAACCGCCGCAACGGTTCCTGCGCCACCGCCATCTTGCGATAATCCAGCGTACACACCTTGAAATAAAAATCCTCAAACGCCTCCGTACTCATCTCCGCCATCTGCGCCATGCTCGGTGTCGGCCAACGCAACACCACCCACTTTGTGTCCGGCACACGCACATCCTTGTGCACCTTGCTCCACACGCTCTTCTCGTACAATTCCTGCTTCGCCTGCGGTACATCGCTCAGTTCGCTCACGTTCGGATTCCCGCGCACCCCAATGTAACAATCCATCCGCTTCATCTGCTCACGCTCAATATGTGCAATCATTTCCCACTGCGCCTGCGTCCCGGCCAGCATCAACGCCCGATTTATTTCATTGCTCTTTAGCAACACCACCGGTCGGCCACCGGCGCTTGCGCACACTTCCACCAGTACCTTGGTAAACCCGTGCGGAATATCAATCGCCTCGATCAGCACATTCTCGCCCGGTTTCACGGAGCAGGAATAATTGATCAACGTGTTGGCCAACTTGTAATACCGGATGTCTGACATATAAAACTCCCGCCAAAAAAGAGACGAATGAATCGACGAAGTTTATAGTGTATTCCTCACGGACGAAACTCTCAGGAGGCTTTATGTCCCCCGCCCTACAACCGCCTCCGCTCGATCCTCACACCATGGCCCTCATCCGCATGGCCGTGCGCGAAGATCTGGGCCACGCTTCCTATGGCACCACGCAGGGGGATATCACTGTAGAACTTGCGATCCCGCAGGCCCTTCGCGGCGTTGCCACCATCGTTGCCCGCAAAACGGGCGTCATTTCCGGCACATACCTTCTCCCGGTGATCCTGCGCGAATACCAGGTCGGAATCGACTGCGCCATTCTCACGCCGGATTCCACACGCGTCGCGCCCAATCAGGCCGTCGCGCAGATTTCCGGTTCCGTCCGCATGCTGCTGTCTGCGGAGCGCGTACTCCTCAACTTCATGGGCCACCTCTCCGGCATCGCCACGCTTACACGACGCTACGTGAATGCGGTGGCGGGCACGCACGCTCAAATCTGCGACACGCGAAAAACAACGCCTGCTTACCGTGTCCTTGATAAATACGCCGTCCGCTGTGGTGGTGGGGCGAACCACCGCATCGGCCTGTACGACGGCGTTATGCTGAAGGACAACCACCTGGCGGCTCTGCGATTGCAACTTGGTCAGAATCAGACTCTCGCCGCACTCACCCGCCACATCCGGGACCAGCTTAATCCCGCGATCACGCTTTGGCTGGAGGTAGATACGCTGGAGCAGTTGCAGGAAGAGCTTGCTGGCACTGATGGAAATAGTGGCGCGGCCGACATCGTTCTTCTCGACAACATGACGACTGAGCAAATGCAAGAAGCGGTTCACTTGCGCGACCAATCGAAAAATAGAAATCAAAAAGCGAAATTGCTGGAAGCCTCCGGCGGCATCACTCTCGATAACGTCCGCGCCGTCGCCCAGACGGGAGTTGACCGCATCAGCATCGGGGCGCTCACGCATTCGGCGCCCGTTCTTGATCTCTCTATGGAACTTGCCTGAGGCCGCCATGGAGATGCCCGCTGCACTTCCCGATTTCACCACGCGCATCCTGCTTCATTTGTGGAAGAGGTGCACTGTCACGGTCGACGCGCTTTCGATAGCGGCGGGCGCCACCACCGCCCAAACCCTGCAATCCGTCGATATGCTCCAACGCCTGGGCTGCGTGATAGAGCGGACTCCGTCCGGGCTTGAAATTCATTCTGTGGGGTTGTCTTGTTGGCGCGACATTCTCGAAAACGCTTCTGCGGCCCGCCGTGGCGCGCTCGGCCGGAGCGTTCACATCTACAAGCAAACTGGCAGCACCAATGATCTTGCGCTGCACGCTTTGGTGGATGATGCGCGTCGCGGTCTGGTGGTTATCGCGGATGAGCAAACGGCCGGGCGGGGCCGACGCGGGCATTCGTGGCTCGCGAAGCGCGGGCAATCGATTCTGCTGTCAGTACTCGTGCCTGCGCAAACTGGGCAGGAGGATCGGCTCACGCTCATCACGGGGCTTGTCGTCGCCGAGACGCTCGAGCTTTTCGGGATTTCTTCGGTTCAGATCAAATGGCCGAATGATCTGCTTATTGCGGGTCAGAAGATTGCCGGTGTTCTGGTGGAAAGCCGTCCGGCGCACACGGTCATCGGCCTGGGCATCAATGTCGCGCAGTCGACTGCCGATTTTCCGCCCGAACTGCGGGCGCAGGCCACGTCGGTTTATCTGGCGTCGGGGCAAGTGGTCGACCGGCTCCGCATCATCGAGGCGCTAATTGCGGCGCTGGAAAAGAAATGCACCGCCGATGCGCTGGCGGATCCGCGGTGGCTGGAAGGCTGGAAGGGGCGGTGTCCGATGTTGGGGCAGACGCTCACGGCTTTTGTCAGCGACGCGCAAGGGAAAGCGCATCCCGTCACGGGGCAGGTGCTTAACGTGGATCCACTGAAAGGCCTGCTTTTGCGGGATGAGACCGGCGCGATGGTGTGGTTGTCCGCCAAAACCACGGCGCTTTCTCCACGCTGAAAACCGCGTTAGTTTTTCACGGGGAATTCTCGGACGTTTCTTTTTGAAACCTCCCAAACTCCACTATTTATCCATTCTATTTGCCCCAAACCACCCATATCGTACGTTTGTGCTGTCCCGCTCGCACGCACGAATAAAGGCCTGACAAGTGCAAATTTTCGGGTTGTCCCCTTCATTTTGGGTAAATAATCCGCTCTGTAATGTTTGGGCGCTTAAGTCAGGGTTCTCACGGACCGATGCTCTGAATGTTGTGAATCACACTGCTTGCCCGGCAGGAGATTTACTCGTCTGCATGGAGGCGGACACAAGGCCGTGTGGCCAGTAATTTGCGATGACGCCAAGAAGTCGTCGAGCCTCCAAGGATGGATGGTCTTGCGAAACTCAGGTTATCGCGTATTCAACTACCCGAAAGGGGGTGTCTGGGCGCAAAGCGGAGCAATGGTGGCATAGGCTTCCTGCCGTTTCGGTACGGTCGCCTATGAAGGCCAGAAAGACCTGGCCGGCAGCAAGGCTGTGCCACAAAATCAGCCCAGAACATTCGAGAGCAATCGCTAACAGTACCCCCCACAGTATTCAGACTTGTCAGGCATGTAACTAACAATTCAACACAAAACTCTTTTTTTTGGAGAAGCTCATGAAACGCAACACACGTGGTTTTACCCTTGTCGAAATTCTGATCGTCGTGATCATCCTCGGCATCTTGGCCGCGATCGTGATCCCGCAGTTCACGAACGCCAGCAATGATGCCCGTAACAACTCGGTCAGCTCGACCCTGCAAACCCTGCGCAGCCAGGTCGAACTCTTCAAGATCCAGCACGCCGATAATGCCCCGACCAATGCCCAGATGTGGACGGCATTGCTGAACGCCAGCAACACCACTGGCACGACCAAC
>JBBRWV010000021.1:0-36067 GCA_038248985.1 Phycisphaerae bacterium
GAGATTCCATAGTTATGCTTCGTTGAACGGTATTGGTGCTAAACGTGGGTATGCGAAATGCTTAAAAGAGGGTGTCGGGTTTTTCGGCGGGGGGTTGGAGGTGGAGGTGGGAGTAGGCGGCGGGGGTCATTTGGCGGCCTTTGGGGGTGCGGCGGATGAAGCCGATCTGGAGGAGGAAGGGTTCGACGACGTCTTCGAGGGTGTCGCGTTCTTCGCCCATGGTGGCGGCGAGGGCTTCGATGCCGGCGGGTCCGCCGTCGTAGTCGCGGAAGAGGATGGAGAGGAAGCGGCGGTCGAGGGGGTCGAGGCCGAGGGAGTCGATGCCTTCGAGGGCAAGGCCCTGGTCGAGGATGGACTGGTCGAGTTTGCCGTGGCCGCGGACGACGGCGAAATCGCGGACGCGGCGGAGGAGGCGGTTGGCGACGCGGGGCGTGCCGCGGGAGCGTGCGGCGATTTGGACGAGGGCGTTTTTGTCGGCGGGGAGTTGGAGGAGGTCGGCGGAGCGGGTGACGATTTTGAAGAGGTCGGCGGGGGAGTAGTAGTCGAGGTGATGGGCGATGCCGAAGCGGGAGCGCATGGGACCGGAGATGAGACCGGTGCGGGTGGTGGCGCCGATGAGGGTGAAGGGTTGGATGGGGATGTTCATGACCTGGGCGTGGGGGCCGGAGTCCATGACGACGTCGATGGCGTAATTTTCCATGGCGGGGTAGAGGTATTCTTCGACGACGCTGGACATGCGGTGGATTTCATCGATGAAGAGGACGTCGCCGCGTTTGAGGTTGGTGAGGATGCCGACGAGATCGCCGGGTTTGACGAGGGCGGGCCCGGAGGTGATTTTGGGTGGGGAGTTGTTCATTTCATCGGCGATGATGTTGGCGAGGGTGGTTTTGCCGAGGCCTGGGGGGCCGGAGAGGAGGACGTGTTCCATGGGTTCGCCACGTTGTTTGGCAGCCTGGACGGCGATGCGGATTTTTTCGAGGAGTTCGGGCTGGCCGATGTATTCGTTGAGTTTGCGGGGTCGGAGGGCGGGGTTGGCGGCTTCGGTGGGTTGATGGTCTTCGGGTTGTTGGGTGGGGGAGATGATGCGTTCACGAGCCATGGTGCCCCCTTTGGGGAAGGACGAAGGACGAATGACGAAGGACGAATGAACGATCAATGAGCAAGGTGAGAATGAGCGAAACGTGAGGGGGTTTCGTGCGGGTGTTTTTTGGGTATTGGTTCATGGGCATGCACTCATTCAGTCGGCGTTTTTAGCGGATGCCGGATTTCAGGCGGTAGGCGGCTTGGACTACTTTTTGGGGGTCGTTGAGGGTGGGGTCGACATCGCAGGCGCGGCGGACCCAGTTTTCGGCTTCGGGGCGGCGTTCGCCGAGCTTGGTGAGGACTTCGATGGCTTGTTCCTGGAAATCGGGGAGGTGAGGGACGGGGGCGGAGGAGGGTGAGGAGCCGAGGGCGAAGCGGTCTACCTTGCCGTGGAGTTCAGCGATGATGGTTTCGGCGGCGCGTTTGCCGATTTGGGGGAGTGATGAGAGTTTGCGGGTGTCTTTGAGGGCGATGGCGGAGGCGATTTGTCCGACGGGGATGGCGAGTGCGCGGAGGGCTTTGCGTGGGCCGATGCCTTTGACGGTGGTGAAGAGTTGGAAGAATTCGCGATCTTCGGGTCGGACGAAGCCGAGCATTTTGGGGGCGAGTGATCCGAAGGAGGGGTTGCCTTCGATGTATTCGAGGGTGAAGAACTGGATGGGCTGTCCGATTTTGGTTTGGAGTGTGGGGATGTCGGCGGAGGGGACGAAGAGTTCACGCGTGATTTCGCCGACGGTGACGTGGACGGAGTCATCGCCGACGAATTCGAGTTTTCCTGCGAGGCGGACGATCATGGGCGCATCATGGCGGGGGCGTGCGGAGGAGTCAAGGGTCTGTTAGGGGGCGGTGACGATGTTGGTTAGTCTTCGAGGGAGGAGCGGGGGGATTCGATGCGGAGGGTGAATTGGTGGAGGTCATCGTGGGAGAGGGTGGCTTGGAACTGATTGCCGAGGAGGAGGAGGCGTTCGGCGCTTTTTTTGGCGGCAAGGGATTTGATGGAGGCGAGGAGCCACTCGTCGGGGTTTTTCCACTCGGGGGCGAAGGTGTGGGCGAAGGCGGCGAGGAGTTGGGTGTTTTCGGCGATTTTTTCTGGGGGGGCTTCGGGGGCGAGGGAGACGGAGAGGGCGGCGAGGTAGATGCGCGTGGCGTCGATTTTGAGGGCGACGGCGCAGGCGTTTTGGGGGTGGAGAGCTTTGAGGGTGCGGATGCCGGTGGCGGTGGTGGGACGGGTGAAGGCTTCTTTGCCGAAGTGGAGGGAGACGAAATCGAGGGCGGTGTCGCGGGGGATGGAGAGGGCCCAGATGTCGGCGGGGGCGGTGACGGGCGTGAGGGAGGCGTGGGAGGAATCGGGAGCGGGTTGGGCGGCGAGTTCGAGGAGTTGGGTTTTGAGGAGATCGATCTGGGCGGTGAGTTGGGCGTTGGCGGCGAGGAGTTTTTGCTGGGTGTCGACGAGAGGGAGGGTTTTGGCGGCGCGGTTTTGGAGATCGGCGAGGCGTTGTTTTTGTGCGGCGATTTGGCGGGTGAGGTCGGTGGAGGCGGAAGGGGCTTGCTGGAGTTTTTTGCGGGCGGAGTCGAGATCGGACTGGAGGGCGGGGGCGCGGGCGGCGGCGGGTTCGAGATCGGCGATGCGGGCGCGGGCGTGGAGGATTTCGAGTTGGAGGGAGTCGAGTTGGGATTGGAGAGTGGCGGCGCGTTGGCGCTGGGCGGCGAGTTCAGGGGCGGGGAGAGTGGGGGCGGGGAGGGAGGTTGCGGTAAGGGGAGCGAGGGAGGGGGCTGGTTGAATTGCGAGGGCGGCGGAGCGGGCGCGTTCGATTTGGTTCATGGTGTAGAGGCCGTAGCAGAGGGGGGCGAGGAGAGCGACGGCGGCGGCGAGGAGGGGGAGGAGGGCGTTGTGGAGGGTGGTGCGATCGAACCAGGCGGCGAGTCCTGTGGCGCGGACGACGCGGGAGACGAGGATACGTTTACCGAGGGCAGTTTGGACGGCCTGGGTGGGCGCGGAGTTTTCAACGGACAGGATGACGGGTTGTCCGGTGGAGGCGTCGGTACCGTGGACATGCCAGAGCACAGGGGATCTCCGAGTGGGGAAATTGGGGAAGGGGCGCGGGATTGGCTATAGAATGCTTCGACCAGATTGACCGATAACGTTAGATCCGGGGGGAAAGATTTTTGGCGGACGTGTAACGGGAGGAGTTGCGATGAAGAGCCGGATGGAGAAGGATTCACTGGGGGAGTTGGAGGTGCCGGCGGAGGCGTATTTTGGGGTGCAGACGCAGCGTGCGGTGGGGAATTTTCGGATATCGGGGCAGACGATGCCGGTGGAATTCATTCGGGCGATGGTGATGATCAAGAAGGCGGCGGCGGAGGTGAACGGGGAGTTGGGATTGCTGGAGGGGAAGGTGGCGGGGGCGATTGTGGAGGCGTGCGGGGAAATTCTCGAAGGGAAGGGAGCGTTTGCGTGGGGACGGATGGCGGAGCATTTTCCGATTGATGTTTACCAGACGGGGAGCGGGACGAGTACGAATATGAATGTGAATGAGGTGGTGGCGAGCCAGGCGAATGAGATTTTGGGAGGGAAGCGCGGGGACAAGGCGCCGGTGCATCCGAATGATCATGTGAATTTGGGGCAGAGTTCGAATGATGTGGTGCCGACGGCGCTGCAGGTGATGGCGTTGTGGGAGATCAAGAACGAGTTGCGGCCGGGGCTGGTGCGGCTGCACGCGGCGCTGTTGAAGAAGTCGGCGGAGTTTTGGGAGGTGATCAAGACGGGGCGGACGCATTTGCAGGATGCGACGCCGATACGGTTGGGGCAGGAATTTTTGGGATATGCGGGGCAGGTGGAGCGGGGGCTGGGGCATGTGCGGCGGGCGGAGGAAATTTTGGCGGAGGTGGCGCTGGGGGGGACGGCGGTGGGGACAGGGATCAATGGTCATCGGGAGTTTGCGAAGCGGGTGTGCGGGCTGTTGAGCGAGAGGCTGGGGATTTGGGTGCGGGAGACGGAGAATCATTTTCAGGCGCAGTCGAGCATGGACGGGGTGGTGGCGGCGCATGGGTTGATACGGACGGGGGCGGTGACGTTGACGAAGATTGCGAACGATTTGCGGTGGATGGGGAGCGGGCCGCGGGCGGGGCTGGGGGAGTTGGAGTTGCCGGCGGTGCAGCCGGGGAGCAGCATTATGCCGGGGAAGGTGAATCCGGTGATTTGCGAGAGTGTGGTGATGGTGTGCCAGCGGGTGGTGGGGAATGACGGGACGATTGTGGCGGCGGGGATGGGGGCGCATTTTGAATTGGTGACGACGTATCCAGTGGTGATTGCGGCGATGGATGAGTCGATAAGTTGGTTGGGGGCGGCGGCGGGGAATTTGGCGGATTTGTGTGTGGATGGATTGCGGGCGACGGAGCGCGGGCCGGAGTTGGTGGAGAAGGGTTTGATGTTGGCGACGGCGCTAGTGCCGGTGATTGGGTATGACGCGGCGGCGGGCATTGCGAAGGAGGCGGCGAAGAGTGGGCGGAGTATTGGGGAGGTGGCGCGGGAGAGGACGAAGTTGACGGAGGGGGAGTTGAAGAAATTGCTGGATCCGTCGACGATGGTGGGGCCGTAAATTCGCGGTGGATAGAAGAATGTGCGTCGAACTGCGGCGCGAGGAGTTGGAACGAAATGGAATTTAAATCGAAGCGGCCGGCGGTGGAGAAGCGGGGATTTACTTCGCCGGTGATAGAACGGGTGATTGCGGAGACGCGGGCGAAGATTGGGGATGAGGAGTTGGGGTGGTTGTTTGAGAATTGTTTTCCGAACACGCTGGATACGACGGTGACGATTTCGCGGGATGGGGAGGGGCGGGCGGATACGTTTGTGATTACGGGGGATATTGATGCGATGTGGTTGCGGGATTCGACGAACCAGGTGTGGCCGTATGTGGCGTTCGCGAAGGAGTGCGGGAAGTTGCGGGAGATGTTGCGGGGGTTGATTGGGCGGCAGGCGCGATGTGTGCGGCTGGACCCGTATGGGAATGCGTTTTATCGCACGGGGGAGCGGGAGAGCGAGTGGAAGTCGGATCACACGGAGATGAAGGCGGGGGTGCATGAGCGGAAGTATGAGTTGGATTCGCTGGCGTCGGTGCTGCGGCTGGCGGCGGGGTATTTTGCGGCGACGGGGGATGGGGAGCCGTTTGATGCGGATTTTCTGGCGGCGTTTGCGGTGATTGTGCGGACGATTCGGCAGGAGCAGGCGGGGTCGGCGGAGCAGGCGTATCCGCTGGCGTATTCGTTTCAGCGGACGACGCAGTCGGGGACGGAGACGCTGGCGTTGGAGGGATTGGGGAATCCCTTTCGGCGGTGCGGGATGTCGCGTGCGCCGTTTCGGCCGTCGGATGATGCGGCGATTTTTCAGTATTTGATACCGTCGAATGCGATGGCGGCGGTGAATTTGGAGAAGGCGGCGGAGATGCTGGAAGGGTTGGGATTGGCAGCGAAGCTGGCGGGGGAGGCGCGGGAGTTGGCGGGGGAGATTCGGGCGGCGATCTGGGCGCGGGGGGTGGTGCATCATCCGGTGCACGGGGATATTTTAGCGTATGAAATCGATGGGTATTCCTCGCATCATTTGATGGATGATGCGAATTTGCCGAATTTATTGTCGTTGCCGTACCTGGGATTTTGCGCGGCGAGCGAGCGGGTGTATCAGAACACGCGGCGTTTTTCGTTGAGCGGGGACAACCCGTATTTTGCGGCGGGGGCGGCGGTGCCGGAGGGGGCGTTGGGCGGGCCACACATTGGGACGGCGTGGGTGTGGCCGCTGGGGATTGTGACGCGGGCGATGACGAGCACGGATGAGGGGGAGATTTTGGCGGCGTTGCGGACGTTGAAGGGGACCCATGCGGGGACGGGGTTCATGCATGAGGCGTTTCGGGTGGAGGATGCGGGGCGGTTTACGCGGGCGTGGTTTGCGTGGGCGAACACGTTTTTTGGGGAATTGATTTTGAAGGTGGCGGGGGAGCGGGAGGGACTGTTGCGGCGGGTTTAGAGGATGGACAATGGCCACGAAAGACACGAAATATAGATGGTTTTTAGGGAAGTAAAAAGGGGTTGGGGTTTTACATTGGGGGGGAGGGGGGGTAGCGTAGGGGGGGATTTTTTGGTTGGAGAACTTTATGAATTATCGCGTGTTGGGTCGGACGGGTGTGAAGGTTACGCCGCTGTGTTTGGGGACGATGAATTTTGGGGGGCGGAGCGAGGCGGGGGAGGCGGGGCGGATCTTGTCGGAGTATGTGCGATTGGGGGGGAATTTTGTGGACACGGCGAACGTGTACAACGAGGGGAAGTCGGAAGAGGTGATCGGGGAGTGGATGAAGCAGAGCGGGATGCGGGACAAGATCGTGCTGTCGACGAAGGTGCATGGTCGGCGGTCGGCGCATATTAATGATGCGGGGAATTCGCGGTGGCATATTGTGCGGGAGGTGGAGCAGTCGTTGAAGCGGTTGAAGACGGATCGGATTGATGTGTATCACATTCATCGGCCGGACGGCGATACGCCGATCGATCAGACGTTGCGGGCGTTGGATGATTTGGTGAGGTCGGGGAAGGTGTTGTATCTGGGGAGCAGCGTGTTTGCGGGGTGGCAGTTGGCGGAAGCGCATTTTGTGGCGGAGAAGTTGAATGTGGCGCGGTTTGATGTGGAGCAGCCGCAGTTGAATATTATCGATCGGCGGATTGAGGCGGAGGTGCTGCCGTTTTGCATCAAGTACAACGTGGCGACGATCACGTGGGCGCCGCTGGCGCGGGGGAGGCTGGCGGGGACGTATACGCGGGGCGGGCGGAAGATACCGGCGGGGACGTGGTATGCGGCGTTGAAGAAGACGGATTTTCCGGCGGTGCAGTGGCCGCTGATGGAGGCGGTAGATGCGCTGGCGGACAAGCGGGGATGTACGTCTTCGCAGTTTTCGATTGCGTGGTGTTTGGGTGTGCCGGGGGTGACGTGTCCGATCATTGGACCGCGGACGGTGGAGCAGTTGCAGGACAACATGGGGGCATTGGAGATTCAGTTGAGTGGGGAGGAGAGGGTGGCGGTGGAGGAGTTGAATCCGTCGGGGAATTTGGCGCGGGATCCGCAGAGCGGGCCGGTGCCGCGGTGATTGCGAGGGGTCAGTGGTCAGAAGGGGGAGAAGCAAGGAGCAAGACGCAAGAAGACGAGGGATGCTTCGAGGCGCGGGGCTTTTTAAGTGAGTTTGGATTGGGCTTTTTCGAGGAGGGTTTCGGCTTCGGATTTGGCGGTGGTGATGAATTGTTTGATGTCGTCGGGCCAGTCTTTCAGGCGGTCGAGGGAGCGGGTGCGGAAAATTTGCCTTGGAAGTAGATGACGTCGAGGACGTCGCCGGAGGTGACGGAGGCTTGGTCATCACCGTAGAGGCCCATGATTTGGCTCCTTTTTACGAGGGGGAAGGGTTTTGGGGGTGTGCGTTTTTAGCGGGGTGGGTCAGAGTCCGAGGAGGCGGGCGGGCCATTGGGTGGGGAGGTCGGGGAGGAGGAAGGGGATGTCGAAACCGAGGGTTTGGGCGAGGGCTTCGGCGGCGAGGTAGCCGGAGCGGACGGCGCCTTCCATGGTGGCGGGCCAATGGGTGTGGGTGTAATCGCCGGCGAGGAAGAGGTTTTCGATGCCGGCGCCGGGGGCTTGGGAAGGGCGGTAGGCGTCGGCGCCGGGCTTGGGGGAGAAGGTGGCGCGTTTTTCGATGACGATGACACCGCGCATAAGTTGGGCGTTGCGGGCGGGTTTGAAGAGGGAGCGGATTTGGGCGGTGAATTGTTGGAGGGCTTCTTCTTTGGGGATGTTGGTCCAATGGCGGGAGGCGCTGATGACGCCGTGGAGGGCGCGGCCTTCGGCATCTTTGCGGAAGAGCCATTGGAGGGGGCCGTCGATGAGGGCGGCGAAGGGGAGTTTCATGACGGGGCGGTCGAACCACATATGTACGCCGAGGATGGGGACGGATTCGAGTTTATCGAGGTAGCGGAAGCGGGGGTCGGAGAGTTGGAGGGATTGGGGGATCCAGCGTTGGACGGCGTGATGGTTGGTGGCGAGGACGACGGCGTCGGCGTCGAGGGTTTCGCCGGAGCGGAGTTTGAGGGCGGTGATGCGGTCGTTGGTGAAGAGGAGTTCTTCGACGCGGGTATTGAGGCGGAGGTCGGAGCAGGGGGATTTTTCGTAGAGTGCGCCGAGGGGGCAATTGGGGAGGCCGACGCGGTAGCCTTTGCGGTGGGCGAGCATGGCGTCCTGGAAGACCTGGATGGCGTACTTGGCGGAGGCGTCACGGCTTTCTTCGTTGAGGGCGCTGATGAGGACGGGGTCATAGAATTTTTTGATGATGGCGGGGGATTGATGGTGGGCGTCGAGCCATTGGCCGAAGGGGAGGGCGTCGAGTTTGTCGCGGCTATTTTTGCCGAGGCGGAGCATGGCGAGCATGGCGCGGGCGACGGCGAAGCGTTCTTTGATGGTGAGGATGGAGAAGAGGGCCATGGAGAGGCCCATGTGGAGCGGGGCGGGGACATTTTTGATGCCCCAGAGGTCGTGTTTGCGGCCGCGGGAGTCGAGGAAGTGGACGCGGCGGTAGAAGGAGATGCGGTCGCGGACGCCGAGGCGGGAGTAGAGATCGAGGAGATTGGTGCAGCAACCGAGGAGAACGTGTTGGCAGTTATCGAGGAGTTCGCCGGATTGTTCGGGGTCATCGAAGGAGCCGGCGCGTCCGCCGAGGGCGTGTCGTGCTTCGAGGAGGGTGACGTGGATGCCGCGTGGGCGGAGGGATTCGAGTGCGGCGGCGCAGGCGATGCCGGCGAGTCCGCCGCCGACGATCAGGACATTTTTGTTCATAGGGGTGATCCTACCTGGATTTCATGGCATGCCAGCCGATGCGTAATTTGGCGAAGGTGCTGAGGCGGACGCGTTCGTGGAGGACGCGGCTGGGGCGTTGGGCGATTTTGCGAAGGAGGCCGTGGTAGATTTCGGTCATGGCTTGGAGGGTGGGTTTGCTGTCGGGGAGGATTTGATTTTCGAGGGGTGAGCTGGAGGTGTAGAAGGATTGGGCGCGGGTGATTTGGAAGCGCATGAGTGCATCGAAGGCGGGGGAGGATTTTCCGGAGGCGATGTCCTGGGGGGAGACGGCGAATTTTTGGAGGTCTTCCTGGGGGAGGTAGCAGCGGCCGCGGGCGGAATCTTCTTTGAGGTCGCGGAGGACGTTGGTGAGTTGGAAGGCGATGCCACGGTCGATGCCGAGTTGTTGGACGGAGTTGAAGTCGGCATTTTTGACGCCCCAGACGCGGATGCTGGCGAGGCCGACGACGCTGGCGACGCGGTAGCAGTAGGCGTGGAGGTCGGCGAAGGTGTGGATGACGCAGGGGGTCATGTCCTGGCGCTGGCCTTCGATCATGTCATCGAAGAGTTGGGGAGGGATGCGGAAGCGGGTGACGAGGTCGGCGAAGGCGGGCCAGACGATGTGGGATTTGGAGGGATCGCCGCGTTGGGCGGAGTGGGTGTATTGGCGCCATTGCTCGAGGTCATTGAGGCGTTGGTCAGGGGAGCGGTGGGCGTCATCGTCGGCGATGTCATCGACGAGGCGCATGTAGGCGTAGAGGGCGTACATGGCGGAGCGTTTGGGTTCGGGGAGGAGTTTGAGGCCGTAGTAGAAATTTTTAGCGGCGGCCTTGGTGAGCTGCTGGCAGTAGGCGCGGGAGCGGGCGAAGAGATCGGGGTCGATCGGGAGGCTGGGGGCGGAGATGGAGGGATTGGCGTGCATGTTACTTTCCAAACTTGGAGGCGAGGAGACCGAGCATGGTGGAACCGAGGAGGGACATTTTCTGGATTTTGCCGAGGCGGGGGCGGCGGGTGAGGGTGTCGAAATTTTGTTGGCGGATGGCGTAGCAGATGGCGAGGCCGCCTTTGCCGAAGAGGGCGATTTGGCGGCGGTAGGCGGGGGCGAGGAGGGGGAGGAGTGTGCGGCCGGTGGCGAAGAGTTCTTCGGTGCGTTCGAGCTGGAAGCGGAGGAGTTGGCGGAAGTTGTCAGAGATGCGGCCTTCGCGGAGTTGGTCGGGGGTGACACCGAAGCGGGCCATGTCGTCGGCGGGGAGGTAGATGCGGTCGCGTTCGAGGATGTCGCGGCGGACATCCTGCCAGAAGTTGACGAGTTGGAGAGCGGAGCAGGTGTGGTCGCTGAGGCGTTGTCGGGTTTCGTCACGGTAGCCGCACATGTAGAGGACGATGCGGCCGACGGGGTCAGCGCTTTTGGTGCAGTAGTCGAGGAGTTGGGGGAAGTTTTGGTAGCGGGAGAGGGATTGGTCTTGTTCGAAGGCGCGGAGGAGGTCGTCGAAGGGTTGGAGGGGGATATCGTGGCGGGCGATGGTGTGGGCGAGGGCGGCGAAGACGGCGGTGTGAGAGTGTCCGGCGAAGCAGGCCAGGAGCTGGGTGCGGAACTGTTGGAGGAGTTGGAGGGATTTGGCGCGGTCGGGGATTTCGTCGCCGAGGTCATCGGCGATGCGGCAGAAGGCGTAGACGTTGCAGAAATCCTGGCGGAGGTTTTGGGGGAGGAGGATGGAGACGACGCTGAAGTTTTCATAGTGGGAGTGGGTGAGGGAGCGGGTGTAGGCTTCTGCGGCGGCGAGATCGGGGACGGGTTCGAAGGCGGCGCGGAGGGTATCGGGCGCTTCGCGGGCGAGACCGAGGCGGGCGGCTTCGGTGGGGGAGAGGGGAGGAGTTTTGGAGGAGGCGAGTTGGGTCACGGAGTTCCTGCGGCAATTGCGAACATGGGGCAATAGTAATTGGAAACCGGGTTTTCGTCCCGCTTTTGACAGGGAAAGAGGGGTTATGAATTGCCGGTTCAATCGGCTACAATACCATATTCTGATGCAACATCCGCAGTCCGCCAACCGAACTTTTTACGGGAGCTAACGTATGGCCATGAAAATTCTGCTGGCGAATCCGCGCGGTTTCTGTGCGGGCGTGAACATGGCCATTGAGTGCGTGGACCGGGTGTTGAAGCTGAAGGGCCCACCGGTGTATGTGTATCATGAGATTGTGCATAACAAGCATGTGGTGGATCGGTTTGTGGATCAGGGGGTGGTATTTGTGAATTCGATTGAGGAAGTGCCGAGCGGGGGGACGGTGGTGTATTCAGCGCACGGGGTATCGCCGGAGATACGGAAGCAATCGGCGGAGCGGAAGTTGGTGCAGGTGGATGCGACGTGTCCGCTGGTGACGAAGGTACATTCGGAGGCGATTCGCTTTGCGCGGAAGAAGTATACGATCGTGCTGATCGGGCATGAGGATCACGATGAAGTGATCGGGACGTTGGGGGAGGCGCCGGACGTGATTACGATTGTGGAATCGCCGGAGGATGTGGAGAAGCTGCAGATACCGAACGATCACAAGATTGCGTATTTGACGCAGACGACGCTGTCGATTGATGATGCGAACCAGATTATCAATGCGTTGAAGAAGAAGTATCCGCACATTCACATGCCGAAGCGGGAAGACATTTGCTATGCGACGACGAATCGTCAGCAGGCGGTGGTGGAGTTGGCTCCGTTGTCGGATTTGGTGCTGGTGGTGGGGTCACAGAATTCTTCGAATTCGCTGCGGCTGGTGGAGATTGCGCGTAATCGGGGGGTGAAGGGGTATTTGGTGGATGATGTGTCGGAGATCAATCATGAGTGGTTGGTGGGGGTCAAGACGCTGTTGCTGACGGCGGGGGCCTCGGCGCCGGAAGATCTGGTGCAGGCGATAATCAAGCTGTTGAAAGAGCACTATGACGCCACGGTGGAAGATGCGCACGTGACGGAGGAGCACATGCACTTTGAGTTGCCGTACTCGTTGCGGCGGTTGGAGGAGAAGCATCGGACGGCAGATCGGGCGGCGGCGGCGGCGGGTTCGGAGCCGGTGCAACTGACGGTATCGGCGACACGTTGAAGCGGGAGGGGGTGATTTTTGGCGCGGGGGATTTTGTCCGGCAACGTGGGGCAACGTCGGTCGTATAATTCAGTGGGAGTTTTGAATAGCGAGTATTTGAGCCGGGTGGAGTTTCATGCGCGCGACAGAGTCTGACAATATCGCGTTACTTAAGCGATTCCGCATTCTGGCATACATGCTGGTGGGGTTGGCGGTGGCGGGGTTTGCGTATGCGGAGGAGAACCCGGCGATATTGGTGTTGGCATTGGGGGGCATGGGGATATCGTGGTGGATGGTGGAGATGGGGAAGACCCGGCTCGTGCCGCGGTGGCTGATAAATTTGGGGGTATTGGCGGCGGCCGTGGTTTTGTATTACGAACTGGCGATTTATCAGCAGGAGAACATACTGCGGGCGTTGGGCCACTTCATGGTGGCGATATTGATGTGCAAGCTTTTTGAGCAGAAGCAGGCGCGTGATTACACACAGATATTGACGCTGACGCTGTTGATTATGGTGGCGGGCTGCATTTTCAGTCAGAGCCTGTTGTTCGGATTAATCCTGATCGTTTACCTGCTGTTGGGGTTGTACATGATCCTGGTGTTTCATCTGTGGCAGGAGACGCAGCAGGCGGCGCTGGCGCGGCAAATACCGGAGGACTGGCGGCAGTTGCCGGAGCGGCATGATACTTTTCGGATGGACATGCGACGGATATCGGTTTATGTGGCCGTGGCGTTGCTGGTGATAGCGGGGGTGGCATTTCCGATGTTTCCGCGGGGTAGGGCGCACGATCTGCTGGCGTCGTGGTCGATTGGATCGGCCTCGCGGACGGGGTTTTCGGATCGGGTGCGATTTTCGGATGTGGGGCGGATTCAGCAATCCGAAGCGGAGGTGATGGAAGTCAAGCTGGAGCAGAATGGGATCAACATTGGGTCAGAGTATACCCAGCCGTATTTTCGGGGCATCGCGCTGGACACGTATGATGCGCGGGAGCGTTACTGGTTGCGCTCGGCGTATGCGTCGTCGGTGCCGACGACCCGGGAGTTTCGGCAGCGGCGCGGGATGATGACTCCGGACGGGGGGGGCGTGCCACGTGATCCCACGGGATATTTTTCGCGTAATAGGTTGGCGGGGGACTTGGTAGAACGAACGCTATCGGAGGGATATACGGCGTTGGTGGATGAGCGTCGCTATAACCCACTGGGGCTGGTGTCGCAGCATTATACGATTCATGCGATGTCGGGGAATCTGCTGTTTACGGTGTCGTGGCCGGTGGCGATTCATTCGGAGGAGTTTAATACAGTTGGTTTTTCGCCGAGTGATCTGATGTTGAACGTGCGGGGGAGGGTGTCGTCGCCGCTGAGGTACACGCTGGATTCGGCGGTGGTTTTCAAGCCCGATCTGTCACAGGAGGAGGCGTTTGTGGAACCGGGGGATTTAGGCATGCCGCAGCTAGGTCCGGGGGTTGAGGCGACGCGTGTACCGCCAGAGGTTACGGCGATAGCGCGCGACGTGGTGCGGGATTTACTGCCCGATGGGGGAGGGACGAACGCGTTGCCGGCGGCGCAAAATGTACGTCCAATAGCGGACGCGGTGGAGGCGTGGTTGCGGAAGAATTATCCTTACAACTTGAGCTTTCGGAGTGTGGATCGGAATCTGGATCCGACGGCGGATTTTTTGGTGAATCGCAAGGCGAGCGGGGGGCATTGCGAATATTTTGCGTCGGCGATGGTGATGATGTGCCGATCGTTGGGAGTCAACGCGCGGATGGTGACGGGGTATCGGGGGGGCGAATTCAATTCTCTGGGTGGCTATTACGTGGTGAAGCAGAAGCATGCGCACGCCTGGGTGGAGGTGTTTGTGCCCAACCGGGGGTGGACGCTTTTTGATCCGACGCCCGGAGGCACGGAAGTGGCGGCGGCGTCGACGTCCTCGTGGACGCGTTGGTTTTCAGAGGTTTCGGAGATCATTCAGAAGAGCTGGTTGAGCACGGTGGTATCGTTCGACAACAATTCGCGGCAGTTTATTTTTGGGACCGTGGGGGCGTTGATGGAGAACGTGGCGAATTTTTTTCGGGGGTTGCTGGAGAACGTGATGGAGGGCTTTGGATCCCTGTTCGTATCCAGCGCGGTGTCAACGCCCGTGCGACTGGTAGGTATTTTGGCGATGCTGTTTATTGTCGGCGGTGTGGGATGGCTGGCGCGTTCGATTCATAGGCGGCGACACAGCGAGGTGGAGCGAATGTTTCGCAACTTGGATCGTGGGGCGCATAAGCAGCGGTTGCTGGAGCTGATGTTTTTCGATGATCTATTGCGCGTACTGGCGCGGGCGGGGGCGAGAAAGCTGCCGGAGCAGACGCCGCGGGAGTATGTGGATGCGCTGGCTCCGCGATTACGGGATGCGGTGGCGGACGCGCGGTGGATGGTGAAGACGTTTTACGATATTCGATTTGGGACGGTGCGTTCCTCCCCGGCATTGCAGCGGCACATTGGGACGGCGTTGATTCGGCTGCGCGAGCAGATATCGCGGGGGTAGAGGAGGCGGGACATGGGGTGGGTGCGGGATGAAGAAATGAGAAAGGCCGCGATCATTGAGGATCGCGGCCTTTTGTTTGGTGGACATGGGGTGATTGTTTATTTGGAGGCGACGTTGCGGTCGGTTTGGCCGGCGTATTCGTAGAAGGTGCGATAGTTTTGTTTGAAGTAGCCTGCGCCGTGGGTTTGGGCGGCGTTTAGGACCACGCCGAGGAGGTTGGCGCGAACCTGGCGGAGTTGGTCGCGGACGCGGCCGACGGTGCCGCGGCTGACGACGCCGGCGCGGACGATGGCGACGACGCCATCGACTTTGGAGGCGAGGCTGATGGAGTCACCGACGAGGCTGAGGGGAGCGCCATCGAAGATGATGATGTCGTAGCGTTTTTTCAGTTGCTCGAGGATGTCGCGGAAGGTTTTGCTTTCGAGGAGTTCGGTGGCCCCGATGGTGGGCTTGTTGCCGGCACCGAGGAGGTGGAGCCGGGGCATATCGGCACAGGGGACGATGGAAGCATCGAGGTCGGCGGGGTTGACGAGGATATCGCTGAAGCCGGTTTGCGGGATGTTTTTGTATGTTTTATTGAGGCTGGGGCGATAGAAGTTGGCATCGACAAGGAGAACGCGCATGTCGTTGAGGGCCATGCCGTTGGCGAGGTTGCTGGCGATGGTGGAGGCGCCACCGGAGGGTGCGATGGAAGCGACGAGGAGGGTGCTGAGGGGCTTGCCATCGGCTTGGGCAGCGAGTCGACCGCGTACCTGGCGGAAGGATTCGGCCATCATGGACATGGGCGAAGTGCGGATGGCGGTGGCGAGATCGCCGGCGAGGGAGGCATCGTCTTCCTGGTCGGGGACGAAGCCGAGGAGGGGAAGTTGGACGCTGCGGGTGATATCGCGGGGGGTGCGGACGCGGGTGTTGGTGAGTTCGAGGAGGTATCCGAGGCCAAAGGAGAGGGCAAATCCGCCGAGGATACCGGGGATGAGGAACATGGGAAGCTTGGGATAGGACACATCTTCAGGGAGGGGAGCGACGGCATCACCACCGAGGCGGCGGATGCGGGCGTAGTCGGTGCCGGCTTCGAGTTCCTGTTTATCGATGCTGTCACTGATATTTTGGAGAATGCGCTGTTTGCCAGTAAGCGCATCTTTTTTGTTTTGGTACTGCACGAGTAGATTGTCGAGGTCTTTGACTTGCAGTTCTTTTTCCTTGACGCGGTTGCGCATATCTTCGGCGCTGGCGGTCAGGGAGTTTTTGCGGGTTTCGGCACCTTCCTGCATGCGGAGTCGGGCCTTGGCGCGGAGTTCTTCGCGGCGTTCATCGATCATGCGGCTGGTGGCGGCGATACGGATATTGAGGGCGAGGGTTTGGCGGGTGAGAGCAGCAGTATTGGACTGGAGAACTTCTTTATCCTGAACCAAACTGAGTTTCTGGTTTTCGAGCATGCGTACCTGGGGGTCATTTTCGACGTACATTTCCAGATCAGTGGTCAATTGGAGGGTGCCGTTCTCCACCTGTTTTTTGATGTTTTCGTAACTGGATTGCGCGGAGGAGACCTCGATCTCGATATTGAGGAGAGCGGACTTGAGGGTGGAGAGAGTATCCATTTCGATTTGGTGGCGGGTGGTGACACGGCCGATATTGGCGGTGCGGGTAAAGTCGGCGAGGGTGGCCTCAATAATTCTGATTTCTTCCTCGAGGGTTTTTTGGGAAGTTTTGAGATCCTTGAGACGAACGGCCTGCGATTCCTTGTCCTGTTCGCGGAGACGATCGGTATAGACCAGGGCAATGGCGTTGACCATATTGGCGGCTTCTTCGTTGTCGTCGGTGGTCATGGTGATTTTGAAGACTTCGGTACCGCCGATGGGGGAAACAGCGACGGCTTCCTGCAGGGCTTTTTTGGGTTCTAGGTTATTTTTGGTGAGGAAGCGGCTTTTGGCTTTTGGATTTTTGGGATCGCGGCGGTCGCGTTGGAAGGCTTCATGCTCAAGGGCTTTATCCAGAATGCGATTATCCTGTTCAATCAGGACGCCTTGGCGTTTGATGAGGCGGTTCACTTCCTCAAGGGTGCCGATGGAGGCCGAGTCGGTAGTCTTGCTATCGAGGGCAGACCTTGGTGCGCCGACTTGAAAGGTGACCGAGGCGCTGTAGCGGGGGGAGGTTTTGCGAATATAGGAATAGATGCCCAGACCGGCGAGGGTTCCCAAGATGGTGCCGATGATGATGAGCCACCGATAGTGACGCAAAACAAAGAGGAGATCCGGGGCATCGGACGGCGTACCGCGGGGGATGCTGGTGATAGCGCTGGGCTGGTTCATGGCAATACCTCGAACTTCGGAAAGGGAGCAAGTCTAACGGATAAAGGTCAAATCCCCAAAGGCGGACCTTGTAGGATATTTTCGGACGTGTTGCAGGACGGGCATCAACCCAAGTAGGATCAACCGCCGATCTCCTTCTGCAGTTTTTGCAGGTCGACCAAAACGGGATCATTCTTGGCGGTGGCGATGCGGATGCCTTCTTTCAGGACGCGAGCGGCGTCGGAGGAGCGTTTTTGAGCGTTGTAGGCCTTCGCAAGATGGAGGTAGGTGATGGGAAGCGGTTCGATGAGGAGGGCGTTGTTGAGTTCGCGGATTGCGGTATCGGTGTCATTATTGAGGAATTTCACCCAGCCATAAGTATCGAGGAGATTGCCGTTGTTGACGTAGACAATGTCGACGGGTCGCGTGCGCAGAACCTTGATGGCGCGATCGGCGTAGACGAGACCGTCGGCAGGGCGTTTGAGGTCTTCGGCCAGGAGGAAGGCCAAATTGTTGAGAGCTTCAAGGTCTTCGGGTTCGAGTTTGATGAGTTCTTCGTAGAGCGCAAGGGATTTATCAAATTGTTTGTTTTGATACAGGGCGAGCGCGGCCAGCCGGAGGAGCATGGGACGAATCGTGGCGGTGGTGGGGTCTTTGAGCAGGGGTTCGATCGTGGTAAAGGCTTCGGCGAAGCGATTAGCGGTAAGGTAGGATTGGGCAAGCCCGACGCGGCTGGGGAGGTCGGTGGGGGCGGCCTTGAGGCGTTCGGAAAGGTGTTTGATGGTGGGTTCAACTTGTACGGCGGCGGACGTTTGGCGGACGACGTTGAGGAACAGGTTGAGGTCTTTGGAAGCGAGAGCGAGGGCCTTGTCGAAGTCTGCGAGGGCGAGTTCGGGTTTTTGGACAGCGCCGTAGGCGGTGCCGCGTTTGATGTAGTAATCGCCGTAGTCAGGGCGGGTGGCGAGGAGGCGTGAGGAGAGTTGAATGACCTCGTCGAAATTGCGGGCGTCGAGGAGGGCTTTGAGGTAGGCGGAAGCAGCGGAGGGATTTTCGCCCGAGGCTTTGAAGGCCGCTTCAAGAATTTTTTGGGCAGCGGCAGTATTTTTGCGAAGGGCCATGAGGTTGCCCTGCATGACGCGCCAGATGACCTGATCGGGGAAGAGGCGGACGGAGTCGTCGAGGAGGTACTGGGCGGACTCCGCAGGTTTGGCCGAGCGGAGGCTGACGGCATAGTCGGTGGCGGAATCGGGGGGCATTTTGGTTTGCAGTTCCACGAGGGAGAGCAGGTAGTCGGCGTATTCCAGGCGGGCCTGGGTCAACTCAGGGCGGAGAGCGACGACGTCGCGATACTCGCTGGAGGCCTCGGCATATTTGCGGGCGAGGCGGTAGACGCGGGCGAGGAGCAAGCGGCTGTTGATGGCGTTTTTGTTTTGTTCCCGAATGCGGATGAGGTCGCGAGCGGCCTGGGCGAGATCTCCCTGCAGAAAGAACTGGGAGAGGGCGCGGTAGTGCAGGGCGTCGAGATTGCCGGGGTTCTTGTCGAGGACGCGGTTGAAGGATTCCAGGGCATCCTTGGCTTTGCGTTGGCGGAATTGGGCGAAGCCTTTGAGGACCAGACCTTCTTCATCGCCGGGATTTTTCGCGAGGATTTGCTGGTCGAGAAGTTCCATGGCCTGGACATATTTTTCTTGCCGAACCAGCGTTTCGATCCAGCGGCGCAGAACTTTCATATCCTTGGCGGAGCCGGTGAAAATGTCGGAGTAGAGTATTTCGGCATTCTTCATGTCGTCTTGGTCGAAGTAGGTGTCGGCGAGGCTGCGTTGGGCTTCGTTCTTGCCGGGGGGTTGGGATTCAATGGCTTGTTTGTAAGTGGTGATGGCCTCGCTGGGCTGGGCGAGAGAGCGATACATGTCGCCGAGCATGCGGAGCGCTTCATAGCGGACGGATTGATCCTTGCTTTCGATAAAGCGCTGATAGACGAGAATGGCATCGCTGGTGCGTTGGGTTTCGCGATACATACGCGCGAGGTTGTCGGCGAGGATGAGGTCATTGGGGGATTTGTCGGCAAGTTCCTTGAGGATGGTGGCGGCGCTGGTGAACTGTTCCACAGCGCGTTTTTCATGCGCGGGGGATTGGTTATCGAGGGCGTGTCGGCGCAATTCGTTTCCGAAGCGGACATACAGCAGGGCGAGCCGGCGGACGTTGTCGGCGTCTTCGGGGTTGCGTTTGTAGGTGGCCTGACGTTGTGCGAGGGCGGCGGCGGGGTCAATGATGGAGTCGGCAAAGATCAGCAGTTGCCGATCGCGTGGGGCGAAGGTGAGGGCCTGTTTGAGGTAGTTTTTGGTGAGGTTCTGGCTGCCGGGATCGACGCGGCGTTCCAGCAGGATGATGGCGCCTTTGAGGGCCATCACGTTATCGGGTTTTTGATCAATGGCTTTCTGGAACTCGGCCAGGGCTGCGTCGAGGAGGCCTGAATCGAGATAGGCCTGACCGAGGACGGTATGGGCCATGGAAAAATCAGGACGTGCGGCGACGGCTTGTTCGAGGGTGTTGATGCCCATTTTTTTGTCGCCGCGGGCAATTTCCAGGCGGCCTTGATAGAGCTTGCCATTGACGCCATCGAGGTTGAGTCGTTCGGCTTTTTCGACGTAGCGTTTGGCGGTGTCGAACATTTCGGCTTTTTCAGCGGGCTTAATGCTGGCGGCGAGGGAGTTATTCATGAGGACCGTGAAGATGCGATCAACCAGTTCGCTGGTTTGCTGGCGACCGCGGTCGCCGGAGCTATCGGGCAGTTTTTCGGCGGCGTAGAGTTTTTCGAGTTCCGATTTGCGGTCTCCGGCGCGGGAGTAGAACGCGGCGAGGGCCATATTGCGGGTGTATTCGTCTTCGATGTTTTCGATAACGGTCTTTTGGATTACGAGGGGGTCGACATTGGGTTTTTCGAGCATCTCTTTGATCATTTGGAACTGGGTGTTTTTGGGGGAAATTTCCAGGCCATGGGAGGCCCATTTGAGGGCCTGGTCCTTGCGGTCCAACTGGATATTGGCGACGGCGGCCATGTTGAGGGCGACGAGGTTATTCGGATCGTTCTGGAGGAAGCGTTCGAGAGGTTCGAGGGCGCCTTGGGGGTCGCCGCTCATGAGTTCAACGCGCGCGGTTTCCAGAAGAATCGAGGGGGCGTCGTTTAGGCGTGCCATGGTCTTTTTGTATTCTTCGGTGAGATTGAGACCGAGTTGGGCGCCGGCTTTGATCCGGATGGCGGCTTGATTATTTTCTTCGCCCTTCGTGCTCAGGACGGCATTGACTAATTCGAGAGCCTTGAGGTATTCGGCGATGCGATTGAGGACCTGGGCTTTTTCCAGGAGGACGGGGATATAGTTGGGAATCTTGGCCTGAATCTGGTCGAGGTAGGCAAGGGTGTTGCCCCATTCCATCTGGGCCTTGTAGGCTTCGGCGAGTTTCCATTTCACGTTGAGCCAATGCTGGCTGAATTCGGAACTTCCGAGGTTGACATCGGCTTTTTTGAGAGCGGCGATGGCCTGGGGGATGTTGCCCCGCAAAAGGAGCATGCGACCATCGAGGACATCGAGCAAGGGGTTATTGGGACGAAGTTTGCGGAAGCGATCGAGATAATCTGCGGATTGATTGAGCGAGTTCTGGCCTTCGGGGGTGGTGAGGCCGATCTGCTGCGCGGTGTCCATGCTTAGCCAGATAACGTTGTAATAGGCCTGGAGATCCCAGTTGCTGCGTTTGAGGCCTTCGATGCCGGCGCTGTTGCCGCCGCTTTCGAGGATGGTTTTAAATTCTGCGACGGATTCGGGGAGTCGGCGGGCATTCTGGTAAAAGGTGGCGAGGCGAAAGCGCGTTTCGATTTGCGTGGGCGATTCGGCAACGAGATTCTTGAGGGCGGCCTCGGCGCGGTCGGGGTAGGCCACGCGATTCAGTTCGGCATAGTTGTAGACCACGTTGGGGTTCTTGGGATTGGCCTTGTAGGCTTGGTCCATGATGGCGGTGGCGGCGACAGGCTCCCGGAGTCGGGCGTACAGTTGCGCGAGGGCCACGTGGGCGGTCGGTTCATCGGGATGCTTCTTGGTGTATTCGACCAAGAGGGCAAGGGATTGGTTGCGTAGGGTTTTGGCCTGCGCGGCCTGTCCGATCTGGCTGGCGCGTGCAGATTCGATAAGAAAAAGGCGCGCCGCAAGGATGACTTGATCGGGGGAATCCGGGGAGACTTTTTCCGCGGCGGCGAGGTGGGATCGAGCTTCCTTGAGGCGCGGAACGACGACGTTTTCGAGGCTGGAGGAGTCGAGAGTTTCGATGATGGCTTCCGCGGCATAGATGCGGGCGTTGAAGTTGGCGGGATCGAGCGCGAGTACGCGCTTGGCGGCGTCTTCGAGCTGGGACCAGGCGGTGGGCTGCTGACGGAAAAAGGCTGCGAACTTGAAACTTTCTTCCAGCAGTCGTTGGCGGGCATTCATATTTTTGGGATTTTCGGATTGCGCTTTTTCCCACATTTTGCGTGCAGCGGCGAAGAGGTTGGGATCTTTGCCGGACTGTGACATATAGAGGTCGCCGAGTTTCATGTAGAGCACATCCGCGTTGCCAGTGCCTTTTTTGGAGGCGGCTTCGGCGGCTTTAAGGGTGAAGGTCATGGCGGATTTGATATCGCCGGCCGTTTCGGCTTCGGCGGCTCTTTTGGCGAGGACGGCGGGGTCCTGGTCCTTGATGGACTTGGAGATGACGATTACGCTTACGGTGCCCGCCAGAAGCAGGAGCACAATGCCCAGACCGATCACAAAAGTTTTATTGACTCGACGTGCCATAGTTTTCCTCTACGCGTTGGGGGTGATGAGCGGCTCAGCCGTTCATCCCGGTGAATGCGGTGGATTTGGGTCATTGGATGGGGGAGACGTCGCCGCGGAATCCTCACGCAGCAGACTGGGGTCAGGGAGGCATTCCTCGATATGGGCCGCCGAGGCGCGGATGAAATCACCGACGATGCGTTCGGCATCCTGGGGGTCGCAGAGACGGTCGACGGTGACTTCGATTTTGGAATAGTAGGCGTATTTGTAGTCGGCCTTCCAGAAGGTGCTGATGACGCCTTTGGTGGTGGCGACATATTCGCCATTGACGTTGAAGGTGTAGGCGACGTTTTTCAGGTATTTTTTGGCATCATCCGGGGAAGCGAGCTGGTAGGCCACGGAACTGTCGCTGCGGGGTTGAAAGACGATCATGCGCATCGGGATATTGACGGTGCTGCCGTTGCGCAGTTTCACTCCCTTGACTTCGAAGGGATAGGATTTTTCCGTTGTCAGGCCGCTTCCGGCCCAGCAGATTTCGGGTACGTGGGGTGTGGCATCGCCCTGGGAATAATAGTTGAGGTTCAGTGATACGGTATCGCCGGCTTCACCGGCGGGCTTGGTGAGGTCTTTGTATTTGCGCAGCAGATAGTCTTTGGTTCCGAGTACGGCCACGACATCGGGTGCCATGTTGCGGTCGGGTTCGTCGGCGCTATAGCGGATGGCGGGGGTGCCCAATCGCTGAGGCAGGGAAGGGAGTGGTTTGGTCAACGGCATGGCAGGTTTTTCAAGGGTGATGCGCAAGGTTTTTTCGAGGAGAGTTGTGCCGACATAGCCGCCGGCGATGAACAACACCACGAGTCCGGCGCGAATGATGGCGGCGCGCGACATGCCGGCAAAACGCAGATCAGCAGTTTGGCTCATGTGGCACCTCCGGAGGGGGCGGGCGTCTCGTTTTCCGGCTCATCGATATAGACCTTGTCGAGGATGCGGCCGAGGCCAATTTGCATGGCCATAGCGGGGGCGAGCATGGCCAGGCCTACATATTCATGGGTACTGCCGCTGGCCCATTCCTGGCCGCCCCGCGCGACCGCGACACCGGTGATGGCGACGCGGAGAGCATTGCAGAAGATGGCGACGGGCAGGGCGCAGGCGGCGAGGGTGAGTTTTTGCCAGACGGGGCGGGAAGTGGAATAGGCCAGGGCGACCGCCAGAGCGAAGAACGCGATGAGCATGCGCATACCTGAGCAGGCTTCGGCGACGGTGAGAGGTTCCCATTTACCGGCATGCTCCACGGAGATCTGGACGCCGGAGCGTATGGCCGAAATGCCAAAGAGGGGACAGAGGCGGATGCCCAACTCGGCCGCGATGATCTGCATGGGTGTGGTCATCGCCACGTAAAGCGGGCCGGGCGGGGGAATCATGAAAACCAGAAAACTGATCGGGAGCCAGAGGATTTTGAGGTGGTTCCAGCCAAAGACAAAAAGCACTAGACCGTAGAGGACGACCATCATGCTGAGATTGGACATATGACCGGTGCCGGTGGCGCGAAAGAGGACTTGCCCCCCGACACCGAGGAGGAGGATCAGGAGACCGATACGTGAGCCTTGCAGGGGGAGGCGTTTGAGGATGTCCCATTTGATATAGATCAAGAAGAGGCTGATCAAGGGCACAACGAAGCCGTGGCCCCAACTGGCATCATTGAGCCAGATCTGGACCAAGCTGCTGAGACTGGTGAGGAAGAAAGTGGCAAAGGCCACACCGCCGATAGCGAGCACAAGCCAGATTTTCGTCCAATCGAGGGGGATCGCGGGCAGGTCCACATCAAAGGCGTAGAGGTCGGGGGCGGCGGCGCCGGAGAAGACAGCGGTCTGCGGGGCGGAGGTTTCGCCATAGCGTGAGGCGGCGGGACGGTCTGAACTGTCAGGGGGGGCGGCATCTCCGGCGGCGCGGTTTTGATTTGAATCCAGACCCATACTTACCCTGTATTCGTGTATTTACGTTCGGTTGAGGTGCCCCAACAAGAGGGGGAAATAGCCCCCTATCATCGGCACAATCCGAGGGCGTACTTGTGACGGAATTACCGTAGTTGGCCCTGGTCCGCCGCCCGTGGGGCGCACCTCGGGGAGGATGCCAAGAAATACGTTGAACGAGGCAAAGCGGATTGGTTAAGGCAAGGGATAAAGGGGCGAGAGGTCCGAGAAAACCCGGTCGCGCAGCATTTTGTTGCGGCGTTCCACCACATTTACAGCGGGAGGTGCCGGGATCCGCGATCAATTGCCATTGTTATTGTTGCTGGCAAAGTTCTTGTCGTAGATGAAACCCCAACCGTAGCTGGCGCGATAGGCGTTGCGGGTCACGGCAAGGAAGGGAGCGAGCATATCGGAGCCTACGTTCACCAAATCATTCGGTTTCAAGAAAATATCGGGCTGTTCGCCGTCGAAAATCGCCTGCAGGTTGACTTGAACCACGGCTTCCTGGTTGGGACCGATCCGGCGAATGACTTCGCAACGCCGCGGTATGGCGAGGGCGCCGAGGTTTCCAGCCGAAGCAATGGCCATTTTAAGGGTGATTTTGCGTCCGGTGAGGGTGTAGACACCGGGACGGGCGACCTGGCCCATCATGTAAAATTCGCCGGGTTCAACACTGGGCAGGTTGATGACATCGCCCGGGCGAATGACGATGTTGTACTTGGGGTTGCCTTCTCGGAGGGGGGTAATGGGTATGCGAATGACGCGCTGGGTGCTTTGGGATTCGGCACCGGACAGGGCGGGATTGGCATTGGTGGCAACGCGTTCGGGGTGGAGCGGGGGTAACGCGGGCTGAGTCATGGCGATATCAGTAGAGGGTAACGTAGTGGGCTGGGGGGAGGCGGGTACCTGCACCCACTTGCCATCGATGTACATATAATTGCCGGCTTTTTGGGTGGTGTTGGTGACGGCGTTGCTGAGCAGGTCATCCGCGGGGGCGGTGGTCGGAGATGTTGCGGCCGGCGCGGGGGTGGTCGAAGTTGCAGGTACAGGAGCAGGGGCGGTGGACGAGCCACTGATGGCGGCATCCAGATCGGCTTCGGCGAGGACGATGCTGCCGCCGTTTTTTGCGGCCATTTCCACGGCGACGGGGAGGGGTCGGACGAGTTTAGGAAGGGCGGAGGAGGGTGTGAGGCTGCTGGGTGAAGTGGCCGGCTTGGTGGTGGATTTTTCAATATCATCGATAGCCTCGAGGGGATTGCCGTCGGTGGGGTTTTTCGGAGCGGACGCGCCCGGGACATTTGCCGGGTGGGCGGTGGGCACCGTCTCAGAGGTACCTGCGATGCCCAGAGGGGCTTGGCGGATAACGTAGATGTAATCCTGGCCGGGTTGGGTACCGCCATCACCGACGAGGGCGAGGGCGTCGAGCATGCGGAAGTTGTTACCGAGTACGTTGTAGGTGCCGGGACGAGCGACGGCACCCAAGGCGGAAAATACGCGGGTGCGGCTGGCGAGCAGGGTAACGGTCACCTGGGGGCCGGGGTTCCCGTTGCCCTTGGGGAGGAGCAGATTTTTCTCCACGGCGAGTTGGCCGATTTTTTCCTCTATTTGGGCGGCGGTGAGCCCCGCGACCTGGATAGCGCCGAGGTTTTGCAGGGTGACGGTACCGGCCTCGCTGACGGTCGTTTCCTTGAAGTAATCGTTGCCGGGGACAACCAATTCATAGACGGAGATGCGCACGGTGTCGGAGGCGCCAATGGCGTATTCTTTTTGGTCGGCGACGAGGTCGGAGGGGAGCGGATCGGCGGCGTTGGGCCAGCGATCAGTGGGTTCGTCGACGACATCGAATTGTTCGAGGATGGGCCAGGTGACGGGGCGCACTTCGCCCCAGGGATTGGCCTTGTCAAAACGGCCGACTTCCGAAGGGTTCAGGAAACTGTTGCGGAGATTGAAGTAGTCGCCGATATTTTTGGCAGCGGTATTGCCGTCCGTGCCACAGCCGCCGAGGCTGATTCCCGCCAGTGCGAGGGTGAGGAGTGCGGATATCCGGCGAGAACGGGCGGGGGCCGATGCGCCGAATTTAGAGGGGCCATGGGGGTGACGAGTGGCCTTGGTGATGTTGGCCGATGGTGTCTCGTTCGTTACTTTGTTCCACGACATGGAAGCCCTTTCCGGTACTGTCTTCAGAAGGATTGTCCCGTGAAGAAGACGCCACAGTTCTACGGGACGCGCCGAAACCACGAATCGGCTTTTCCCACGCATCGGGGAAACTTTAATTACAGGTCGGGTTTTCCCGGATCATTCTTTAACATAATCCGGCAATCCCGTCTCATCGTCAAGACAGAAATTGCAGGTGGTGAGCGAGATTCTCAAACGTTAATACGTATTTAGGTGGCGTGGAGTTTTTGCAAAGTGTGACAAAACGGCGGCGAATTCTTTTTGTTCACTCGGTTCTTGCATGAAGACCGATAATCGTTAAAGTCTAGATTGAAAACCGGCGATTTTGACGTGGGATCGCGTTTTTCGCATGTCGTCCGTTGAAGTTATCTTTTTATGAACCTCGTCTCGGGTGATGCGTCAGTGGTATTCTCCACTTTGGAATTACTGATGCTCATCGTAAATTTGATCGGCAGGTGACTTATGGCGGTCGTCGTTTATGGTGCCGGCGGGCAAGCACGCGTGCTGCTGGAGTTGATGGACCGGGCGGGAATATGCCCTATCGCCGGCATGGTCGATGACAACGAGGCGCTCCACGGAACGAAGATCGACGGCATCGTGGTGATCGGCTCGATCGACAAGCTTTCCAGCTATATTCGGGTGCATCGAATTCATCGGGCGGTGATCGCGGTGGGGAACAATCGGGTGCGTCAGCAATGGGCGGCGCACGCCCGCGGACTGGGTTTGCGTTTGCCCGTACTTATTCATCCCAGTGCGATTGTTTCGCCCACAGCGCACCTGGGGGAGGGGACGGTAGTGCTGTCCGGCGCCGTGGTGGGTGCCCATGCGCGAATTGGGGAATTATGCATTATCAATACGCACTCCAGCGTGGATCACGATTGCACGCTGGGTGATGCGGTTCATGTGGCGCCGGGGGCAACGCTGTGCGGCGGGGTTACCGTGGGCAATGGCGCGATGATCGGGGCGGGCTGTACGATCATTCCGGAAATTATTGTGGGCGATGATTCGATGGTGGGGGCGGGAGCGACGGTGATTCGGGATGTTTCGAGCAGCACGACGGTGGTGGGCTGCCCGGCGCGTGAGATTCCGCATAAGGTGCGGGCCAGTCATGGGGAGTCAGTGGCGTCGGATATTCTGTGAGGCGGGAGGGGGGGGGGATGGCACATGGTGTGGCGGGTGTGCGGGGCGGTAAGTGCCAACTGTGTGCCCCAAAGAAAAAGCCCCGCTGGGCGCGGGGCTTTGTGAGCAACTGCTTGGGTGGGGGGGGGAATCAGGCTTTGCCGTCGGCTTTGGCCATGTGTTTGAGGAGGTCAATGACGCGGTTGGAGTAACCCCATTCATTGTCGTACCAGCTAACGACTTTGAAGAAGCGTTTCTCGCCTTTGAGGTTGTTTTGCAGGGTGGCGAGGCTGTCGTAAATGCTGGAGCGGGCGTCGTGGATGAAATCGGTGCTGACGACTTCTTCGTCGGCCACGCCGAGGAAGCCTTTGAGGTAGGAGGTGCTGGCTTTCTTGAGCGCGGCATCGATTTCCTCAATCGAGGTGTCTTTGGTGGTACGGAAGGTGAGATCGACGACCGAGACGTCCGGAACGGGGACGCGGAATGCCATGCCGGTGAGCTTGCCCTTGGTGGCGGGGAGCACTTCGCCGACGGCTTTGGCGGCGCCGGTGGTGGAGGGGATGATGTTCTGGGCTGCCGCACGACCGCCGCGCCAGTCTTTCTTGGAGGGGCCATCAACGGTCTTCTGGGTGGCGGTGTAGGCGTGGATGGTGGTCATGAGGCCGGTTTCGATGCCGAAGCCTTCCTTGAGGAGCACGTGGACCACGGGGGCGAGGCAGTTGGTGGTGCAGGAGGCATTGGAGACGATGTTGTGCTTGGCGGAATCGTATTCGTTTTCATTGACGCCCATGACGAGGGTTTTCACATCGCCCTTGCCGGGGGCCGAGATGATGACTTTTTTGGCACCGGCGGTGATATGGGCCTTGGCTTTCTCGCTGTCGGTGAAAAGGCCGGTGGATTCGATGACGTAGTCAACGCCCAGGGCTTTCCAGGGGAGGGTGGCGAGGTCTTTGACGGCCATGACGCATTTGATCTTGTGGCCATTGACGACGATGGTGTCGGCTTCTTCGGCGGCCGGGTTGGATTTTTCGGTGGTGACGGCGTGTTTGAAGCGGCCATGCACGGAATCATACTTGAGCTGGTAGGCGAAGTAGTCGGCGTCGGTGGAGATATCCACGACGGCCACGACGTCGATCACGCTGCCGAGAAGACCTTGATCGCTGAGGGCTTGGAAGACCAAGCGGCCAATGCGACCGAAACCATTGATTGCGACTTTGATGGCCATAAGTAGGGACTCCTAACGGGTAAGAGGATGTAGCGCGGCTGGTTTTGGCACCGGGGGGAGCCGCGGGAAAACCGAGAACAAAATGATAGGGAATTGGGACGGGCGTAGCAAGGTAAGTGCGGAAAATGGGCGCAAAATCGGGAATATGCGGATGGTTACTGAGGGATAACCCTACTGGCCGGTGGTGAAGGGACGAGGTCGGGCCTTGCCGGCGGTTGCGGGGTCGACTGGGAGGACCTGGCAGAGTTGTTGCCAGGCGGTTTCGCGCTTGGCGGCAGGGGTGCCTGAAGTAAATTTCAGGAACACGGGGCGAAGATCCATATCGAAGGGGGCTTGGGCCTTGCCGGCGAGATAGTAGAGCATGGCGGCGAAGTGGACGGCGACTTCCGGGCGATGGCGCACGCCGTAGAGGAGGGCGGCGCGAATATCCGGGCCGTCGTGCTCGGGGACGAGGAGGAGGGCTTGGGAGAGGCCTTTGTAGATATCGACGTGCAGCAGTTCGCGGGCGAGGAATTTGGGGAAGTCAGGAAGTTTGCCAAGCTCGTGGAGCGCACGCAGGGCGGCGAGGCGCGTTTCCGGTTTGGGAGATTGTGCGGCGGTGATGAGGGCTTGGCGGGAGGCGGGGGAATTATCCAACTGGAAAACTTCGATTTCGCGCCAGGTGGGGGTATTGGCGCGGAGGGACAGCAGGACGGACTTCTTCTCGGCAGAGGTGAGTTGCTGGAAAGCTTTCAGGTCGTAGCCGATGCCATCGTGCCACTGGTCGTAGCCGATGTGGAGGGATTTTTGGAAACGGGAATAAGGGGAACTGAAGGGCAAATGAAATTCCTACGGTACCAGTAAACTCGTGACTGTCTGACACTTTCAGATGGCTGACGGAGGTGGAATGATGGGCAGTTCCGCCAAGGTCTCCTCGAGCAGATCGCGTGTCCCGTGGATGTCGCACCACTTTTGCAGGTATTCCATGTCGAGTTTTCCAGACTGCACAGCCAGCACATCGCGCACGTCAGCGAGATCTTTGGCGCGCCTGTTATCGACCTTGAACCAGCGAAGTTTCATGACCACTACATCTTCAGCCCTTGGCATATAGGCCGGGCTGCCGCCGTACGTGGTTGGGACTCGCCTCTCAAACCGCATTTTATCGTGGGGATCATCACTGAGTTCGAAGAGTTCGATGCCGAATGGAATACCGAGATTTTCATATTGAATTCGATAACGGGTAGTCGAAGTGATGGTTTCAACGCCGATCTGTGATTCGAGCCTGAATCCTTCGGGCAAGAAATGGAGGAGCTTGCTAATGGGAACGGACCCGAGTTGGACCACAAAATCGGCATCTTCGGTGGATCGTGGGATGCCATACGCGTTGCTCGAGAGGGAACCCACCACCATGTAAGGAATCTGAGTCGCGTTGAGCGCTCCTACCATGGCAACAACGACTTCAACTTCGTCCACGAGGCATCTCCTGGAGTTTTCGATTCGTCTCAAGGCGCAAGCGTAGCATTTGATCTACCTGCTCGGGAGTCGCGTGGGGGTTCTGCAATCGAATACCGGCACGCGAAGCCTCGCAAGCGAAGGCAAAGAGGCGAGGTCCGGCGAGGAGTTTATTTTCGACGGTCATGCGCCGGGCGCGCACTACTTTTTCAACGTAAATACTGTCTATGCAGTCCAGAGTCGGTTCCATATGCCCATCATAGCAGATAGTTGCGCGGTAGAAATCAGATACCTCGGGCTGCGACGAACCGCTGGCCTTGATATTCTGCACGGGCCTACAGAGGGTCGGCGGTTACATTAATCCCACGAAAAAGTCGTTTCCTTTGTCGTCAACCACGATGAACGCGGGGAATTTCACCACATCGATTTTGCGGATCGCTTCCATGCCCAGATCTTCGAAGTCCAGAAGCTCCACTTTCTTGATGTTGGACTGGGCCAGAATAGCCGCGGGGCCGCCGATCGAACCGAGGTAGAAGCCACCGTATTTCTGGCAGGCGTCGGTGACGGCCTGGGAGCGATTGCCCTTGGCCAGCATGATCAACGAACCGCCGTGGGATTGGAACAGATCGACGAAGGCATCCATGCGGCCGGCGGTGGTGGGGCCGAAGGAGCCGGTGGGCATGCCGGGCGGTGTTTTGGCGGGGCCGGCGTAATAGACGGGGAAATCTTTGAAGTATTGCGGGAGCGGTTTGCCTTCATCCAGCATTTGCTTGATGCGGGCGTGTGCGGCGTCGCGCGCGACGATGAGTGTGCCGGTGATTTCCAGGCGCGTTTTGACGGGGAATTTAGTCAGCACCTTGCGAACCGCATCCATGCCCATTGAAAGATCGATCTGGACGGGGGGCAGAAGCTCCGGTGCCTCTGCGGGGAGATATTTCTCGGGGTGGAATTCGAGTTGCTCAAGGAAAAGGCCTTCGGGCGTGATTTTGGCTTTGATGTTGCGGTCGGCAGAGCACGAAACGCCGATGGCGATCGGGCACGAGGCGGCGTGACGGGGGAGGCGGATGACGCGGACGTCGTGGGCGAAGTATTTGCCACCAAACTGGGCCCCGATCGCCGACTGCTGGGCGATTTTCAGGATGCGGGACTCCCAGGCGGGATCGCGGAAGGCGCGGCCACCCGCCGAACCGGTGGTGGGAAGGTGGTCGAGGTAGCCGGCGGAAGCGAGTTTGAGGGTTTTCATCGTGGTTTCCGCGGAAGTTCCGCCGACGACGACGGCGAGGTGGTACGGGGGACAAGCGGAAGTGCCGAGGTCTCGCAGTTTCAGCGAGATGAATTTTTCCAAATCTTTTTCATTGAGGACGGCCGGTGTGGATTGATACAGGTACATCTTGTTGGCGGAGCCCCCGCCTTTGGCGATGAAAAGGAAGTTGTATTCATTGGCGTGGCTGCCGCCGTCGGTCTCCGCGAGGATGTCGATTTGGGCGGGAAGATTATTCGCGGTGTTTTTTTCCTTGAACATTTCCAAAGGGGCAATTTGCGAATAGCGCAGGTTCTTTTCCTGATAGGTCTGAAAGATGCCTTCAGAAAGTGCCGCGGCATCATCAAAGTGCGTGAGCACGTTGCGGCCTTTTTTGCCGAGTACGACGGCGGTGCCGGTATCCTGGCAACTGGGCAGTTGCCCTGCGGCGGCGACGACGGCATTTTGCAGATGGGTGTAGATCACGAAGCGATCGTTGTCGGAGGCTTCAGGATCCTTCAACTCTTCGGCAAGCTGCGCCAGGTGAGCGGGGCGAAGATAAAAGCTGATATCTTCAAAGGCTTGTTTGGCGAGCAAGGTGAGGGCCTGCGGCGAGACGGTCAGGTAGGTGTGTCCGTCCACTTTCGTGGAAGTGACATGCTCTTTGATGAGTTGACGGTATTGAGTGGTATCGGAAGAGAGTTGGAAGGTGGGCTCGTAAATAAATGGGGGCATGCAAAAAATCCTTTCGGGGTAGCTGGAGAACGAACTTGATAATAGGAATTATTGGTCGCTTATTCAAACGTCCGATTCTAAACGTTGGGAAACATTCGCGTTGTGCGGCAACGTTGGAGGGAACGTCAAATTGTGGAGGTTGCTTATGCGTTTTGCATCCGGATTGATACTTCTGGTGGCGATTGTGGCCCTCGGACTGTGGATTGGTGCATCGGGGAGCGTCGGAGGAGCCGCCAGCACGCGCAGCGCGATCACGCAGAGCGCGGCGACGGTGCCCCATGCGCAGGAGGTGCCTGTCATCGCGCGGGCGCAAGCGGACTACGACAAACATATTGCCCAACTGAAAGCGGAGTTGCCGGCGGGATTTACGGTGGTGCTGCAGGCTCCATTTGTCGTCGTGGGGGATAGTTCGGCCGAGCAGGTCAGAATGTATTCGGAAGGGACGGTGGCGTGGGCGGTGGAGAAACTGAAGAAGGAGTACTTTTCGCAGGACCCCAAAGATCTGCTGACCGTGTATTTGTTCAAAGACAAAGCCAGTTACGAAAAATACGCCAAGAAGCTGTTTGGAGATGACCCCAGCACACCCTATGGATATTACTCGCCAGCGAAGAAGGCGTTGATCATGAACATCTCGACCGGCGGCGGAACGCTGGTACACGAGATTGTGCATCCGTTTATGGAGACCAATTTTCCGGCCTGTCCGGCGTGGTTCAATGAAGGCATGGGTTCGTTGTATGAGCAGAGCGGCGAGAAGGATGGACGCATTGTAGGGAAGACGAACTGGCGACTGGCGGGCCTGCAAAAATTCATCAAGTCCGGGAAGGTTCCCTCTTTTGAAAAGTTGTGCGCGGCCACGAGTGAGGTGTTTTATCAGCGGGACAAGGGCACGAACTATGGGCAAGCACGGTATTTGTGCTATTACCTGCAGGAGAAAGGGCTTCTGCAAAAATACTATCAAGCATTTGTGAAGGATTCGGAGAAAGACCCGACGGGATATAAAACCCTGGTGGCAGCGCTGGGAGAAAAAGGGAAGGATATGGCGGCTTTTCAAAAAGAATGGGAGAAATGGGTGCTGGAATTAACGTTTCAGGACTGAGTTACCACGCGACTTTGCCGCCGCTTTTTTTTTACGAGATTGTCACTTCGGTTTTAACCACGTTCTGCTTCTTCCACTGCTCGTATTCCTCAGACGCGCGGAAGTTGTCAAACCTTTGATTTTAAGCAGCGAGGAGGTTATTGAACGCATATCGGAAAAATGGGGGGGGTGATTTTGGTGAGGGGCGTGCCAGTGACAACTTGGGGCACGATTTTGAGTTTTGGGGCGAAATATCACCAAGGCGATACCTAGGGGATTGAATTCTGGTGACAGGTCTATTGGGAACCGCTTGCATGGGAAGGAGGAATCGGGCATACTTTGGGGCTCAACTTTTTCCCCACCCGGCGCAACATGCCGGCATTAGGAGATGGACCATGGCGTATGCGATTATTGAAGACAGCGGCACGCAGTTCAAGATTGAAAAGGGCGACCGTTTTGAAGTGGACCTTCGGGAATTGAAGGAAGGCCAGACGGAAATCACGTTCGACAAGGTGCTGCTGGTCAGCGGCGATGCGGGCGTGACGATTGGCCAGCCGCGTGTGGCGGGGGCCACCGTGACCGCCAAAGTGCTGGGTCAAGTGAAGGATGACAAGATTTTTGTGGAACGCTTTACGCGGCGCAAAGGTTTTCACCGTCGCGTGGGTCATCGTCAGCAATATCTGGCGGTGCAGATTGAATCGATCAATGTCTAAATCGATCAGCGTTTGATTGACGAACGCGGAGTTGATTTTTTCAAATCGTTCTAAGTAAATGACTCTCTGGGAGTTGCGCCAATCCTGCGGAAGATGGAAGAGGCCTGTGCGAAAGCGCGGGTCTCTTTTTTTCATTGGTGGGGATGCGTTATTTAGTGGGGAAGCGGACGAATCTGCGGATTCCGGCCGACGTTACTTGAAACTCAGTCTCAATTGCCTTAGTGTGAGCATGCTTGAGTGAAATTGCGTTGAGGACTACATGGCGACGGTACTTCGGGAACTGGTGGTAGCGCTGGCAGGTAATCCTAACGTGGGGAAAACCACGCTTTTTAACGTCCTGACGGGGTTGAAACAGAAGGTGGCCAACTATCCGGGGGTGACGGTCGAGAAGAAAGTGGGGCGGTGTGTTCTGGGCGGAGACGGCGATACAAAATGTACGATTGTGGATTTGCCGGGGACGTATTCGTTGGCGTCGCGGTCGCCGGATGAACATGTGGCGCGGCAGGTGCTTTTGGGGCAGATGGCCGGGACGGTGCGGCCGGATGTGATCGTGGTGGTGGCGGATGCGAGCAACCTGGAGCGGAACCTTTATCTGGTGACGCAAGTGCTGGAGCTGGGCCGACCTACGGTGGTGGCGCTGTCGATGATGGACATTGCAGGGCAGCAGGGGAAGCAGGTGGATGTGGAGAAGCTGGGAGCCCATCTGCGATGTGTGGTGGTGCCGGTGCAGGCAAATACGGGGAGGGGGGTGGAGGCGCTCAAGGCGGCGATTGGCAAGGTGGCGGGGCGGAATGTGGAGCCGCTGGATTTGCCGCTGCCGGAGGTGATGGATGATCACATCGAGCGTATTCGTAAGATATTGGTGGAGGAGGAGTTATCGCCGGTAGACATGGCGCGATTTGAGGCGCATTTGCTGTTGAGCACGGGGGAGGATGAGGAGGGGACGGACGGGCGGAGGGCGCATCCGAAGGTACGGGCGGAGTTGACGGCGGCGATGACCGCGTGTGAGAAGGCGGGAGTGGATGTCATAAGTAGTGAAATAGAAGCACATTATGGATTTATCGGGACGGTGGCGAGCGATGTGGTGCATGATGAGCCGGCGAAGGATGCCCAGACGGCGCGGACGGATCGGTTGGATCGGATTTTGACGCACAAGGTGTGGGGGATGTTGATATTTGTGGCGGTGATGGGGCTGGTGTTCGTGAGCATTTTCAAGTTTGCCGGCCCGGTGATGGACTGGTTGAATGGGGAGGGCGGGTTGATGGGTTTTTTGAAGGGGATCGCAGATAAGTCTTTAGCGGAGGGGCCTTTAAAGAGCCTGGTGGAGGATGGGGTGATTGCGGGGGTAGGGAATGTGGTGGTGTTTTTGCCGCAGATTGCGCTGTTGTTTTTGTTCATAGCTCTTTTGGAAGACACGGGTTACATGGCGCGGGCGGCGTTTTTGATGGACCGGGTGATGAGCAAGGTGGGGCTGCACGGGAAGAGTTTTATCCCGATGTTGAGCGGGTATGCGTGCGCGATTCCGGCGTTGATGGGGACGCGGGTGATTGAGAATCGGCGGGACCGGCTGGCGACCATAATGGTATTGCCACTCATGAGTTGCAGCGCGCGGCTGCCGGTGTATACGCTGGTGATCGCGACGTTTTTTGCGGGGAGCGCGTGGCTGCAGGGCGGGGTGTTGCTGGCGATGTATGGGTTGGGGACGTTGGCTGCGTTTGGGATGGCGTGGGTGTTCAAGCGGACGTTGCTGAAGGGGCCGGCGCCGGCGTTCATTTTGGAGATGCCGCCGTATCGGTTGCCGAATTGGAAGGTTGTTCTAACTACTGTGGGGCAAAGGTGTTGGGCGTTTGTGAAGCGAGCGGGGACGCTGATATTTGCGTTCAGTGTGATCATGTGGGCGGCGACGCATTATCCGAAGCCAGCGACGTATTCGCGGGATTTTGGCGCGGAGACGTCCGTGCTGGAAGAACGTAAAGAGTTGCAGGGTAAGGAGTTGCCGGCGGGGTCAGTAGAGGTGTTAGAGGGGGACGACGATGCGGCCAAGAAAGCGCTGATGCAGGCGAATCGGGCGGCGGCGGGATATGGGCAGACGACGGATGCGATCTCGGATTTGCAAAACGCGCAGGGGCAAGAGGTTATGGAGCATTCAGTGGCGGGTCGGGTGGGGAAGTTTATTGCGCCGGTGTTTCGGCCGCTGGGGTATGATTGGAAGTTGTCGATTGGGGTGACGGGGGCGTTTTTTGCGCGGGAGATTGTAATCTCAACGCTGGGCATAGTTTACAGCGTGGGGGAGGCGGATGAAGAGAGCCAGCCGTTGAAGGAACGGATACGGGAGAGCTATTCGGCATTGGTGGGGGTGAGTTTGATGGTTTTTGTGGTGTTTTGCATGCAGTGTTTGCCGACGCTGGTGGTGGTGCGGCGGGAGACGAATTCGTGGGGATGGCCGGTGCTGATGTTTACGTATATGACGGTGCTGGCGTGGGTTATGGCGTTTGTGACGTATCAGGGCGGGTTGCTTTTGGGTTTTAAGTGATGGGTGATGCGATGGTGCAGCAGGTGGTGGTGATCGGGTTGGTGGCGGGGTGTTTGGCGTGGGTGGGGTGGCAGGTGTGGCGGTACTTTGTGTAACCCGTTTCAGGAGAAGCTACCCCGTGATTGACCCAACAACGTTGCAAGCCGGACTTCACAACCTGTTAAGCGAAACTCATTTTGACGAACTCGGCCCGCGCGAAAGCGGCAAGGTCCGCGATAGTTACCGCC
>JBBRWV010000022.1:0-35518 GCA_038248985.1 Phycisphaerae bacterium
CACGGTGAGCACATCACCGGGCGTACCTTTGACCTGGATCTGGCCCAGATCCACGCGGAGCAGCGAATGCCATTCGCCGCTGGTCCAGGGCACGTCCAGGCCGTCGGTGCCGCGGAAAAACACCGGTCCGGCATTACCCGGCGGCGCGCTGATCTCCACGCTCGCCACCATAGAACTGCTCACGAGCGGGCGATACGCCGCCGTCAACACAATGCGAAGCATGACCACATTGTTCATTCGTGCTTCCCCGGCCCGTCGTGCGGCCGGGCTCCAACTTCACATAAACGCGGACTCAACATATTCGCCCGGCACCCACGGCACGTCCAGACCGTCATCGCCCCGGAACTGGACCTGCCCGCTGTTGGTCGGCGGGGTCGAGATCGTCACCGAGCCAATCAACTTGCTGGCAACCAGCGGCGTGTAGACGGTGGTGACGGCGATCTTGCGCATGATGACGTTGTTCATTTTCTTTACCTCACCACGCGGAACGTGAAGGTCAGGACGCTGGTGAACACCTGCTTGGTCTGCAGGTGGTCGGGCGAGTAGATCGGGTCGTTCTCGGTCTTAACCCAGATCGCCGATCCGCCGCCAGGCAGATCCAAGCGCCCCAGCCGCAACTGGTCGGCGACCTGCTGAACCTGCCCCATCAAGGCATCCAGCGCGGCGGTGTCTGTGGGATCGACCTTCTGCTGGACGCCCACGTCCACGCTCACATCATGTTGGTTGGCCCGTCGGCCCAGATTCGTGATCTCGATGCCTTTGGGCACCACCGACACGCGGAGGGCCTTGAGTTCTGTCAGGTCGAACTCAGGGCGGTACGCCCGCACCGCGTCGAGTTTCAGCGGATCGGACTTGAGCGCCGTCACCACGGCGTCGGCAACATCAATGACCAGGGACATAGTCGCGATCTCCTACGGGTTGCCGCCTTTGACTTGGTGCTGGCCTTCCAGCGTCGCCAGGCGGCGTTCGATGTTCTGGTACTCCGTCCGCATGCTGCGGGTCTCGAAGATCATTTCGTCGAGACGCTTTTCCAGGCCGTCGAGCTTCGTAGTCACGACACCCCATTGGACGGTGATGGCGACCAGCGCCGCGACCGAGGTAAACAGCACCCCGGCCCAGCCGGACCACTCGATGCGCTTCTTGCCGTTGCCGTCCGTCATGGGGTCGTCTCCGTGTCCACCTGTTTCGTGTGAATCCGCAGCGTCTGTCGGTACGAATCGCTCCAGCGCCAGCACGGTTCATCGCCGGGACCGACCACCTCGTACACGAACACTTGCGTACCTTTCGTCTCCCGAATCCGATCTCCGCGGCGCGGAAGTACCGAACTGCCACCGACCAACAGGTCCGTCGCCCGGATCAGGTAGTCCCGCGACTCGATCCGCAGCAGCGCCCCGGCACCGTCGTCGATCTGGAACACCGTGGTGCCGATCGTTGCCAGCAGTTCCACGGTGTCCGTGCCCCGCTGGTAGACCACGGATTGCGTCATGTGACGGTTCCGCTGGTCTTCCAGCCAAACCGAGGATCGTTCGAGCAGGTCCGCCACGTTCTCACGCTCCTTGCGGGGGCCGGGGTTACTGGAACAGGCGAACGCGCACCGTGGCGTCGGCGTCAGCCGCCGCCTTGGTGGTCTTGCCCAGCAGCTTGTTGCCCGCCGAAGTGGCGGTCGCCTGTTGCGCACCGGCGCTCCAGTACACGGTGGTGCCGGCGGCGATGGCGCTGCCGCCCGCAGTGGACTTCGGGAAGTCGAAGATGCCCTCGACCGCCAGTGCGCCGAGCTTGTTGGCGGCGATGTCGATCTTGGCCACGCCGACCAGGTCGCCCTGGACGACCACGTCGCCAGCGGTGACAGCCGTGCCGGGGGTGTAGTCAACAGAATCGTCGTCTTGGATGTAACGAGCAGCCATGTTTGGCTCCTTTGTGTTTCAGTTCTTCCGATATTTCCGGGGGCGGGGATTACGCCTCGCCCTTGACCTTCAAAGCGGCGCGGGGGTCTTGCATCGCCACGCCGAAATCGATGTACCCGCGGAACTTGATGCCCAGCGTGTCGAAGTCCTCGACCGCCTGCTCCACCGTGGGCTGTTCCACGCCGTTGAGGAACGCGACCTCGACAGCGGCCAGCACGTTCGGGTCGGCCAGCAGATACCAGGCCTTGGTGCTGTTGCCGGTGATGGTCGCGTTGCCCAGGTAGGCCGAGGAGACCACCTGGAACTTGCCGACCATCGGGTTGTCCTGCGGCACCAGGGTGGACTTGCTGCCGGTCGTGGCGATGGAGGCGATGAGTTGGCGGCTAATCCGCGTGGAGGTTTAGGCGATGGTCTGCCGGTGCATGAACGCAAAGGCTCGGCAGGGATGACCGTAATTCACGTTCATGGTAATTACATTGAAGGAGACGAAATGAACATCGAAGACCACAGCATCAACATCGGCGGCAGTGTCATCAGCAGCCAGGTTGGCCAGACGATGACCAATTGCACGAACCTGATCCAACAGCAATCGCCGGGCGCGAAGAAGGATTTGCTGGAGAGTCTGGATCGTGACGTGCGGGCAATTCTGGAGAAACTGACTGCGGACAACAAAGACAGGGCACCCGAGGTGAGCGAGAACCTGGAGATGGCCGTAAAGCAGGCGACGAGTCCGACGCCCAATCGCAAGTGGTATACCGTATCGGCAGAAGGCCTGCTGGAGGCATCGAAGTGGACGAAGGAGTTCGCCGGGAACATCGGCGGAACCCTACTGGATCTTGGCAAGAACCTCTTTGGTGGAGATTACAAACTTCCGGTAACTGTTTACCGCCCCGCCGCAGGATTATGAAGATGAGGCTGGCAGATTGGTCAACAAGCCGGGCGGTTCGTTGGCCCAGGCGGCCATCAGCAACCGCTTGAAGACAATTCTAATGGGACATGGCTCAATTAGCAGGCTGCACGAATACGGATAGCCACGGATGACACGGCCCAAGCGAGTATCCCGGCGCGCCGGGAAACACGGATGAAGAACCAGCCGTGTTGGTACTATCCGTGCCCATCCAGCCCCGATGTAATCGGGACGGGTGCAATCCGTGGCCACAAGCTCCGCGAGCGGAGTCTATGCCGCCCTGAATGCCCCAAGACAATTCTAATGGGACATGGTTCAATTAGCACTACAGCGCATCTTTGTTTAGAACCCAACCGGCCTGTAGCCAAGGCGACGAAGGCTTTTCATCGAGTCTGGGCCGGATTGTCCACCCGGTCCAAGCTGGGGGAACCGATAAAAGATTTTCCGGCCATCTGGCTTTACATAAGTCGCTATAACATAACAACTTATGATTTAATTGATGTGAAACCTAAGGTGCGATGTAGTGCTAATGAACTGGGCAGGCACCGGCTACTATATCTGAATAGGAGTTTTGATTCGGCGGACAGGCGCAGCGGGGGTGCGTGGCACCGTGGTGGAGTCGTTGAATAGTGTATCTAACACTTTCGACCGTCCGGTGCGTCCAGCTGATGCACAACGCAAATTTGCACGGGGGTTAAATCCGGCTCTCGCGGCAATGCGGCAGCAATAAATATCCACTCGCGAGGGGGCACGCTATACTCTGCGGCACAGCCCGTGTCGATCACACTCATAGGTGAAAAAATGGCACGCCACAGACCTAGCAGCAGCAAACGATTGACGCCGACTCGATCGTTGCATGCGCCGCAAAAAGCAAGGCCGACAGTTGCGCGAATACGCGCTGGCGCAGCTCCGCACAAAGAAGCGTTGATGGGGGACGGCGCTCTTTCGAAGCCTGTGGCGGTGGTGGGGCTGGGGGCTTCGGCGGGCGGGTTGGAGGCGTGTCGGCGTTTTTTTTAGCAGATGCCGGCCGACAGCGGGATGGCGTTTGTGCTTATCCAGCATCTCGATCCCGAGCATAAGAGTGAAATGGCGGGGCTGTTGGCTCGTCAAACGAGCATGCGGGTGGTGGAGGCGAGTCATGGGCAGGAGATTGAAGCGAACTGCGTGTATGTGATACCGCCGAATCAGGCGTTGGCGATTCGGAAGGGGCGGTTGCATTTGAGCGTGCCGACGGAGGCGCGGGGACGGCGGCTGTTGATCGATTTTTTTTTCCGGTCGCTGGCGGCGGAGTATGTGGAGTGCAGCATCGGGATTGTTTTTTCGGGCACGGGGAGTGACGGCACGCTGGGGTTGCGGGAGATTCAGGGTGTGGGCTGGCTGACGATTGCGCAGAATCCCAAATCGGCGGAGTTTGACGGGATGCCGCAGAGTGCCATTGGGAGCGGCGCTGTGGATTGCGTGCTGGACATCGAGCAGATGCCGGAGGTTTTGGGGCGATATGCGGAGCATCCGTATGTGCGTGCGGCGGCGGATCCCGAAGAACCGCACCGTGAAAGCGGGAATGAGTTTTCCGCGATCATCGAGCTAATTGCCGCTCAAACGAAGTTCAATTTTGCCAGCTACAAGCGTGGCACGCTGGGCCGGCGCATTGAGCGGCGCATGAGTCTCCGACACCTCACCAAGGTGCAGCGATACGTGCAGGTGCTGCGACATGATCCGAAGGAAGTCCGTGCGTTGGTGAAGGACCTGCTTATTTGCGTGACGCAGTTTTTTCGCGACCCGGAGGCGTGGAAAGTGCTGCAGGAGCTGGTTATTCGTCCGCTGGTGCAGCGGAAGGGGAACAACGAAACCATTCGCGTGTGGGTGCCGGGGTGCGCGACGGGCGAAGAGGCGTACACGCTGGGGATGATTTTGCTGGACGAGTTGGCGGCGGCGAACAAAACGTGTCGCATTCAGATGTTCGCGTCGGATGTGAATTGCGAGGCTTTCGCGATGGCCCGTCTGGGCATTTATCCGGAGAGCCTGGTCGCCACAATTTCGCCGCAACGCTTGCGGCGTTATTTTGTGCCGGATGGGGAGCGATACCGGGTGCGGCCGGAGTTGCGTGACGCACTGGTGTTTGCCGAACAGAACTTGCTGGAGGACCCGCCATTTTCGCGGCTGGATTTGATCAGTTGTCGCAACCTGCTGATTTATCTGGAGCCGCAGGCGCAGCGGCGAGTGTTGTCGCTGTTTCGATATGCCTTGCGCGGCGACGGACACATTTTTTTGGGGAATGCGGAAACGGTGAGCGAGCCGAGCGGCATGTTCACGGAAGTTTCGCGGAAGTGGCGTATTTATCGTCGGAGCGGTCCGAGCCGACCTGAGCCACAGGAGTTGCCGCTGGTTCATGGTCAGAGCCATGTGCCGCGGATTGCGGCGGAGGCGACGGCGACGCCGGCGGCGCGTTTTAATGAAATGGCGCAGCAACTGGTGTTGGATCGCTGTGCGCCGGCGTGCGTGGTCATCAACCGCAAGTTGGAGATCCTTTTTACGTGCGGGCCGATAAACGATTACCTGCGTCAACCGCACGGGCGCATGCGGACGAATCTACTTCCGTGGGTCGCGGACAGTTTGCGTCCGCGGCTGCGGGCGGCGCTTAAGAGCGCGCTCGGCGAGGGGGCGGGGCGGTCGGTGACGGAGGTGCGGCCGGTTCGGGTAAAGAGTGCGGAAGCGGTCAGCATTTTGGTGGAGCCGCTCAAAACGCCGCAGCTGGCGGAGGGTCTGCTATTGGTGACATTTCGTGCGGCGGGGCCGGCGGCGCGTTCGACCAAGGACGGGGCGGAGGCGGGCGAGGTGGAAGATGAATCGCTGGTGCAGCAGTTGGAAGATGAGCTGAAGACGACGCGGGAGGATCTGCAGAGCTCGATCGATCAGTTGGAGACGGCCAACGAGGAGTTGAACGCGAGCAACGAGGAGGCGACTTCGGTCAATGAAGAGTTGCAGTCCGCCAATGAGGAGTTGGAGACTTCAAAGGAAGAATTGCAGTCGCTCAACGAGGAGCTTTCGACGGTCAACAGCCAGTTGCAGGTGAAAGTGGAGGAGTTGGAAGAGAAGAGCAATGATCTGAACAATCTGTTGAGCAGCACGGAAATTGCGACGCTTTTTCTGGATCACCAGTTCAATGTGAAATGGTTTACGCCGCCGACCACGCGGCTGCTGCGGTTGTTGCCGACGGATATTGGGCGGCCGATCAGCGATTTTTCGCAGAAGTATACGGGGGGCGATCTGCTGCAGGATGGGCAGGAGGTGTTGCGGAAGCTGACGCCGCTGGAGAAGGAGATTCGGGGGCACGACGGTCGCTGGTACCTGCGGCGCGTGCTGCCGTACCGGGCGACGGAGAAACGCATTGAGGGGGTGGTGGTGACGTTTGTGGATATTCACCGGACCAAGACGGCGGAGGAGGGGGTGCGGTGGTTGGCGACGGTGCTGAAGGATTCCAACGACGCGGTCACGCTCAAGGACTTCCAGCGGCGGATTCTGGCGTGGAATTCCGGGGCGCAAAAGATGTACGGGTACACGGAGAAGGACGCTCTTGCGATGCAGGCGACGCGGTTCATCCCCCGGGCCAAGCGGGCGGAAATGGAGGCGCTTATCGAGCGGCTCAAAGGGGGGGAGAACATCACCACGCCGCTGGAGACACAGCGCATCAGACGCGACGGGCGAGTGATGGACGTGTTGCTGACGGCGACGGCCCTGCTGGATGAGACGGGGAAGCCGATCGGCATCGCCACGACCGAGCGGGATATCACGCAGCACAAGAAGGACGAGACAGATCTGCGGCTGCTGAACCAGACGCTGGAGAAGCGGGTGCGCGAGCGGACCCGCCTGGCGGAGCATCAGGCCCGGCGGCTGCGGGAGCTGGCGGCGCAGTTGCTCGCGACCGAGGAACAGGAGCGGCGCAAGCTGGCGGTGGACCTGCACGATACGCTGGCCCAACTGCTGCACGTCGCGAAAATGAAGCTGTCGGACCTACGGCCGCGCGGCGGGGAGACGCAGAACAGATTGCTGCAGCAGGTGCGGAAGCTGCTGGATGATGCCAATCAAGCGGTGCGCTCCATGAGTTATCAGCTCAGCCCGCCGATCCTGTACGAGCTGGGGTTGGCGCCGGCGTTGCAATGGCTGGGGGAGGAAATGAAACATCTGTATAACCTGGAGGTGACGGTCAAGGATGACAGCTGCGCGCCGGACCTGTATGAATCGACGCGGACAATTCTGTTTCGCGCGATTCGCGAGTTGTTGATCAATGTCGCCAAGCATTCCGGCGCCCGGAGCGCCGTGGTGTGGATTCGACGCCATGACCACACTATTTCGGTGGTCATCGAGGACCAGGGCGTGGGCTTTGATCCCAAGGCGGTTCTCGACTCGCGCAGGAATCGGGGGCTGGGTCTGTTCAGCATTCGTGAGCGCCTGGATTATCTGGGCGGGAAAATGGAAATTCATTCCGTGCCCAAGAAGAAGACTACAATTGTTTTGACCTTGCCGCTGGCAGCGGTCCACACTCCCGACTCCGGAGGAGCATCACCATGAAAACGCCCATCTTGCTGGTGGATGACCACCAGATGTTTCGCGAGGGGCTGCGTGCCATCATTGAACGCAGTGGCACGTTGCAGGTGGTGGGCGAGGGGGCAGACGGGCGGCAGGCGGTGGAGTTGGCGACGGGAAGTCTGGCTCCGCGGATCGTCATCATGGATATGGGGATGCCGGCGCTCAATGGCGCCGCTGCGACGCGGCAGATTATTGCGCGCTGCCCGGACATTCGCGTGATCGCGCTTTCGAGCCATGCCGATCGACGTTTTGTGGCGGCGATGTTGGAGGCGGGGGCCAGTGCGTATGTGCTCAAGGAGGCCGCCAGCGAGGAGATATTGCGCGCGGTGCAGGAGGTGCTTCTGGGTCGCAAGTACCTGAGCAGCGGGATCGCCAACGTGGTCATTGAGGGGTACTTGGATCACAGTTCGCAGCATCCGCGCGTGGCACCGAATCCTTTGGCCCATCGGGAGCGGGAAGTGCTGCAGTTGCTGGCGGAGGGCAACACGTCGAAACAGATCGCGCGGACACTGCATATTTCGTCGAAGACGGTGGAGGTTCATCGCCGCAATATTATGGCCAAGCTGGACTTGCACAGTGTTGCGGAGCTGACCAAATACGCCGTGCGCGAGGGTATCACGAACGCTTGAGGGAGGGTGCGGGGCGGGAATTCACTGCGGGCGAGGGTAAAGCAAGCACTACCCATTTCTCCCGGCGTTAATACGCAATTCTACCTATGGTCTGATCGCAGGGGATTGGTTACCGTGAGAATTGACATATCTGGTGGTTTGGGCTGAGCGTCGAAAAACGAGTAGCGCCTGGGGAGAAGGCAGGAATATCGGGAGGACCAGCAGGGTCTTTTCGTGGCCTGGGACTGCCATCTCAAAAAAGAGGGTGGGGCGACTGTGAGAGATCGCCCCATCCCCCCGGCGTGTTTGTGAGCAGGGCTGGAGCCGTCCCGAAAACGCGGGCAGATCCTGGCGGGACGGACGATCCGGCAGCTTGGAGTTTACCGCCGCAATCCATTCACTTTCGCCATCACCGCCAGATGTGCTGGGGAGGTGCCGCAGCATCCGCCGATCACGCGGACGCCGGCATTCAACAGGGCGTGGGTGAATTCTTGAAATTGTTCCGGTGTGCTCGACACCGCGCCGGGGCCGGGCGAACCGGCGTTGGGCTGCAGGATGACGGGGCAGCCTCGCGCGGCAGTGACCAATTCTTGGGCCAGAACCCGGTAATCGGCCAGGGACAAATTCGTTCCGCAGTTGGCGCCGATCACCGTCGCACCCGCTTCCCGGACTGCATCCATCGCGGCCGCTACGGTGGTACCCATCATGGTGCGAAAGGATCCATCGGCGATACGCTCAAAGGCAAACGTCGCGAGCACGGGCCAATCGGCGAGGCGGCGCGCGGTACGCACGGCGACGGCGATCTCCGCAGGGTCGCCCATTGTTTCGATGATCACGCCATCGGCACCCGCGTCGCGCAGGGCGGTCATCTGTTCGCCAAAAATCGCATTCAATTCGCTTTCGGTGACGGTTCCGACGGGCTCGAGGAAATCGCCAAAGGGCCCGACATCGCCGAGCACGATCGCGTCTTGGCCCGCGCCACGCCGCGCTGCGTGGACCCCGGCGGCATTGATTGGGCCGATCTGGTCGCTGAGGCCATGGCGCTCCAACATTGTGCGTGTGGCGCCGAAGGTGCAGGTCGTCACCATGTCGCAGCCGGCGTCGCGGTAGGCGCGATGGACGGCGGCGATGTCGTCGGGGCGTTCGAGGCACCAGCGCTCACCGCACTCGCCTGGTTTTAATCCGCGGGCCATCAGTTGCGTGCCCATCGCCCCATCGCAGACCAACCCTCGGGACTCCATCCGCTGGATAAATTCGCTCGCGTGCATCGCTACCATCCTTTTTTTACATCACACAATTCAACATGGCCCGCACCTTTTCGCGGATCACGCACTCGCAACCGGCGACGGTCAGGACGTCACACTCGCTGCCCAGGATAAACGGATGGCCGGTTTCGCCCATGCGTCCGATCAGGTCGCGCGTCTGCCGCTCCACCTCCGGCAAGGTGATGACCCGGTCGGAATAGAACTGCTTGGTGGGAAGATTTCCGTACAGGACAATATCCTTGGGCACGATCGCGGCATCCTCCCACAACCTGCGGCTGCTGCCCAGCGACAACAGCGCCGGCTGCAGTTGGGTGAAGCCGCGCAGCATCGGTTCGCACAGTTCGCCGCAGCAGTGGAAGATCAACTCGACCTGGGCGGCCGTGAGCAGTTGCCGCAAGCGCAGATTCGGTTCGATCACATAGCGTCGCCAGACATCGGCTCCGGCGGCCATTTGCTTGGGCGAAATGAACGCCACGTTGGCTGCCGGTTCGGCCACCATGATTACTTTTGCGCCCGCTGCCAGTTGGCGGGTGATCGATCGATGAATAATCCACTCGGCCATTTGCAGGGCTCGCTCTACCCTCGCCACTTCGGGATCTTCCGCGGCGGTGACGCCTTCACCCGCGAGGTAGACGGGCGTGATCGGATCGGCCAGCATTTTGGTCATGAGGGAGAACGGGCCGATCACCAGGCCAACGGGCACCAGGTTTTTCTGGGCGGCAACAAAGCGCACGGCGTCCACATGCACCTGAGTATTTCCATCGAGCGTGCCGCTCATTCCTGAGCGCACGCGCTCGAGCATATCCTGAGTGATATCGTGTTCGAAGTGGTAAGTGGCGGCATCTGTGGCGGCAATTCCGAGCATGGCCAACAGAGCTCCCTTTTCCAGCGTGAGGTCCATCAGTGGAATCGCCAGCGGCGTATCATAGCGCGTCGCGGCCTCGGCCAGCACGGCGCCTAAGCGTTTTCCGTCGCGCAAAATCGCCGGCGCGTCGGATTTTTCGTGCAGCACCAGATCGGCGCCGATCGGCATGCGCAGCTTCCGGCGGGCCAGATCCAAGAACAATTGCCTGCTCATCAAGACTCCCTCACGTCGCACTCAGTGCCTGAGCCAGCGGACGCCGCACGCGGCCCAGCGGCTTCAGGTTTACTCCGTGTCCCCACACCTCGCGCACGCATCGGAGGTAGTACATGTAATTTTCCAGCGACACATCGGGCGGGACGCGGTGATCGGCAAAGCCAATGAATCCGCCCTCTTCCACCAGTGGATTCAGGCGTTCCACTTCCTTGCGGATTTCCGCGGGGGAGCGTGCCATGATGTGCTTGTCGAAGCCGCCCATCATCAGCAGGTTTTTTCCATACTGCTTCCGGAATTTCACCGGATCCGCGCCCCATGTGCCGATCTCGATGGGAAACATGCAGTTGATGCCCGCATCGAGCCATAGCGGAATAAACTCGTCGATCTTGCCGTCGCAATCCACCCAGATAACATCGACCCCGTGGGCCCGCAGGAGGTCGGTGATCCGCCGGTACTGAGGCACCAGGTACTGCTTGAAGTGCGCAGGCGAAAGCAGTGGTCCGCCGCTGTAGCACATATCCTCCCACATTTGCGCGCCGTCAAAATTTGCGCCGGTCTTTAACACCCGTTGCAGAACTCCCACTACGCAATCCGCGCACGTCGTCACCATTTCTTCAAACAACGCGGGGTCGTCATAGACCGCGTAACTGATCCCCTCGATGCCCATCCAGTCACGCAATCGCCCGTACATGCTACCGCACCACAGGGTTACGCAGTGCGCCCGGTTCGAATCGCGCCAGATTTTCTTGGCTTCATCCCAATTTTGCGGATAGCGCCGCGGATCGTCCGGATCCAGACGCCACTTGTAATGTTCATTCCAGCTCTGCCGATCCACCAGCAAATGGCTCTCATGATGCGGGATGGACCCCATGTATTTCTTGCGCAACACGCGCACGCCGTCGGCCTGCTGCACTACCTCGTGATCTCCGCGATCCTCGATCACGCGCGTTTCAAACCCGGGCATCAGATCCACATGCCCGCCCGGGCCGCCGCAGTATGCGTCCATGCCAAAAAACTGATCCGTATTTTTCTCCCGCGCCCCGGGGGCCTTCTGATACACGACGTTGGCGGGGAGGCCCTGTTTCTTCCACTCGTCAATAGTCTCGGTCCAGAAGCCGAAATCGCAGATCGGGGACCGATCGCGCGGCTGATAGTGCATCGTTGCCAGAAATCTCTGTCGATCATTCACGAGTTAACTCCTGCAGGAATCCCAGGGCTCAAGCTGGTGAGCTTCGTCATACAGTGCCAACACGTTGGCGACCGAGCTCACCGATTGAATATTGTGACAGGGCGCGCAAACCCAACGCGCCTTGTTCTGGCGCATGATCGAACCCACCCAGCGCACTTCCTCGCGCACCGCTGCCTCCGTCCCGAAGGGCAACGTCTGCTGATTGTCGATTCCACCGTGAAAAACAACGTGCGCCGCGAAATCGCGCACCAGTTCGGGCAACTCCATCCCGCTGCAGCGCCATTGCAGCGGATTCAACAGGTCGATCTGTACCACCTCGATCAAGTCCTTCAGGAACACCCGGGCCGCGCCGTCGGTGTGGTAGAACACTTTCGCCCCATACTGATGCGCCAGGGCGGCCATCTTCTGCTGGCCCGGTCGTAAAAACCGACGATACATTTCCAAACTGAACAGCGGCCCGTGTTGCCCCCCGAGATCTTCGGCCAGGTAAAACATCTGGATCTTTCCGGCACCGGCTTCAAACACGCGGCGGTTGTACTCGTAGTGAAAATCAAACAACTTGGCCAGCGCCGCTTCGGCAATCTCCGGTTTTTCCACCATGTCACTGAACGCCTGCTCCATCCCCCGCATCGCGCAATAAATCAGGAACGGCTCATAAGCACCCCCGCGGATGAAACGGTATCCATCATCTTTCGCCACCGCTTCGGCCACGGGCGAAAAATCATGGTCCTCCACCTTCGGCCATGCAAAATTTTCGACATCGCGGACACTCTCCGCGCCCGCCAGCGGGCTGACGTCCACCTCGTTGTAGTCGCCCGTTCCGTATTCCATCTTGCGGAAGACCACGCCCCATTGATCGGCATGGGCGATCAGGGGATGTCCCTCACGAAACTTTCGCGCCCCCACATGCTTGATCAAATCGACGTCGAGGTGGCGCCACATTGCGTCATCCTGCAGGCCCGTGGCGGTATTCAATTTCGCCGTGGCTTCCGCGGTGCCCCAGTAGTCCGTCGTGACGCGATCGGTCTGACGGCCTTCGAAGGTTGCGATCCAGCGCTGGCGGGGTGTCATGAGCGTGTCCAATTTCCTCGTTCCTTTCGGCATTCAGCGTAGTGAGTCGCCGCGTTCCGCACCATGTTCCCCGGCGTCTAATACCTACACAATGCTGCTACTAACGTGACGAAAATATGCTCGCCAGACTGCTTTAGCCCGCTTGAATACAGCCGGAATCATGCTGCGAATCTCCGACATTCACGTGGGATATTTTCCGTGCTTTTTCACCAGCTCAATGATCGCCAGGTAGGTCTTCCACGTAACTTGCGGCGGCACGCTGTGATCGGAGTGGTACACATAGCCCTTCTTCTGCATCCCTGCGGCAAACTTCGAAACAATCTCCTCCTCGAGGCGTTCGAGATCATTATCCTTCATGATCATCACGTCGATGTTGCCGAAAAACGCCAGCTTGTCGCCATACTTGGGACACAGATTGCGGATGTCCATATTCGCCTTGCTCTCGATGGGATGGAAGCAGTCGAAACCGGCCTCGATGTACATTGGAATGACGCCGTTGACGTCGCCATCCGTGTGATAGATAAACTTCATCCGATGGGCATGGGCCCAATCCGCGAGGCGTTTGTGATCGGGCCAGATCAGTTCCCGGTACATCGCCGGCGAACAAAATGTTGCCGTCTTGAACGCCATATCGCCATAGATCCATAGGCAGTCCGGCTGTATTCCCGTGGCCATCACCGCGTCCTGGTTCATCAGCATGATGTCGGTGTAGGTTCGCGACACGTCGCGGATCCATTCCGGATCTTCCGCCATCGCCATCATCGTGTACTCATCGCCCAGCGTCTTGCGCGCTTGCTCAAACGTCTCCACGCCGGCGAGGTATGTCCACTTGCCATTCTCGCGTCCACGGCGGTAATCTCTCACCGCGGCAGGCACATCCACCTGCAGCCCCTTCGCCAACAGCGCCGGCTTGTAGACCGTCTCCCATTTCTCACGCGTATCGCAATCAAACCCCAGGTGCTCGGGCGTCCCCGATTTGAAGCGCCAGTAGCGCACCAACTGACCATGCGCATCCCGCACCACCTTCGTGTCCGCCGTCTCCTCCAGTACTTGTTCCGTCCCCGGAAACGGCACCGGCCACAGCCAATCCACACATGCAAAGTCGGATTCCAGGAGGTCCAGGACTTCCCGCTCCCAACCGATCAGCCCCTCGGTCTTCCAACGCTCCAGCGTTTCGGGCCAGAAGGAATCGTGCCGCGGCACTCGATCATGATCTTGCCGCGCAAACATCCGGCGCACGCGTTCCTGACTGGTAAGGGTGGTCGTCATGAGAATCCTTTGCTTGATGCGGTTATGTAATTGCCTTCCTCACGCCAAATCTTCAGCATGAGTTCGTACCGCGCCAGCGGCATACCGGTGTAAATGCAGTTACTGGTGGAGAATATGTATCCGCCACCGGGCATCCCGTGGCGCAACGCATAGCGCGTCGACGCGATCACTTCATCATCCGTACCGGCGTCCAGGGCCGCACAGCTTACGTTCCCGATCAGGCACAATTCTTTGCCGCAAACGCGTTTCACTTCCGCCATGTCGACGCCGCCTTGGGGATCCAAACTGTGCAACGCATGCGGATGGGTTTGCACCAACTGATCGAGGATCGGCATGATGTTGCCATCGGTATGTTTTATTACGTAATAGCCCATCGCCCGATAGGCCGCGGTAATCTCCGCCAGGTACGGCGTCACAAACTCCGAGAAGTGCGCGGGGCTCATAAACGGGTTGGTGTTAAAACAGTAATCCGCGCACAGCGCAAACCCGTCCAATCCCCCCGGAATGCGCAACCGCTCGCCTCTTTTCATAAACCATTTCACCCGGTCCGCCGCCTCCCGCTTCACCCCCTCGGGTTCCTCGGCCATGCGGCTCGCCAGTTCCAGCATTCCGGCCCCATCGGGGATCGCAAAAGTCGGATCACCATGCATCATCAGAAAATAACGCGCCCCGGTTCTCTCGCGGATCAACGCGATCAGCTTCTCTGTTTCCTCGACATTGTTGGGATTGGGATGAATGAAAATCGCGCTGTGGTCATAGCGCTCCGCGACGGCAATATACTGCTCGGCCATCTGGATGCGATGCAGCGCCCGCTCCTTCTCCTCCATCTGGTCCCACTGCCCGAAACTCCGCTGCGAAACATGCATCTGGCCGAACGCTTCCATCGTCAGAAAAAAAACCAGTTCAAAATGGGGCACCCGCCCCAGCAGCGGCCGGCGCTCCAGCGCGGCGATGAACCGCTCTCGGGGGGACGCCTCGGGGCCAACCACTAATCGCGTGTCAATCGCCATCGTTTTCCGCCTTGCAGAGAGCCTTTTGCTCGTGTCCCCGTCAAACCGCGGAACGCATTTTCCCCCTCGAATACGCGTCTTGGTTGATCTGAATTCGCACGGTGTATTGTTATGCCGCCACCAGTTTGCGCACCAAGTCCACGGCCGATGCCGCATCGGGTGAGAATCCGTCGGCGCCAATTTCCTTGGCGAATTCCGCAGTGATGGGCGCTCCGCCGACGAGCACTTTGGCACTCACTCCCGAGGCTTTGATCACCTTGACGGCCGCAGCCATCGCCGGCATCGTGGTCGTCAACAAGCCGCTCAGGCCCACTACGCCCGCTTGATGCTCCTGTGCGGCGGCGATGAACTTCTCCGCCGAGACGTTGGTTCCGAGATCCACGACCTTGAAGTTGGCCCCGCGCCACATCATCGCGACCAGGTTTTTGCCGATGTCATGCAAATCGCCCTGCACGGTCCCGATCACCGCCGTCAGCTCGGGCTGAATCCCGGCGTTCACCAGCAGGGGCTCCAACATCGCCAGCGATTCTTTCATCGCCCGTGCCGCAATCAACATCTCCGGCACAAACACTTCATTTTTCTGAAACTTCCGGCCCACTTCATCCATCCCCGCGACGAGCGCATCCAAAATTGTCTGCGCGCCCTTCCCCTCATCAATCGCCGCCTGCGTCAGGCGTTTGGCTTCGTTGCGGTTGCCTTTGATAATGAATTGCGTCAGCTCCGTCAGTTCCATAATTCGACTTCCTGCAAGAATAGCAAAAAAACCGCTAAACGGGATTAAGATACCTAATTATCGTATTATGTAGCGAAAACCACAACTATTTGTGTCCCATTCCTTTTGAGTTACAGTCTACACATGCCCAACGCCATCATTTATTGCGCGGTCCTCGAAGATGAAATTCTGGCCCTGAATAAGGTACCCGCCTCCCATCTTTTCCCGCTCGAACAAGGGCTGCACAACACCCCGCCGCTATTGCGTGAACGCCTGCAACAAACCATCGACCTTATCGAATCCACGCTCCATCCGGAGCAAATCATCCTCGCGTACGGTCTCTGCTCCCGCGGCACAGAGGCCATCGCCGCGCGGCACGCCCGCCTCATCATCCCCCGCGCCCATGACTGCATCACACTCCTCCTGGGCGCCAAAGAACGCTACGCCCAATACGTCGCCCAGCACCCCGGCACTTATTGGTATTCCCCCGGCTGGAACCGCCATCACGTTCCACCCGGCAAGGACCGCTACGATCGCCTCCTCGCGGAGTACCGCGCCAAGTTTTCCGCGGAAGATGCCGAGTTCCTCATGGAGACTGAGCAAGCCTGGTTCAACAATTACAACCTGGCCACCTACGTCGATATCGGCGTCACGCCCATCGAGCACGATCTCGCCTATACTCAGGAATGTGCCACCTGGCTCAAGTGGTCCTTTGACCACGTTCGCGGCGATCCCCAACTCCTGCAGGATCTTCTCGACGGCCCCTGGGATGATGCGCGATTTCTGGTTCTCCAACCCGGCGAGTCCCTCAAAATGACTGCCGACGATCAAATCATCACCCGCACCACGCTCACCATCGAAGGCCGACCACCGGCATAGACGCCCTCCACGCCAAAAATACTCCGTAAGGACCCGTGCTGTATGAACCACTACACCCTCCACGTCCTCACGCCCGCCGCACCGCACGAAATCCACGTCCCGCGCAACAACCATCAATCGCTGGCCGATATTCTCCGGCATCACGGCCTGCCGCTCAACGTCCGCTGCGGGCAGCGCGGCCTTTGCGAAGGCTGCCTCCTCGAACTCCACAAGGGCAGTATTCAGCACCTGCGCCGCGAGGAAACGCTCGACGCCGCCACTCCGCTGGAGATCCGCGGCTGCGACTACCGCCCCCTTTCCGACCTTACGCTGCACGTGCCGCAGCGCTCGCTCGTATCCTACACGCCGCAAATTCTCGACGGCTACGCCATCCGTATTCCGTACGCGCGCGACCCACTCTCTCACACGCCCCTGGGCCTGGCCATCGACATCGGCACCACCACCGTCGCCGTCATGCTCGTCGATCTCACCACCGCCAAAGTCCTCACTCGCGGCACCGCATTCAATGCACAGATGCACTTCGGTGATGATGTCGTCACGCGCATTTCCCTGTGCATGCAAGACCCGGCGATGCTTCGCCGCCTGCAGGAATCCATCATCGATTCCACCCTCACGCCGCTCATCGATGATGCGTTGAAGCGTGCGGAGCGCACCGGCGATGACATCGGTGCCATCACCGTCGCCGGCAACACCACGATGCTGCACATCCTCGCGGGCGTCGATCCTTCACCCCTGGGCGTCTCGCCATTCACCCCCCGCTTCACGGAATATCGCATCCTCCCCGCGCAACCACTCTTCGGCAAGGGACGTTCCAAACTGCCCAACGCACTGCTCCATCTGCTTCCTTCCGCCACCGCGTACATCGGCGCCGATATCGTCGCCGGGCTCGTCTCCACCGGCATGGCGTATGAATCCACCACGGCCCTGCTGGTCGACATCGGGACCAATGGCGAAATCGTCCTCCGCAAAGATGATCAGCTACTGGGCTGCGCCACCGCAGCGGGGCCGGCGTTCGAAGGGGCGCGTCTTTCCTCCGGCATGCGCGCCGGCGACGGCACCATCACCGCCATCCGCCTCACCCCCCACGCGCCCAATCATCATCTGGAATGGATCGGCCAGGCCAACCGCCGGCACCCCACCGGTCTCTGCGGATCGGCCTATATCGATTTCCTCGCCGAAGGCCGCCGCACCGGACTGCTTTCCACCACCGGCCGTTTCCTCCGCGATACGGAGCACGATTCGCACTGGCAACTCAACGGCTCCTCCGCGGCGTATTGCGTCGCGCTGGGCCAGGGCAAACGCCCCATCGTCGTCACCGACTGCGATGTGGCCTCACTTCTCTCCGCCAAAGCCGCCATCGCTGCAGGCATCACCCTGCTGCTCGAGCACGCCCACATTCAGCCGGCCGACGTCCAGCACCTTTATCTGGCGGGGGGTTTCGGCACCCACATGAACGCGGCCAACGCCATCGCCATCGGCCTGCTTCCCGGCTTCACTAAAAAGCAGATCATCCCGGTGGGTAACACCTCTTTGGCGGGCGCTTACCTCGCGTTGACCGACCAATCCCTGCTCCTCGACATGTCCAAATGTGCCCGGCAGGTTTCCACGCTCGAACTCAACTTGCTCCCGACATTTCAGGACACCTACATCGACGCGCTTTCCCTCCCGTGAAGATCGCGCCCAAAAAAGAACGGGCCCCGGTGGATTTCGCAATCCACCGGGGCCCGCGTATTCACATGGTGAACAACCTTGTTACCCCCGACGCCGCGCCAGTCAGAATTTCGTCATTCTGAATTATTGCTTCATACCCCGCGCTTCCCGCCCTCACGCTACAATACCCGCTCCTCACCCGCGAAAGGCTAAGGATGGCTCTCGAACTCTGTGTCCTCGGCTCGGGCAGCAGCGGCAACTCCACACTCGTCCGCTCCGCCCAGGGCTCCTTCCTTATCGATGCGGGCTTTGGGCCCCGCGTCACGGAGCAACGCCTCCACGGCACCGGCGTCCAAATCCAACACCTCCGCGCCATCCTCCTCACCCACCTCGATTCCGACCATTTCAACCTCAACTGGTTCCGTACCCTCGTCGCCCACAACATCCGCGTCTACTGTGACCGCCGCAAACTTCGCGAAATCACCCACGCGCCCGAATTCCGCGACCTGTCGCTCCGCCTGCCCGACATCGCCGCCCAACTCCTGCCCCTGCTCACCCCCTTTGACCCTCTCCCCTTCGAGCCTGTACCCGGCGTTACCGTCCATCCCCTCCCCCTCGCCCACGACTCCACGGGCTCCCACGGCTTCGTCCTCACCTGCCAGTCCTACCGCGTGGGCTATGCCACCGACCTGGGCCATGTGCCTCCGGAGCTCATCGAATTCTTCACCGATGTCGACGCCCTCCTTCTCGAAGCCAACTACGATCCCGAAATGCAAATCCACAGCCCCCGGCCCTACTATCTCAAACAACGCATCATGGGCGGCACCGGCCACCTCTCCAACGAACAAGCCCGCGCCGCCATCCGGGCGATTCTCGACCGCACGGAATCACTGCGCGGCCCCGAACGCCTCCCCCGCCACATCGTCCTGCTGCACCGCAGCCGCCAATGCAACTGCCCCAAGCTCGTCGAATCTTTTTTTGAACAAGACCCGCGCGTCGCCCGCGTGCTCACCCTGGCCCATCAAACCACCAGCACCGGCTGGCTGCACCTGCGTGTCCCCAAGATCCTCGCCATCCAAGCGCGTCTCTGGGACTAGCGCGTCGGCCCGGCCAAGGCGTATGGGCGTGGATCTATTTCCACGATCCGCCCCTGATCGGCCGCATCGCGGGCACACAAGCACACATGCGTCAACCAAAAACCGCGTTGCATATTCTCTGATTGCTCCGTCGGCTTCTCGCGCAGGTTCTTCAAAAAGTCTGCATACAACGCCGACTTCGCGGTCGCCGGCAGGTTTTGTGGCGGGCCATCCATGGTCGTAATAGTCCCTTCGCCCCGCTCCAAGCTCGCCTCGATCGTTCCCTTTGTTCCCACGATCCGTATCCAGTCATCACCCCACGTCGCCGCCGCCTCGGGCCGCAAGAGATCAATGCTGACAGTCGCCTGTCCGCCCCCGCTCAGTCGCAGCATCAGGCCGCAATTGTCTTCGCACTCTGGCCGCTCGGGATGGCCCACGTTCGACTGCATCGCCGCGACCGCCGCAAAAGTCTGCCCCGTCGCCGCCTCGATAAAATCCAAGGCGTGAATCCCGATCCACCCGATCGTTCCCCCATACAAGCTCCGCTTCCCAAACCACTCCGGTCGACCACCCCACTTGTAACTTTTTCGCGCATTCACCAGCGCGATTTTGCCGAGCCGCCCGCTGTTGATCGCTTCGCGCGCTGCCCGAACAAGCGGATTCACCCGGTTGGCCAACATCGGAATGCATTGCACCTTCGCCCGCACCACCGTTTCATACAGCTCCGCCAGCGCCGCATGATCGATCGCCAGCGGCTTCTCACAAATCAAGTGGCACCCCGCCCGCGCCGCATCCATCGCCACGGCCGCGATCCGATCCAGCCGCGTCCCCACGATCACCACCTCCGGCTTTGCCTCGCGCAGCATCTGCCGATAATCCTCATACACCTTCGCCGTCTTGACCGACTCGAACTGGCGGAAATGAGCAATCTCCTCCTCGGGCAACGTCTTGGCAATGCCCACCAATTCGCATCCGCCCAGCGCCTCCATTTGTTGCAGCACGCCCGACGCATGGCCCCATCCTCCGATCATCGCAATTCTCAACGGCTTCATTTATCCTGCCTTCACAAAAACCAGAGACCCTCGTTCCTTTACGTCCAATACATTACACGAAATAATCTTATCCGACTTTGGTGGGGGAACGACCTACCCTCGCGGCACACCTCCCCACGCAACCAACCGCCGACTGTTGCGTTATGGATATACGGGTATTTTTCCAGGTTCGCGCTGCTCTCGGAACTTCCTCTACTCCGCAGCGATGCCACTTCAGAATAGGGCCTCCCATGCAACGCATTTCGCTCGCCATCGTCGGCCTTCGCTTCGGCAGCCGCATGGCCGACACCATGCTCAAATCTCCGGCCAACCACTTCGTCCAGCTTGCGGCGTTGTGCGACAAAGATCCCGCGCTCCTTCAGGCCGCCACGCAACGCACCGGTCTCCCCGGCTTTTCTGACCTGGACACGCTTCTTGCCAACCCCACCATCGAGGCCATCGCGCTTTTCACGGGCCCCAACAACCGCGCCGCCCTGATCCGCCGCATCATCCGCGTCGGCAAACACGTCCTCACCACCAAGCCCTTCGAGCGTGATCCCGACGCCGCGCTGCAAATTCTTCTCGAAGCCCAGAAACTCGGGCGCGTCGTGCATCTGAATTCGCCCGGGCCCGAACTCAGCGCCGACCTCCGCCAGATCCGCATCTGGCAGAACGAACACACTCTGGGACGCATCATCGGGTGTCGCCGCTCCGTCTGGGCTTCCTATCATGAGCAGGCCGACGGCACCTGGTATGACGACCCCGCCCTCTGCCCCGTCGCTCCGATTTTCCGCCTCGGCATCTACGCCATCAACGATCTCGTGCGCCTCCTCGGCCCGGCGGACAAAGTGCAGGTCCTTCACTCGCGCCTCCTCACCGGCCGCCCGACTCCCGACAACGCCCAGCTCGGCATCCTCTTCAAGAGCGGTGCCATCGCCAACATCTACGCATCCTTCTGTATCAATGACGGCCAGTTTTACCGCAACTCCCTCACCCTTAACTTCGAAAACGGCACCATCTTCCGCAACGTCGGCCCGCTCAATCCCGAAACCGCCCATCACAAAGCCACCATGCAGCTCGTGACCGGCACCGGCTTCAGCGTCCAACATCCTGTCGCCGACACCGCAGGCCTCGACGACGTCAGCGGCGATTACCAGTGGGAAGCGTTCGTCAAAGCCATCCGCGGCGAACCCCTGCACGACCAAGTCACCCCCGAGCAAATCGTGGCCGGCCTCCGTATCATCGGCGCCATGGCCCGCGCCGAAAAATCCGGTGCCACCGAAACCGTCGGATGAACGCGCGGCACGCCGTCTCCTATTTCTCCGCCTTTCCAAACTCCTCGATCACTGCCGTCACCGCCTTCACCGCATCCTCCCCATTCCCCGCGATGAACAACTTCCTGCCCGTTGCATCCTTGTACTTCAACACCTGATACTCCGCCCCCACCCGGCCCTGCCCCACGCGCCATCCATCCTTTGTCATCAATCCATAGCGACGCGACAATGACACCACTGCGCGCCCCTTGCCCGGCCACGCATACGTCGCCGTAAACGGCAGATGCGCCCCGTAATGATTTCCCCAGTTCCAGAACGATCCCTGCATCGCCATGTCGTTGTTCGTCCAATCATCACCAATGAAAATAGACGCATCTCCCGAATGCTCCGTCTTCTCATTCTTGTTTTTCGCATCCGCCGTCGTCGTCTGCTCGCTTATCGAAGCCTCCACGCCCCAGCGATCCTTCATGGACGCGGCCAATTTCTCCGCCGCCGCCTTGTTCGCTTCCTGCCCATAACTGATCACCAGCTTCTTCTTCGTGGCGCCCAGCTCCTTCAACCACGGCCCGATCTCCCCCGGCGTCAGATTGACCACCGCCGCCGGAGTTTTCCCCTCGCCCAGCGCCTTGCACGCCGCGATCACCTGTGCCTTGGTCCGCCCCGGAAATGTCGCCGCAGCAAAAACTACCACCGTCGGCTTCTCGCTCACCGCCAGCATCATGATGTGGCCGCTCGGTAACGACACATTGAACCGCACGCCGGTCGCATCCTTCTCAAAACCTACCGGCACGTTCCGCGCCACATCCCAAAGCGCCTGGATCTTCGGATTGTTAATCCGGCACTGATACGTGTGCTTCGCCAGAAACATGTTCACCGCGCCGCGCGGGCTGATGTAATGCACCTCCCGCGTCGAAATTCCCAGGAAAGTCGTCGTCAACCCCGCACGCTGCCGCGGGAAAAACCGCAACGCCAGGTCTAGTGTCTCCTGCTCCAGATCAATCTCATGCTCCGCCCGCAGGTCGCCCACCGTCCGCACATAAAACCAATCACCCGACGTCTGTGACAACCCCTTCGGCAGCGACAACCCCAGCGCATTCGCCTCCTTCCCCTTGAACCGCTCCACCGATGCCGATTCCACCGCGTACTCCGGCTTGTACTTCAACTCCTTGGTAACAAAATCAAGCAGCCACGCGGTACGCGAAACCAACTGCGCCTCGCGCACAAAGCCACTGTACGTGCGGTAGAACGTGATGCTCGTGCGCTCCGCCTCCACCGCCTCCTTCCCGAACGGATACCCCAGCGTCACCGCCACCCCCTTGCCAAATTCATTCCGCGTGATCGCCGGTTTGCCGCTCGCATACTTCGCCACCACCGCCGCCTTGCCCGGCTTTAACACTTCAAACGCCGGCTTGCGATCCGTCGACTGCGCATCATTGCCCGAGAAAATTCCCCGCGGGATCGAAATCCCCAGTGGCGTCCCCGCTACCGCCTCGCTCGTGGTCCCGTCCACCCCCGTGCCCAGCACCTCCTCCAATGCCGGTGTCGCCAAAACTTTTCCATACTCATCCGTCTTCCCCGGCACCGTCGACGCCACCAGCGTCCCGCCCGCGCTCACCCAGTCGCTGATCTCCCGCGCCACTGTCGCATCCATCGCCCGCGCGCCTGGCAATACCAACACCTCCAACTTGCTGTTCTTCAAGCCCCCGGACCGAATAAACCGCTCATCAACCCGCGTGTACGAGAACTTCGCCGACACCAGCATCCAATCCCATCCCAGGTATTCGTGATAGATCGGGCCATCCGCCAGATCAAACGTCGCGCGCGGCAACATCAATCCAATTCGCTGCGGCACCGGCGCCGTGTTCGCCACCGTCGGCCCCACGTGGTACACCAACTGATTGCTCAGCCAATGATTCCCCACGCTGTGCCACCCCATCTGATAATCCATGTACCCATGTGCCACCCAGTCATAAAAATACCGCGTCAAATTCGCCGGATCGCGAAAATTGATCCACAGGTAATCGCGATACATGCTCTCAATGCTGTCGCTCGGCCGCGTGCCAAAACCCACCGGCCCGACGCTGCGAATCATAAACGGCTGCTCCTCATTCCGCGGCCCCGTCGCCGTCCACTGCGCCAAGTCGTCGGTCTCGCCCTGAAACCCACCCCATTTCGCTTCCCCATTGTTCGAAATCCCGTCGTGATCGCCGAACTGCCGCATCTCGCGAATGATCAGCTTGTCCGGAAACGCCGCCGCGATCAGCTTCGCTTTGATCGCCAAGTATTCCGCCACCCACGCCCGCCGAAAGTGCATGTACTCGACTTGCAGCGGAGGCACCGCCCCCTTGCCTTCCGCCAGCGTCAACTTCGCGTCTGGCAGTTCCACCGCGGCGAACGACTGATGCGCTGTCCCCGCCGCCGCGTTCAGTTTCTCAATCGTTCCAAAGCGCTCCGTCAAAAACTTCTGCCATCGGGCCTTGCTCAAGTCGGAGTAGTCCACCTGCTCGGCGAGCTTCGCCGAATCTCCCTGCTCCAGGTGAATCGCCGCGATCGCCGCGTACAACCCCTCCTGCTTCAAATTTGCCGCCATCGCCTTCAGATATTCCCCATATTCTCCCGCCACTGCCGGATTCATCAACTGCACGCCCCCAAACAAAAACGTCTTCCCCGTTTTATCCCGACCCGTCAGAGATGCCGCCGCATCTTCCTCCAAATACGCCGGCAACGACGGGGCATACAAATTCCAGATCCATTGCTTTTGCTTCAACAACTCCTGCCGCTCCGCCCCCAGCTGCGCCTCGGTTCGTCGCCCCGCCAGCGTGGGCAACTCCAGCAACAACTTCCCGCCCCGCTCCGATACCATCTTCACAATCCCATTGAACATCGCCCAATCATATTGCCCCTTGGCCGTGCAGTTATAACCCCACGCCCCGATCGGCCGCTCCGGACTGAAAAACTCCACCCCCGCCGAATGCATCTTCGCCACCATGTACCCCGGTGCCAGCGACAACCGATCATTCCATATTTTCACCTGCGATTCCGCATGCGGATCCAACGCAAGCCGTATGCCGATCCCCGGCCCCGCCTTCCGCCAAGCTTCACGCTCCGCATTCGCCCATGGTATCCCCGCTGTCTCCACCGCCTTGAGCCCACGCTGCTCCCCCGCCGCGCGCAACTGCGCCTCCAGTTTCCCCTTCATCGCCTCCGCTTCGGTCGCGTACGCCACCACCTCTCTCGATGCCAGCGCCAACTCGTTCTTCCAAAAACCCACATCCTCCATTAACCGTGGCTCATCCCGTGAATCCCGCGCCAACCGCACGCTCTCAATCCCATCGTCCACACACTTCACCAACTCATACAAACGCACCCCCCGCTTTACCAACTTCTCCACATCCTCCTGCACCTTCGCATCCGTCCACGGCCCCAAATACCCGCTATAAGATCTGCACGCCAGCGCCGCATCCCACCCCACGCCCGCTCCCAGACGCACCGTCTCAGCATCCTCCACCAGCGCCGTCACTTCTAGATTGTGATACTCGGGCAACACATCAACTGCCGATGTCGCCACCCGCGCCGGTGCCACCTCCGCTTGGGTTAAACTCAATGCCCCACTCATTCCCACCGCCGCCATGATCCCCGCCAATACCACCATCCTCCGCGCCCGCTCAAATCGTGCATTTCGCATATTCATCAATCCTTCAACCAGTCCGGAATTCTCATCAATCTTCAAACATAATTATCTAACTATTACTGCACCTTATAAGTATTCGGATACTCGACTTTCCTACCATCCGCATACATCCAATCCACACCGTCGTAAATCCACTTGCCCCCCTCATTTCGCAATCCTTTCATCACTACCCGATCCGGCGGACCGTTCTTCTTCAAAAATTCCGCGAAGAACTTCGTCGCCGCATGCTCCTCCTCCCCGGACTCCTTCGGCATATCCACCGCCCCATACATCTGATGCACCCGATGACGCAGCCTCCCCGCCTCTTCCTTATCCTTCAACTTCGTCGGATTCACCGCCGCGTTCGCATAGAACCACGGCATCTCTCCCGGCTCCACGCCCACAGGCCCAAAATCATACGCGCCGCCAAAATTCACCCCGCACTCCCCGTGCGTATCCAGGCCCGCCTCCTTCATCAAGCGAAATAACCGCCACCAGTGCGGTTGTACCGCCTCCGCCTTTCCGGAAGTAAAATCCACACCGCTCATCCCCCCGTATCCACCATCAAAAAATACCGTCTTGCAGCCCAACTCCCCCGACATCTTGAATGTGCTCCACACCATCTCGTTCAGCCAGCCCCCCGTCATGCTCATCGGCGTCCAATTGTAATTTGCCACCGCCGGATATGTTCCATCCCGGCCTTTCCGCATCCACTCCGGATGACTTCGCACCAGCGGCAGCCCCCGCTTCTCCAGCAGCGGAATCAGCGGCGGCACAACCTGATTGCTGTAACCATAGTAAGGAGTGAAAAATGCATCTGACAAAACATTCGCCCGCGGCGCCAAAACAAACTCCGGTCGGAACCAATATCCCATCTTTACCCCCTTGGCCGCAAATGCCGCCGCCATCTCTTTTACCACAATGTTGTCCGGCAACTTGGGATTTGTGAGATACTCTTCATCCATCGCATGCGATGCCGACATCCATAAAGGATGATAAAACATGAACAGGTCAATCCCCTTCTCTTCGCACGATTTCGCCTGATTTACCGCCGCTTCCACCGCTTTGTCTTTCGTCCAATACAACGTCGTTCCACGTGTGATCGCCGGCAAGTATTTCGGCAGGTCGTACAACTCCGCCATCCGCCGATAAAAATAGAACTTCGCATCCATAAACCGTTGCGGCGTCTCCGCGGACCTGTCACTTGAATACAAGTATTCAAATGTGTCCACCCCCAGCGCACCGCCCGCCCCGCCAATATCTATCTGGAAGTTCGGCCACAATCCGTCATGCCCCTGCTCGGCATAATTCGTCGTGCGAAACGTCGTGCAAAAATTTTGTCGCCGCGCCGTAATGATCAGCGTCCCCTTCGGATGATCGATGAACAAAAACGGATGCGTCTGCAGCGCCGTCTCCGTCGGATGAAAATTTTGCGCCTCCCGAACCTTCCCCCGTTCACTCTGGTTCTCCCCCCGCTTCCACGTCAAAATCTCCGCGCTGACCTTCGTCCAGGAGTGCGGACGATACGTCGTCGCCCCCTCGCAACTCCCTTCTACGCCGAATCCATCATTCAGCGCCACCGAATATCCCGTCTCGTTAAAATAGCTGGGCGTCGTAATCTCCAAACGCCGCGCCAACCCACTGTACTTCGTCCCGTTCACATCCCGCTCCACCGGAAACCACGTCTCCCGCACCTTCCCCCACACCCACGTATCGTTCTTCGCGTCCGCCGGCATCCCCGGCCCCCATAGCGGTATCCGGTACGACAGCGTCACCCGCTGACCATCCACATCGTAGCCCAGCCACTTCGCCGCCGTCTGCGCCTTGGTGTCTTTCCCATAATCAAAGTTGATCCGCGGAGGCAGCGCCGGCCCCTCCTTCGTCGCCGCTTCCGGAACACTAAACCCCATATTGTCATAACTGCACAAATCTACAGGATTCCCATAGATGTTCGGATAGACCAAATGCTGTCCGTCAGACGATTGCCAATCCCGCCACTTCATCCGGCCGGTATCGAATACCATCGTGTGCCCGTTCGCAAACGCAATCTTCAACACACCATTGAGCTTCATCTTCTCGCGGCCGCCCATCGCGGGCAGTTCCACATCGGTATAACCCGCCTTCGTCGCCTTCCCCTTCGCCGCGATGTCCTTCACCACGACCGCCCGCGCCGCCGGCGAGATACGCGACTCTCCGCCCTTAAACACCGCCGTCGCCCCATACTGATAGGCCACATCATTATTTGCAGTCGCATCCACATACACCGTCCCAGTCATCACCTCCCCGTTTATTTTCGTCTTCTCCTTTTCGCTTTCGCTCCACCGATACACGTTATGCCCCGTCACCTCCGGCTCCGTGCTCCGGTTCCACTCCAGATACACCTTCCCATCCCCCCGATCCGCATCCAGCCCCGAAGGCGAAAGCACCGGTGCCTTCGGCAGCGCCCCCATCGCTGAAACACACATCGCCAACAATACCACCAAGCCCGCCGCGTATTGCTTTCTCATCAGCTCGATCCTCAAATTTGCGTCCGGCGTTCTCAGAAATGTCACGCACGCCGGCCACTCACTCAAGGAGTAACGCCGCTCTCCGCCCTTTACTCCATTCCCTCCCCTTTATTCCTCTCCCCCCGGCAACGCCAACTGCTCGATTTCCGGCAACTGCGCCCCGATGATCCCCTGCAAATCCCCATACATTCGCGTCGTGCTCGTAATCGCCATCTCCAATTGCTTCTCCCGCTTCGCCCACATCTTCTGCATCGCCCGCTTCTCCTGGTCCAAGTCCGCCTTCAACCCGCTGAACGCCTCCACTATCCCCGACACCCGGTTGCGAAACGATGGGCTCGCCAGATAATCGTACAAAATCTCCGCCTTCTCCTGCTTCCCTACCAACGCCCGATTCGTCCGCGCAATCTCCACCAACCCCGCCCGTAACGCCATCGCCAAACCCACCGCACACGCCCAGTTCGTCACCCATATCCCCTCGATCAGCTCAAACGTATCGCAACTCTCAGGCATCGCACCCGTCACCAAAATCGCCACCGCCGCGTTGCACCCCCGCTGATCCTCGCGCAATTTCTCCAACCACCCCTCCGACCAATTCCGCGTCCGCTTCGATTCCCACAAAATGCTCCCGCACACCCCCGGCACATCCGACACCACCTGCAAAACATCCGCACCACGCACGCCCTTCCCCACCGGCTCGATCGCATCCTTCGGAAACTTCGCCCGCAGCAACTCCTCCAGCGCCAATTCCTGCACCTCCCCCTGCAATTGCTGCGAACCCTGCTCCGCCTTCAACTTCAGCGCATCAATCTGCTCCAGCAAATCCCCTATCCGCTTGTCCTTCTCCGCATCCTTGAATTTGTGTTCCGTCAACGCCTGCTTCCGCGCCTCCGCCTTGATCAAATCGCTCATCTCGTTCACCTTCCGCGTGAACTCGATCTCCGCCGCCTCCGCCTTATCCTTCAACTCCCGCTCGCGCTTCAGCAGCGCCAGCTCCTTCTCCTGCGACTTCCGCAAATTCACCCGCATCTCCTGCAATTGCGCATCGCGATCACTCAACTCCTGGGCCAGTTCCTCTTTCGCCTTCACCTTCGCCTGCTGCTCCAGAACCGCCCGTTCCTTCAACACCCCCTCCTTGATCCGCTCCCCCACCGCTCCCGCCGCCGCCGTCAGTTCCTCTTCCTTCTTCCGCAGCTTGCTCATCTCCCGCTCCACCTTCTCCTTCTCCCGTCCCATCTCCAGCGCAAACTCCTCCCGCAATCGGCCCGACAACTGCGCCGACAACGCCTGTGTCACCTCGATCTTCGTCCCGCACTTCGGACACTCAATCATTTCGGCCATGTTGCACTCTCACAAAAATTTCGAAATTACCCCAACCCAAAAAATCGCATCATCCGCCCCAGTACGCTCTTCTGCTGTTCCGCCACCGCACTCGCCTTCGCCGCCGCACTCAAATTCGCCAGTGCCGCCGTCCGCTCCGCCGCGCGCTTGCCGATCACTTCGCTCACCGACTCCAGCAGTTTCACGTTCGCCGTAAACAACTGATGCAACTCGCTTCGCCCAATCTCCACGCACACCAGTCCCGATGCCGCCTTGATCGTCGCCGACCGCGGCTGCCCCGTCAGGCCCGACATCTCTCCGAAATACTCCCCCGGCCCAAGCGTCGCGAGCGTTTTTTCCGTCCCCGCTTCGCCGCGAACAATCACATCCGCCGTCCCATGACGAATAATATAAAAACTATCGCCCGCATCATTCTGCCGGAATAAAATCTGGTTCGCCGCCAGCAGCACATCCCGCGAACTCTCTGCCAGCATCTTCAATTCGCCCGAACTCAAGGCCGCAAACAATGGCACCTTCTGGATCGCGCACAAACGCGTCGCGGCTGCACTCTCCTGCTGGCGACGCTCGCGTCGATCCATGTTCACCACCTCGGTCGTGCGGATCGGGAACGGAATCCCCATGTTATTCTGCTTCAACCGGTACCACACATTGACCCGCACCGCGCTCTGAATCTCATCATCTTCCGGTGGGTCGGTAATCCAAAATCGAATGCGGTAATCAATCGACGATTCGCCAAAATTCTCCAGGTACACGTACGGCGCAGGATGTGCACTCACGCCTGGCGTCTCCATCGCCGCAGCTTTTAACACCCTGATCGCCTCCTCCGGCGGAATATCGTACTGAATCCCCACGAGGATCGTCTTCGCCGTGGCCGTCGTCGGCGTGTTGTAATTGGTGATCTGCTCCCGCGCCATCGTCGAATTCGGTATATGCACAAAATCGTCATAATCCGTCTGCAGCGTTACCGCCCGCCACGTCATATCCACCACGCGCCCCTCCACTTCCAACACCTTGATCCAATGCCCCACCGCAAACGGCGAAGATGTCTGCATCACCAGCCCGCTGAAAAAATTCCCCAGCGTCTCCTGTAACGCCAACCCCAGCACAATCGACACCACCGCCGACCCCGCCAGAAAATTCGTGATGTCCCACTCAAACTCATGCGCTCCGTACCCCAGCGTCGCAAACAATAGCCCCACAATCAATATCATCTGATGCACAAACTTCGGCAGCGTCACCTTCCCCCCACGCGTCAGCACCGGCACCAACACCAGTCGATTCACCAAGCACAGCGCCACAAACAACAACCCCGCCTTCACCCACCGCTCCAGACCCAGCGCAAGCACCACGGGTCGCTCCGACACCGGCACCGTCGCCAACCCTCCAAAATAAACCGCCAGCGTCGCCGCTAGCACCAACAACGCCACCCCCAGCTTCGCCCGCACCAAGTATTTGCGAAACAACACAAACACAATCAGGCCTAAAATCAATATCCCACCCGCCGTGCTCACCCCATGCAGCGTCTCCGTCCCCGTCGGCCAACGTCCCTGCGGCCCTGCCGCCTCCTTCGTCCCCGTCACCACCGCCGTCCCCGACGTCGTCGTTGCCGCATCTCGCGCCCCCGTATCACCGCCAACTTGCGCCAACACCTGCAGCAATCCAAACTCCAACAAAGACAACGGTCACGCAACTCGTGAATTATCCTCGTCCCGTCTCCCACGGCAAGCCCGACCCCTTTTCACCTCTATCTGCGGTTCGAGAGGGACAACACCAGCGCGGCGGATCGATTCATTGCGGCCGCAAAATCCGTCTGCCACCTCACGACCGTCCATCCCCACCTCGGCCAAGGTTGCGGCTTGGATCTCGTCGGCGAAGGTCGCATCCGCTCATGGTGAATCAAGGGCTTTCGCAACTACCTCATTATTTACGCCGCCTCGGCTCAGCGCGTTTATATCCTTCGCCTGCTTCACGGTGCCCGCGATATCCCCTCTCTGCGGGGAACACGAACTCGAATAGCCCCCGCCGTCTTTGCGTTATCCAATGACGCTCCCCGCCTCCTCCCGCTACAATCCCCCCATGTCCAACGCTCCCGCATACAAACGCCACCTAGCCCACCTCGCCATCGCCGCGACCGCCTTCCTCCTCGCCCTCCTCCCCTCCCTCATCCCGGTCGCCCAGCCCACCCTCCAAAAGGCCGACGAATTCTTCTACGACACCTTCTACCTTCTGCGCCCCCAGGAAGATCAAGCCCGCCGCGATATCGTCATCGTCGCCGTCGATCAAACCAGCCTTGATGCCGTCGATAAATCCATGAAGTTTGGCTGGCCTTGGCCGCGCGAGCTCTACGGTTCCATCATCCAATATGCGGAAAACGCCGGTGCCCAAGCCGTCGTATTCGACCTGCTTTTCTCTGAAACCAGCGCCTACCAGGATCGTACCGGCGACGACGACAACTTCGCCGACGTCATCAAAGTAGCCAAAATCCCCCTCGTGTTCGGTGCCATGGTTTCCTCCGACGCCTCCTACGGCCGCTTCGCCCCGCCCGTCCCCGCCCCCACCTTCGGCGCTGTCGACGTCGGCGATGACAAAATCTATCGCCGCTACCCTCCGCTCGTTTTCTCCCGGCCCAGCCTCGCTCTCGCCGCCGTCACCGCCGCTGGCCAAAAAACCACCCTCCCCACGCACCACCCTTTCCTCCTCCATTACTACGGTCCCTACAAAACCTCCAGCGGAAAAACCACCTTCAACTACGTCTCCGCCGCCACCGTCCTCGCCGCCCAACTCGGCGGCCCCGCCGCGACCGAGAAAGCCCAGCGCCAAGGCTTGACCCCCGCTCTCTTCAAAAACAAAATAGTTCTTATCGGTGTCATCGCAGCCGGTGGCCATGACATCAAATCATCCCCCCTCTCCAAGGAATATCCCGGCGTCGAAGTGCAGGCCACCGCCATCGCCAACCTCCTCCACGGCCAATCCGTCACCCCCGTCTCACTCCTCTTTCAGTACCTCACCACCCTCCTCGTCGCCATTGCCACCGCCTACGGCGTCCTCCTCCCCCGCCGCGGCACCCTCAAAGCTCTCGCCCCCCTGCTCATCGCCGCCCTCCTCTTCGCCCTCGCAGCCTACCTCTTCATCCACCCTTCCATCCGCTGGCTCTCCCCCGTCATGCCCGCTGCCGCCCTCCTCATCGCCACCCTCATCGCCTTCACCTGGGCCTACATCACCGAAGACAAACAACGCCGCTTCATGCTCAAAGCCCTCTCCAAAGTCGTCTCCCCCGCCATCGCCCAGGAGCTCGCGCAAAACCCCGAAAAACTCGTCCTCGGCACCACCCGCACGCAACTCACCCTCCTCTTCACCGACGTCGCCAACTTCACCGACATGTCCGAAGCCATGGACGTTGAAAAACTCGGCGTCTTCATGAACCGCTACCTCGGCCACATGTCCGACCAGGTCCTCGCCCACCACGGCACCCTCGATAAATACATCGGCGACGCCATCATGTGCTTCTGGAACGCCCCACTCCCCCAGCCCGATCATGCCCTCCACGCCTGCCGCGCCGCACTCGCCATGAAAGCCAAAGAACGCGAAATCCAGCCCGAACTCCGCGCCCTCGGCGCCGCCTCCGTCTTCACCCGCATCGGCATCAACACCACCCCCACCATCGTCGGCTTCGTCGGCTCAGACCACCTCTTCAACTACACCGCCCTCGGCGACGGCGTCAACCTCGCCTCCCGCCTCGAAGGCGCCAACAAAATCTACGGCTCAGAAATCCTCCTCGCCGAGTCCACCGCCGCCCTCGTCCAAGACTACTTCCTCCTCCGCAAACTCGACATCCTCCGCGTCAAAGGCAAAAAACAACCCATGGCTGTCTACGAGCTCCTCGCCGAAAAATCCCCCGCCGATCCTGCCCGCGAAAAACTCACAATTTTAGCGCAGACATACGAAACCGCCTTCGGGTATTATCAACGCCAGCAGTGGACCGAAGCCGAACACACCTTGCAACCATTAACAGATTCCGCAACCCCCGACGCACCCGCTCGCGCCCTGCTCAAACGCATCGATCACCTGCGCAAAAATCCTCCTCCGCTCAACTGGGACGGCATCTACGACGCCCAAGAAAAGTAAACTCTCACCACATTCGTCTCCCAGCTTTTCGTTCTCCGTAAACCAACTGACCCTCGTGTCTTAAGGAGCCATACCATGAACCGCCCCTCCAAAATCCTCCTCACCGCCGCCTTCCTTGGCACCCTCGCCGTCGGTTCCGCTTTCGCCGAAGACCTCTGGGTCAAAAGCGAATCCGTCGAAATCCGCGAAGGCAAAGGCGCCGTCTACCCCGTCATCACCACCGTCAAAAAAGGCCAACCCCTTACCGTTATCGAACGCGATGGAAAATGGATCAAAGTTAAAGCCGGCGACAAAGACGGCTATGTCTACGAGACCGCCGTCTCCCCCACCAAAATCGATGGCGGCGGAAACATTTTCCAAAACATGGGCATCAAGGGGTCCGGCATGACCTCCGCCTCCGCCGCCAAGGGTCTCGACAAAGACGCCGAGGCCTATGCCTCCGGCAAAGGCATGAGCCCCCGCCCCCTCCAGACCCTCGTTGATGCCGCCAAAAAAATCTCCCCCAAAGAATGGGAGGCCTTCGCCGCCGAAGGCAAAGTCGGCCCCTACGCCAGAAAATAGCCCGCCCCCGTGTCCGTGCCCGGATCCCAAACAAACCCTCCCCTTAGCTATATAAGGACTAAACATGAAAACCAAACTTCTCGCCCTCACCGTCACCGCCTTCCTCTCCGCTGGCCTCCTCAGCTGCGATAAGTCCAGCCCCTTCAATGCCGACGCCCTCGGCAACATCGTCGGTGCCGTCGCCGGCAACGAAGCCGGGCACCTCGTCAAAGCCAGTGGACACATCCTCACCGCCGCCTCCATGTCCGAAGCCGACGAAGACGCCCTCGGCCAATCCGTCGGCGTACAACTCACCAACACCTACGGCGTCGTCAACAACCCCGCCCTCCAAAAATACGTCTCCCTGGTCGGTCTCACCGTCGCCTCCGCCTCCTCCAACCCCTCCGGAAACTACGTCTTCGGCGTACTCGAATCCTCCACCGTCAACGCCTTCTCCGGACCCAACGGCTACATCTTCATCACCCGCGGCACCCTCGCCAATTGCCGCAATGAAGCCGAACTCGCCGGCGTCCTCGCCCACGAAATCGCCCACGTCATCCACCACGACGGCCTCAACCAGGTCAAAGCCGCCGAGCAACAAGGTGCCCTCAAAGAACTCGTCAGAGCCAGCAGCGAAGCCGCACAATTCGCCGTCTTCGCCGACGCCGGCGTCGATATCATCACCAAGCAAGGCTACACCCAACCCCAGGAATTCTCCGCCGACGACACCGGCGTCCAAATCGCCTCGGCCGCCGGCTACGATCCCAAAGCCTACCTCGTCTTCCTCCAACGTCTTGCCCAGGCCGAAGGCTCCGGCGGCAACCGCCTTATGTCCACCCACCCCGCCGCCGCCAAACGCGTCGACAAAGTCGCCGCCGCCGTCGCCAAACTCCCCCCCGGCGGCCAAACCCTCGCCGACCGCTATACCAAGTACGTGAAGTAAACCCACTCCAACTCAGATCCAAAAAAAGAAAGGGCTCGCAAGAGCCCTTTTCTATTTCTTCACACAAAATCTCGCGAGCGTACAGATCAACAAGCCAGCCAAGCCTCTTCGTGCCCTCGTGACTTCGGGGTTAAAAAAACGTCGTATTAAAACCTCACCGCACCCCGCTCAATATCTCCCGCATATTCCCCCCCAGTATCCTCGCCTCCTCCTCCCTGCTCAACCCCAACTCCCGCACCCGCTGAATCCCCAACTTCGCCTCCTTCTCCCCGTTGTACGGAAAATCCAAACCGAAAATCAACTGCTCCGCCCCCACCTGCCGCACCGCCTCCAAAATCTGCTCCTGCGTCAAATGCCAGAACAAATTCTTCTCCGTCGAAAATACGCTCGACAACCCCCCATACAAATGACACGGCCCCTGCGCCCACGGCGTCGGCTTGTGATTGAAAATCACCGCCAGCGCCTCCTTAAAAAAATGATACCCCCCGATATGCTCCAAACTAAACCGCAACTCCGGATAATCCCACGCAACCTCATCCAAATCCATCACCCGCGACTCCCGCATCCGGCTCCGATGCACCCCCACATGAAACACCATGAACAGCCCCAATCGCTCCGCCTCCGCATACACACTCCGCGCCGCCTCCGACAAAATCCCCACCTCCTGCCCCGCATGATGAAACTTGATCCCCCGAAATCCCAACTCTGCCACCCGCCGCACCTGCCCCCTCATATCTCCCGCCTCCACATCAATCGTCCCAAACCCATGCAACCGGGGGGCGCGGGGCGGGGGCGGGGGGGGGGGCGGGGGGGGGCCTGGGGGCCCCGCGGGGGGGGGGCAGCGGCGGGGGCTTGTGTGCGGCCCCCTGCGCCCCCGACGCGAAG
>JBBRWV010000023.1:0-34508 GCA_038248985.1 Phycisphaerae bacterium
AAGTACGGCGTGTACACCAACAACGTGGGCGGTAACTATGTGTGGGCGGTGTTGAATCACAGCGGCGAGTTTGCGGTGATTCCGGAACCGGCTTCGCTGGGGCTTCTCGCACTGGGTGGGTTGGCACTCCTCGGTCGTCGTCGCCGGCAGGCCTGATTGATCTGCGAATTGCCAACAGTGCTATTCAAGGAGCTCCGGATTTTCCGGGGCTCCTTTTCTTTGGGGGGGCGACGGCTGCGGGAGAAACACGGGCGCGTAGCGGGATGGGACGAGGTTCTCGGGCAGGAAAAAGTAGTCATTTGGCCTGCGGCCGCTTGAAACTTGCACGGTGAACCTCGAAACTGTCGTAATCCCTGCGCGAACTATGTGTTCTTTCGGGGTGAATAGTCATTTGTGCATCGAGGTTTCTGTGCCCGAACTGGTTGACGTTTCCATCATCGCCCCGGCTTTCAATGAGGAAGACAACGTCGGGCCGCTCATCGAGCGTATTCGGGAAGTGTTTGAGCCGACGGGGATGCGCTACGAGGCGGTGATCGTGAATGATGCTTCGACGGACGCGACGCCGCAGAAGCTGGTGGAGCTGCAGCGCAAGTATCCGTGGGTGCGGGTGATCAATCTGCTGAAGAATTCGGGTCAGACGGCGGCGATGGATGCGGGATTTCGGCATGCGCATGGGGCGGTGTTCGGGACGGTGGATGCGGATATGCAGAATGATCCGGCGGAGATATTGCGGCTGATGAAGATGCTGTCGCGGGAGGTGGACATGGTGAATGGGTGGCGGAGGGATCGCAACGACAAGAACAAGCTCATGCGGCGGGTGCAGACGAAGATCGCCAACGGGATTCGGAACTGGATTTCGAATGACGATATCAAGGATTCGGCCTGCGGGTTGAAGGTGTATAAGCGGGCGTGCCTGGAGCATTTGACGCTGTACAAGGGGATGCACCGTTTTTTTCCAACGCTGGTGCGGATGCGGGGCTTCAAGGTGATGGAGGTGCCGATCTCGCATCATCCGCGACTGTCGGGGGTGACGAAGTACAAATTTGGCTCGCGGGTGATTCGGGCGTTTGTGGATTTGCTGGCGGTGCGGTGGATGAAGAAGCGGGTCATTTTGTATACCGCGCAAGAGAGCCGGCCGTAAGATTTTGGGAAATGAGTCCGGAGTTTTGGGGATGTCGGCAAAGCATTTTGACGTGGTGGTGGTGGGTGGGGTGCCGGCGGGCATGGGGGCGGCGCAAAGCCGGACAGCGATGGGGGAGGTACCGTATGCGAAGGTGCGTGAGGTGTTGTTGGCGCAACAGGCGATACTTATTTAGCGGTGCGTGTTTTTGGCGCCCGTGGAGGGTTTGACCGCTTCAGGAGAAGCGTTTTGAGACGCTCTGAAGTTGTTCGTTCACCAGGTTGCCCATACACTCTGGGCGAATGAAATGGAGAATACAAAACCATGAAACTACCTGAACTTTTGGCCCATCTTGCGGTCGCCCACTTGCAGCCGATGGTTTTTCCCACGGACGGCGGGGGGGCGGTGGTGGTGACGGTTCATGGGGGGCGCGTGCTGGGCGTCTTCACGTCGCCGACGGCGGACAATTTGTATTTCACCAATCCGGATCTCAATGATGGCACCGGCGCGCAGAAGTTTCTGGCAGCAGAGCATGTGCTGGGCGGCGATCGTCTGTGGCTGGCGCCGGAGCGGGGCATTTTCTTCAAGGGGCAGAGGGCGGAGGATGGGGTGACGACGCCGGCGTCGGTGGATCCCGGCTCGTACATCGTGGGTCAGAAGTCCGAGACAGCGGTGCGGCTGGTCAACGAAGTGAACACGCCGTTCCACCTGGCGGCGGGTGCGTCGAAGCAGGTGCCGATACAGGCGACGGTGGAGCGGACAATTCGGATTATTCCGTCGCCGTTTGCGGATTTTCCGCGCGTGCTTCCGGCCTTGGCCCGCACGCATTACGCGGGGTATGAAATCGCGTCGCGTTTCGAACTGCGCGGCGCACCCAACGATGACCTGGCGATTGGGTTGTGGTTTCTGATTCAGATCAATATTCCAACGGGCGCTGCGGGTCATTTGTACGTGCCCACCAGCGGCCGCGCGGTCGTCACCGATTACTACGAGCCGACGGGTGCGGATTATCTGCGCGTGGAAGACACGCACGTTCGCTTCAAGCTGGATTCCATTCAGCGGCACAAGATCGGCCTGCGCAAGACGGAGGTCATCGGCCGGGCGGCCTATTTGTCGAATGCGGATTCGGCGGGGCAGGCTTCGTTGATCGTGCGGAATTTTCTGAACAATCCCTCCGCGCATTACTGCGATGTGCCGCTGCACACGCCGGATGGATCGACGCAGGATTCCGTGCAATCGTACAACCATTTTTCGGGTTCGCCCGGCGTGTCGTTTGGCGAGTTGGAGTTTCATACTCCGTCGGTCACGCGTGCGGCGGCCAGCCCGGTGATATATGACACCAATCAAGTGTGGTGTTTTAGCGGGGCGCGCGAAGATCTGGTGGCGATTGCGGGCCGCTTGCTCAATTTGTCGCCGAGTGTTTTTACGCTGTAAGGATTCAAGCCTGTGTCGAAAATTCATCCCACCGCGCTGATTTCCCCCGAGGCCGTGCTGGCCGATGATGTGGAGATCGGCGCTTATTGTTCCATCGAAGGACCAGTGAAGTTGGGGCCCGGATGTGTCATGCGGGCGCATGCGCGGCTGACGGGCCCGCTGACCATGGGTGCGCGGAATATCGTTTATACCGGCGCCAATATTGGGGATTGGCCGCAGGATCGCAAATACAAGGGCGAGCCTTCGGAGACGATCATCGGCGAGGACAATGTGTTTCGGGAATATGTGACGGTTCATCGGGGCACGGGGGCGAATACGAAGACGGTCGTGGGGCACCGCAACTATTTCATGGTGAGCACGCATGTCGGGCACAATTGCGTGGTGGGCAATGACATTACGATGGTCAACAATGCGGTGATCGCCGGGCATGTGCATCTGGGCGACCGGTGCATCATCGGGTCGTTCTGCGGGGTGCATCAATTCTGCCACATTGGTACGTTGTCGATGCTGTCGCACAACACGGTGGCGACGGTGGATGTTCCGCCTTATTTGATTTCGCTGACGACCAATCATGTGACGCAACTCAATGGGGTGGGCTTGCGGCGGTCGGGGATGTCCAAGGAGGCGTTGATCGCGGTGCGGCGGATGTTCAAGCATGTTTACCGCACGGAAGGGGGGCGGCCGCTGGCGGTGGCGCTGGCGTCGCTGCCGGAGGAACTCCGTGCCTTTCCCGAGGTGCGCGTGTTTCTGGATTTCTGCCAGAATTCCAAGCGGGGGCTGGCGCGTTTTCAGAGGTGGTCTGAGCGGGGCACCCAGGAGGCATTGCCGGATATTGCCGAGACGGGGGCGGAAGAGTGACTTGGGGGATATTCGCAAAATAACTTCTGACGGTGCCTCGCTGGACACATGGCTGAGGCGTATAAATATATGGCGGATGAGCAATGATGGCACAAATAAGGCTCTCCTCTTCGGCCCTCGGCACCGAGATTTGCTTCTAGATTCCGTGGGTCGCTGATCGGACTCCTCCCCGATAAAAGCTCCTCCTCCACACATTCAGGCCCGTTGTAGTGCTTTAGCCAGTGCAAACCCCTCTGGTTCAGGAGTATTCCATGCCCACGTTCCAATATGAAGCGATGAATGCCGCCGGTCAGGAAGTGAAGTCCGAGATCGAGGCGGGTTCTCCTGATGAGGCGATCGCGAAGATTCGCACGCAGGGCTATTTTCCAACCAAGGTGAAGGAACGGGCCGCGAAGAAAACCAAGGTGGTGGCGGCGGCCTCCGGGGGGGCCAAGAAATCCTCCATGAACATTAATTTTGGCGGGGTATCCTCCAAAGCGATTTGCCAACTCACGCGGCAGCTTTCGACGCTGCAGGATGCGGGTCTGCCGATTTTGCGTTCGCTGAAGATTTTGTGGCAGCAACAGAAACCGGGTCTGCTTAAGGATATTTTGGATGGGGTGGCCAACGATGTGGAGGGCGGGGCGACGCTTTCGGAAGCGATGTCGCGTCACCCCAAAGCATTTGATCGTTTGTACGTGAACATGGTGCAGGCGGGTGAAACCGGCGGCGTGCTGGATGTCATTCTGCAACGCCTGGCAGAGTTCATGGAAAAAGCCCAGCGGCTAAAACGCCGGGTTATCGGGGCGATGATTTATCCGTCGGTCGTTATCACCTTTTCCGTGCTCATCGTCACGGGCATCATGATTTTTGTCGTGCCGAAGTTCAAAGATATTTTCAAGGATTTCAACACCAGCCTGCCGGCGCTGACGGAGTTCCTCATCAATATGTCGGACTGGATCGCCAATCAATATGGGTGGGCGGTCATTTTCGGGTCGCCGTTTCTCATCATTATCGGGTTGAAATTTGCCGGCAAGACCAAGGGCGGCAAGCGCATCATCGATATCATCAAGCTGAAGCTGCCCATCATCGGCCAGATCATTTCCAAGACGGCCATCGCGCGTTTCACCCGTACGCTGGGCACGCTGCTGGCGGCGGGCGTACCTATTCTGGATGCGTTGAACATCACACGGGATACGGTGGGCAACGTGGTGTTTGAGGATGCGTTGCAGAAGGTGCATGACGCCATCCGCGAGGGCGAGTCTTTCGCCGCACCGCTGCGGGCCGCCAAGGTTTGCGACGCCATCGTGACCAACATGATCGACGTCGGCGAGGAAACGGGCGACCTGGACAAGATGCTGATGAAGGTCGCGGACAACTATGATGAAGAAGTGGACGTGCTGATCGGTTCACTGGTGAGTTTGCTCGAACCGATCATGGTCGTCACCCTGGGCGGCATCGTCGGCACGATCGTTATCGCGTTGTTCCTGCCGTTGGTGAAGTTGATTCAATCCGTGTCCGGCGAAACGGATGGCGGCAATTAAGCGGGATGTTTTTCGCTGCCCCGCGTGTCCGTCCGCTGCTGTTCGTTTTCTGTTCTAATCTTCTCAATCGAGGCCGCTATGAATCTCGAAATTTCCCAACCTCCCCGCAAGGCCGGCCGTTCGGGCTTTACGCTGATCGAGTTGCTGGTGGTGGTGGGGATCATCATTCTGTTGATCTCGATTTTGCTGCCGGCCTTGGGTGCCGCCAAGCAACAGGCGCGGAAGGTGGAGACGACGGCGTTGCTGAGCGGGCTGTCAGCGAATATTGAGGCGTATTATACGATTTTTGGTGCGTATCCAGGGTTGATGCCACGATCACACACCGTTGTTAGCGGCAATTTGACAGGCACGCAAAACCTCCTCATTAGCCTCAGCTATCCAGTGGGAACAGGCTCGGAAACAATTCCCACTACCTCAACGCTTGTCAATGTTACCACTGCTAGTGGCCCGGTTGACTTTTCCGTTTCTCCCGCCCGCACCTACTCCCCCTTCTTCAACCCCGCAAAGAAGGAACTCTCCAACGACAATACGGGTATTGCGCCCAAAAAATTTCCCACCATTATTGATCGTTACCCCGATGGCCTGCCGGTTCTTTACTATCGCCGCAGCGTAGGAAATGAAACGCTTCTCACATCCAAAACTACAACCACTGAATCCTATTCCATGCTGGAGAATGCGGCCTACACCGACGCCATCGCACTGGAGTCTTCGTCCGGTCTCAGCTTCAACCAGACCACAGGAACCTTCACACACACCGAGTTCAACGTCAACATTACTGCGGCCGGCAGCACGACTGCGGCACGTGGTGGTTATGTTCTGATCTCCTCCGGAGGGGACCGCATCTACGGAAAATTTAACGGAAAGAACGATGACATCGTCATCGTTGGCGGCCAGTAATACTTTCGCATAGATCGTAATGCTCTTTTTTCGAGACCGCATGATCACGCTTCCCACCATCCTCCTCACTCGACAGAATTCCGCCGTCGCGATCCGCGGCGCGGCACGCTCCGCGGCGTTCACCATTGTCGAACTGCTCGTGGTGATCCTCATCATCGTCCTGCTGATCGCCATCATTCTTCCGTCCTCACGCTACATTAAGGAAGCGGCACGAAACGCGGCTACTTCGCACACGATGAGCGCGATGGGCATGGGCCTTGAGGCGTATAACAATCAATTCAACGTGTATCCTGATTCCGCACCTAAAACGTCCGGCACGGCTCTCTCTACCGGCTCGCAAATGGTTGCCCAAGGCCTCATGGGTTTCCTTGACTATGCCGAAGACGGTGCAGGCCCCAGCAATTCAGATCCTGCACTTGGTTTTCGTATCACAACAGGTGGTCGTGGGAAAATACACGGCCCCTTCGTCTCCGATGACCCTAAATATTACAAAGCCGCACACACCGCTGGCTTTGCGTTTTACGATGGTTGGGGCAAGCCGATTCTTTACTACAAATCCACGCGGAAAACAGACCCCGCCATCGACAACGTATTTGGCACCAATGCCAACGCGCTTTTTGTGAAATCAGACAACCTCGCAGGCAAAGATATTTTAGATTACAGCATCGGCAAAGCCGTCGCCGCCACCCTCGCGGGAGACCCTGCATTGGCCACGGGAAAATTCTGGAAAAAAGTCGGCACCACCTCCAATGCCGTCTCCGGCAGTATTCCCTCGCGTGATTCTTACCTGCTCATCTCCGCCGGTAAAGACGGCTTCTATTTCAACGATGATGATGTCGTCTCCTCCCGCTAAAGCGCTCACACAAAGGGCCTTTTTATGAAGCTTGATACTCGCCGTTTCACTCGCCCCTCCCGGCCGCGGGGGTTCACCCTGGTGGAAATTCTCATTGTCATTTCCATCATCGTTATCCTGGTCGCCACGGTGATGGCCATCGGCACCAACATCCGCGCCGGCGCGCAGATCCGCCAGACCAAACTCACGCTGACCACGCTGCAGGCGGCGCTCGACAAATACATCAATGAAGGAAACGCCCAGCCGGGCGATAACAGTGCGACCGACTTTGTCGGCAAGTTCCGGTCAACTCCGGATATTTGGAAGGTCGTTGAAAAACTTCCCACCCAGGGGAGCGGCGCGTCGGTCAGCTTCAACGACGGTTTCGGCACCCCCATCAAATATTTCACGGGCAACTCCACCAGCGCCGGGGCCATCAAGAATCAGTCGGACAAAAACGGCTACTTTGTCAGCGGCGGACCAGACGGCATCATCACTGCGGGCAATGCCTGGAACAGCGCCACTAACTACAGTTCCACAGGCACCGTCGTCAATTACGAAAATAACTGGTGGGTTTCTATTGGCACAGGGTCCAACAATATTCCTACTGCGCCATCCTCCACCAAGTGGCGGATGCTCCCCATTGATGACATCTACAGTTTTGATCCCCAGTAACGATTCCAACTCCTTTCAAACCTGAGTGATCAAATGATGAATTGCCCCGACAAATTGCCCCCCACGCGGATCGCCCGTCACACCGCGTTCTCGCTGATTGAGCTGCTGGTGGTCGTGGCCATCATGGGGATTCTGCTGGTGGTCGCGATTCCCGCGATCAAGGCGCTGACGCAAAATAACAATCAAAAGCAGGCCCGCAACATGGCGTCGGTGTATATCGCAGCGGCGCGCAGTGCGGCACTTCAGCAGCGACGTCTTGTGGGCTGCGTGTTTTATGAAGATCCCACGAATAAAAATCAGGTCGCTGTGAGGTTGGTGCGCGAAACCGGCGTCAACGCTGATCTGACTTACTTTGGCGCTATTCCGGGTTCACAAGCGGAGTTCATGCCCCGCGCGATTCGCATCGGCGTGTTGGATGACAATACGACATGGAACGTTCGCACGGAGCAACAAGCCACTGCGGAGCAACGCACCCGACTCATCCTGTTTGATGCGAACGGTCAACTGGTTTTGCGCAATGGCCTTGGCGTGAATACCTATGATGCTGGCACTACTTACAACACTGGGGAGGCCGTCGCTTCGGGTGGTTCCACCTATGTCTGCGTCCGTCCCGTGACCGTCGGACAATCTCCTGTCGCGAACAATTCCTCTTACTGGCGACGCGAAGACTGGTACATTCGCGCCACTAGCAGCGCTCTGAATGATGGCGTCTCTACCCCCGGCATCGTGATCTGGGACGACAATGATTTCCGTGCCGCCAATCTCGGATCGGACGCCGCGCGAGGCGACTGGGTGCTCAAAAATGCCGACATTCTCATCGTCAACGCTTACACAGGGAATCTCCTTGATGTTCGACAATAACGCACATCCTCACGCCCCCGCACGCCGCGGTTTCTCGCTGGTGGAAGTTCTGCTCGCCGTGTTCATCCTCGGCATCGGCCTCATCATGGTCGCGGCGATCTTCCCCGTCGGGGCCAAGTGGACGGCCGAGTCAACTCAGGAAACGCTGGCCGCGGCCATCGCACAAAACGCGGTGGAAACGATCAAGTATCGCTACACCGCTGCGGCGATGAACGGCTTGAGCACCACGGTGGCCGCATTGCCTGGGCAGAATGGCACCGCCGTTGCCGGTGTGCAAATCATGCCCAGCGAGCGGGCCTATCAGCATGGGGCCTCGCAGCCGACCCCCGCCAGCAAGCCCACGGAATGTATCTACTTTTGGACCGCCCTGGCCCGTCGCGCGCCCACGCAATCCGCCGGCACCGCCAATACCTATGACCTCTACATTCTCGTCTTCCGCAAAGGTGCGGCAGAGCATCAATTTACCGCTCCCGCCTCCATGGCAGGGATTCGCGCCGGGTCCGGCGAAAACTACATCCCCTCACTGGTGTCGGCCGCATACTCTCCTGGTACGGCGGTTGGCCCGCCCATTGTCGGTGCGCTGCCGGCGATGGGTTCTTATGGGATCGGCGTTACGAGTGGCACGGTATTCCGGCAGGTCGTGGATACCGGTTCGGGCGCGACGGGAACGGCCGTGCTGTCCGGCAATACTGTCGGCAGTATCACTATGGGCTCCGGCGGCAGCGGCTACAAGCGGGCCCCCCAAGTCGCTTTGAGTGGCGGCAGCGGGACAGGCGCGACAGCCACCGCCACCATCAGCGGTGCCGGTTCCGTTACCGGATTCACCGTCACGGCCCCCGGGTCGGGCTACACGTCTGCCCCCACGGTAAGTCTTTTCACCATGGCCGCACCCAACACGGCGCTCACCTCCGCCAACGAAAACGTAATTTATTCGCCACCCGCCGACAACACGACCAATGCCAGCCCGCTGATCTATGTCTATCAAACTTCCGTTTCTTTCTAACACCGAGTAACCATGCAAATACGCAACGCCCAACCGCCAACCTTCGCTCACGCCGCTGCGGGCCCGCGCGCGTTTACGCTCATCGAAATGATGACTGCCATCGGCCTGCTGCTGCTGATCATTGCCGGCGTAGGGATCATCTTCAAAGCGGCTACGGGCTCGGTCAGCCTTTCGCAGGCGAACATGGAGATGATGTCCAACATCCGCGCGGTGCAGGGGCAAATTGAGCGGGACATTGGCGGGCTGGAGCGCAATGGGTTTATTGTGATTCGTTCACGAGAAGAGCCCGTTACGGGTGGGCGCCGCTTCGATCAACTGGCGTTTCTCGCCAATGGGTCGTTTCCCAATCGCACTGGCAATAATCTCAGCGCCTCACCCTTTACCGATCGCACCACCGCCAACTCTGCCCTTATCTGGTACGGCCATCTCATGTTTGAAGGCACTTCTTCACCTCCCGATCAATCTACCGCCGTCGCGATCAACGCGATTCCCACCGCCGCTTCAGACAATGGATACACTCTCGGTCGCCATGCAACTCTGCTTCTTGCCGAAGACGGTGGCGGTACTGCAAACCGCATTACCGCCGGTGGCATTACGGTTATCGCCCATGACGATATCCGCCTGTCTTCATCTCCTATTACTTCCCTCATTACGGAAACCAGTAGCGCTCATATTTCCTCCGCCCGTTTCTCCGCCGCAACCATTACCTCCGGTCAACTCATGCAATCCATCGTCAACGCCGTCGGCACTCGCGCCGTCGGCACCGCTCGTTACGAAGCGGATAACTACTGTTACCGTTTCAAGACGCTGCCTAATCCCTATGCCAATGCCAACGAAGCGGGCATAACTGCCGCAAGCAAACTTACCAATGCCTACTTTCGTATGCACCCCATACTCCTCCCCGGCGTTCCTGACTTTGCCGTCGAATGGTCTGATGGCACCCTCTGGGCGGCTACCGATACCGATCCTGTCACCAGTGCTACAGTCGTCGCCGAACGCGTCAATACGCCTCGCTGGTTCGGTCGCAGCGATCCAAAATATGGAACCACCCCTGGCACCGACCCCACCGAGCCGGCCCTCGCTAACGGTGACGACTACACCGCCCAATTTTCCTACGACAACAGATCAAAATGGCCCAAGGCCCTCCGCATTCGCTACCGCGTTACCGACCCCAACAACCGGCTCAGCGGCGGCCGCGATTTCACCCAGATCATCAAGATCCCCGATTGAGCCGCGCGGTTGTGAAGCTCTCACGCCGCGCTTTTGTGAAATGAAAATACACACCTCAACCAACGGTGCCAAATGAAAATCATCGCTCAGAAAATTGATCCTTTGTGCGTTCGTGTTTTCGGATGCAGGAATCCTCGTCGTGTGCGCGGCACCGTCATCATCCTCGTCGTCGCGATGCTGGCCTTGCTGGCCGTCCTGGGCACCGCCTACATTGTTTCCGCCCGTACGGATCGCTCCTCTGCACGCGCCAATTCCGAATCGGTCAATCTCGATCTTGCCAGCGATGGCGTCATGGCCACTGTTCGGCAGACACTTTTTGATGCCTCCATGGCCGCTTCATCTGGCAACGTTCTGGCCATCCCCGATAACTGGAAGCCCAACACTGGCTATTTGATAGGTGATTTCATCCTCGGCGGCGATTACCGCGTTTACCGCTGCTCCACCGCCCACACATCCGATGTCGCAACGAACGGTCCACCGCCGGTCACCATGACGAACTGGGCGCTTACAACGCTCACCGATGTTCCCCAGCCGATTGCTGCTCGCTGGTATGACTACCCCGAAAAACAGACGACTGCTAACTGGGCCACGCAATTTGATCGCTCCCAACGCGACCTGGCGGTCCCGTCCCAAGCTTGGCTGTCGAAGAATCTTTCACCCATCGCCGCAAGTTCAGACTATTCACTGTTCACCAAGGATATGTTCAACCCTTCCGTGCCCGGAACAGCCCTCGCCTACTCCGCGAATCCCCCCACGGTCGGTCTAGTCCCCGTAGTGGATCCCCTCGCGGGCACGCCCGTGCTCGATAGTCAGTGGAATCTGCTGACGGTGAACTCCGGCAACGGCGTGCGCTATCGTTACGCTGTTCGCATTCTTGATTCCTCCGCGCGCGCGAATCTGAATACCGGGCAGGTGTGGGCGGGCGCTACCCCCTACGCCGATGCCGCCGGAACCTATCTCACCTCGGTACAGCTCGGTAACACCTCCATTTACCTCGCCGGGGCCAATGATGATTTGAACAATGTTCATGTCGCCACCAATGCCAATGGTGTTCACGGCCGCGGCCCATCCGCCGGCGCGTTCACGCTGGCCGGTTGGCAAAATCGACTGCTTGGTTACGAGAACTTCGGCATAAATCCGGCCGTTGCCGCCTTCACCTTGCCGCAGGGAGAATTCTTCGATCTCTCCGATGAACTTGAACTGGTTTACTATGGCACACGCGGGTCTGATTACACGCCGCGTGTCGCGGTCAGTTCCGCGCCCAAGCTTTTTGGCACGACACTACTCAAAGGCACGGCCAATCGCGCCTACTACACCACCTATTCCTTTGATCGCAACTGGTCTTCCTTCAGCACCAATCGTTTCGTCATTACCGGCGTCGCTTCAGAACCCACTTATCAGCGCCAAGTCCCGCTCACCCGCGACGTCTACGGCTCCGTCGTCCCCGCCAATACCTACGTCGTTGCCGTGCGCAACGGCCTTTCGCTGGCCAACATGATGTCCTCCGTCGGCTACCCTGATTCGGAATGTATTGCCGTCATGCTCAATTTTCTGGCCCAATCCCGTCCTGGCCGCGGCGGCACTTCGCTGACCTTCAACGGCGCGGGAATTGGTGCGCTCTTTGTGGCCGGCCCAACGGCTGCCGAGAATACTGTCATTAACATCACCATCCCCACCAATCCCATCGCTAACCGTACTTACCTCGCCTATTCCGCCCAGCCCTTTCTCAACGAAGTGGCGATTCGCGTGAACCATGACGGCACCTCGGCGACACAGTTGGATTGCGCTGTGGAACTCTTTAATCCCTACACCACCGCCATCGACCTCACCGGTTGGCAATTGAAGATCGGCGGAACGGTGTTGTGGCACACCTTCGGGGCGGTCTCCATTCCTGCGGGCGGCTATCTTGTGATCACCCATGCCAACCTCATTGCCCTCGGAACGATTGCCAGTGGTTCGCTAGGCACGATCCCCGCGTCTCTGACCGTCACCCTGGATCGTCCCTACTTCACGACCATCGCAAATTACATGACCGTGGACCGCGTCTCTTATGATTTCGCCACCAGCGCCTTTTATCCTGCCGCCCTCACCGCCACCCCGGTCAATGTCTCCCGCGAGCGGCCCAACACCGTAGGTGCGACTTCCACCGCGCCTCAGCCGGCGATTGGCGCTGCCGACAAATGGATGTGTGTTTCCTCCCTCCTTTCTGATTACACAGATTCCGCGGCTCATTCCCTGGGGGTCATCAACGTCGCCACCGGTACCACCATCACCAATTTTGGCGTTCGCCTCGTGGATCGCTTCTACGACACCGGTGCCGATGCCTGGCCGGGCGGGGCCACAGCATCCGACGCGCTGGTTCGCTCCAACCCCGGTGACCTCCAAGGCTACGCGCGCCTCTGCAATGTCCTGGATAATGGAAACCCCATCCCCATCACCGAGCAACTCGGTGATGGCTCCCTCATGCCCACCAAGGTCACCTCGCAATCCGCCCAGGAAGCCCGCGTCCGCTTTGATGTTCTGGCCGACCCACGCGCCCAACGGCTTTTCATGTCCGTCGCCATGGCTGACCGCTCCAGCGATGGTTTCGATCAAATTGGCTTCGGCTCCGCGGACTCCACTGATGAAGCCCGCATCCCCGGCCGCATCAACGTCAATACGGCTTCACCGCAGGTGTTGCGCGCGGTCTTTGCCAACTTCACTTCCACTTCCACAGTGCTGGATGCCTGGGTCGCCAATATCATGGCCTACCGTGATCGCGTCGCTGTGAGCAGTCTCGCCGCTCCATACAATGCTGCGACGCCGGCGGGTGATTACTCCAATACCACCAACTACCCCGGCCTCGGCATCCGTTCCCTCTCCGAACTCCTCATTCCTCTCGGCAGCGCAGACGGCACCGTGACACTCTCAGGCTCGCGCACCGTCCCCGCTTCCGGCAAGTCCATTCTCTCGGTCACGGCCCCGGATCAAACCTGGGTCAAAGCCTATGGTGCCTGCACTGTCCGCTCCGATACCTTCATCGTGTATGGCTACCTTGAAGCCATTAAAGCCAACCCCAATTTGGCCACGACGCACAACAACGGCTCACAATGGTACGGAACAACCACCGATGATCCGCGAAACATAACCTTCGATAACATTCGCCTCGCCAAACGCCGCTTCGTCAGCATTGTGGACCGCTCCTATTCCAACTACCCGCGCGGCAATGCCAACTTCGTTCTGCCGCGCATCGTCGCCATAAAAGACATGCCCCAGTGATGGACCTGCAGCGCCTTCCCGCCCGCGCCCGCTCCTGCCAACCCGGCAGTTGGGCCTGTGCAGGACTCTCTTTGGCAGACGGAATCACGCCGATATCTGAGTTTGAACTAATCGCATAACTTATTGTACCATCAATGCTTACCGCAGATTAAGTGGGCGCTCATTTCCTCGGTACATCCTTTGCATATCCACCTATAGGTGAAACTTATGGGAGGCGATGCGCGACTGAATCTGCTCTTGACTCATGAAGAGTCTCGACCCTACTTGGACCAAAGTCAGCAGCCTTGGTATCGCACCATCTCCCACATGCTCGCCCCGCTCGGAGTTCGCACCTTTGAAGCCACCAGTGGCGCGCAAGCCGTGGAATTTATCGAACGCCACCCCATCCATGTGGCAATCGTTGATTCGCGTTTGCCGGCCATTTCAGGGCTGAACATCCTGCAACTCGTCCAAAAACTGTGCGTGCAAAAACTGCCGCCGGTCGCCGGACAACCGGAATCCACCGGCACCCTCCACCTGCAAATGCGGGTGGAACAGCGCACCGATGAAGGTGTCACCCAGCGAAGGATCGACGTCAAAGTCAATGCCCGGCCCGCGCCGCCATCGACCCCCACGGTGATCCTTCTCACGCCGCCGCAACACGATGATCAACTGTTGCATGAGGCCCTGAAGTTCAATGCCTTTTCGGTCCTCAGTGAACCGGTGGACGTAAATCTGTTGCTCGATCTGATGGCCCGCGCGTTGCGGAAGTTCCATCAAAACCAATGGCCGCAGTAATCGCGGAGTTTCCAGTTTCACCTTTTCAGCCCTGACACATCGGTCGCATCTGAAAACATGAAACTGGAAATTTGAAACTCAAACCCTCAAAGGAGTCCTCACACATGGCCACGAAATTCCGCCCGCTCGGTGACAAAATTCTGCTCAAGCGTCTTGAGGCCGAATCCAAAACCAAGTCCGGCATCGTCCTCCCCGAAACCGCCAAGGAAAAACCCAAGCGCGGCACCGTCCTGGCCGTCGGCGATGGCAAGTTGCTCGACAGCGGCGAACGCGCCAAGTTCACCGTCAAAAAAGGCGACGAAATCATCTTCGCCAGCTATGCCGGCACCGAAGTCAAAATCGATGGCAACGAATTTCTGATCCTCTCCGAGGACGAAGTCCTCGCCGTAGTGGAATAACTGGCCGACGACTGGTGCTCGCAGCGTATTTGCCGCGAACACCCGTGGACCTTCCTGAACTGAATGACCTGACTAAAAAAAACAAATTTGAGATTCTTAGGAGATTAAAACATGGCAGCAAAAATGATCAGCTTCGACAACGAAGCACGTGAAGCTATCCGTCGCGGCGTCCACACCCTCGCCCGCGCGGTCAAAGTCACCCTCGGCCCCTCCGGCCGCAACGTCGTGATCGAAAAATCCTTCGGTTCGCCCACCGTCACCAAGGACGGCGTCACCGTCGCCAAGGAAATCGAGCTCGAAGACAAGTACGAAAACATCGGGGCGCAGCTTGTTAAAGAAGTCGCCTCGAAAACCTCCACCGTCGCCGGCGACGGCACCACCACCGCCACCGTCTACGCCGAGGCCATCTACGATGAAGGTCTCCGCAACGTGACCGCCGGCGCCAACCCCACCATGCTCAAGCGCGGTATCGAAAAAGCCGTCGAAGCAATTCTTCTCGACCTCAAGCGCATGAGCACCCCCGTCAAGGATTCCAAGCAGATCGCCCAGGTCGGCGCATCCTCCGCCAACCAGGACCAGCAGATCGGCCAGATGATTGCCGACGCGATGGACAAGGTCGGCAAAGACGGCGTCATCACGATCGAAGAAGGCAAGGGCCTCGACACCGTCGTTGACACCGTCGAAGGTTTGCAGTTCGACAAGGGCTACGTCAGTCCCCATTTCGCCGATCCGCAGACGCAGGAAGTCAATTTCGAAGACGCATACATCCTTATCCATGAAGAAAAAATCAGCTCGATCAAAGACCTGCTTCCGATCCTCGGCAAAGTGGCCGAAGCCGGCAAGTCGCTCTTGATCATCGCCGAAGACGTCGAAGGCGAAGCTCTCGCCACCCTCGTCGTCAACAAACTTCGCGGCACGCTGAAAGTTGTCGCCGTCAAGGCCCCGGGCTTCGGCGATCGCCGCAAGGCCATGCTCGAAGACATCGCCACCGTCACCGGCGGCAAGGCCGTGTTCAAGGAACTCGGCATCAGCCTCGAAACCCTAGACATCAAGGATCTCGGCCGGGCCAAGAAGGTTCGCATCGAGAAAGAAACCACCACGATCATCGAAGGCGCCGGCAAGACCAGCGACATCAAGAGCCGCATCGAGCAACTCAAGAATGAAATCGAGCGCACCACCAGTGACTACGACCGCGAGAAACTTCAGGAACGCCTGGCGAAGCTCGCCGGCGGCGTCGCCATCATCAAGGTTGGCGCGGCCACCGAAGCAGCCATGAAGGAAAAGAAGGCCCGCGTCGAAGACGCCCTGCACGCCTGCCGCGCAGCCGTCGAAGAAGGCATCCTGCCCGGTGGCGGCGTCAGCATCCTCCGTGCGATTCCCGCCGTTGACCGCCTCAAACTCGAAGGCGACGAGAAGATCGGCGCGGAGATCGTCAAGCGGGCGCTCTTCGCCCCGATCAAGCAGATCGCGGAAAACGCCGGCGTCGATGGTTCCATCGTCGCCCAGAAAGTGATTGAGTCGAAGGACAACAACTTCGGCTACAACGCCCTGACGCACGAATACGGCGACCTGATCAAGATGGGCGTCATCGTTCCCACCAAGGTCGAACGCACCGCCCTGAGCAACGCGGCCAGCATCGCCAGCCTCCTGCTGACGACCGACGCTGTGATCGCTGAACTGCCGAAGGACGAGAAAAAGCCCGCCGGTGGCCATGATCACGACAACGGCGATTATTGATCGCTGATGCCGTCGGCCTGATCGATGGCAAAACTTCCAACAATAAAAGCCCGGACCTTGCGGTTCGGGCTTTTTATTTCACTGTCTCCACCCGCAAAAAAACGCCTACTGGCCTTCAATCTTGCGCTGCAACGCGGCGATCCACGCTTCTGCATCCTCGCCCCGGTACCCCACAGTTCGGGCCAATTCCTTCCCCTCGTGATTCACCACCACAATCGTCGGATAGCCATCAACCTGGTACTTTCTTTTCATCAAGGCGTTCTGTCTCTCCACGTCCTCAGAGAGCTTCTTCTGTGCCGGAAAATCAACCTCGATAAAGATCAAGCGGCTTTTCGCCCACTGGGTAAATTGCTCAGACTCAAAAACTTTCTCCCGCAGAACCATGCACGGTCCGCACCAATCGCTGCCTGTAAAATCGAGCAACACATTCTTGTTCTCCGTCTTGGCGCGGGCCAATGCCGCATTCAGCAACTCCGGCGCTTCCACCGGCATTCTGTAACGCGCAATCGTTACGACAATGCCGATCAGAAATAAGGCAGGAATTATCCATCGCGCGTAAGTTTTCAATCTGCAACCCTCCATGCAATGATCGTAGGCCCGTTAATCCCGAGAATCGTTCCCCGGCCCAAATATTTCCCCGAGCGAGGGGTCTGAACTGTGCAGCGGCGCAGTGATGAGCGGAGCGATCGCTCCAACGATGGTCTTCGTTTCCAGCACTTCTGGCGCCAGCAACCCGCCCGAAAGAACAATCTTCAGCCCCATATCCACCGTCCAATCCGTATTGCGCACTTGCGGTTCGCTGAACAACTGGAAGAAGCCGCTGGTCGGATTGGGCGTCATCGGAATAAAGCAGCAGACCAGCCGCTCGCCGTTGGAAGCGTCTGTGACCGTGTTGGTGACGAAGGCGATCGTCCAAGTGCCTTCGCGTGGAAATTGCACCAGCACGACGCGTTGAAACCCCCCTCCGCCGCCTCCCTTGCGAAACACCGAAATAACTTGCTTCGTCGTTCCGTAAATGCCCTTGATGAGCGGCAAATTGCTGACAAAATGCTCGATCGCCGAGAGGATGCGTCGGCCAATAAAAAAAGTGCCGAGCAATCCCAGGATGTAAACGATCAGCACGGAAATGAACATGGCCAGGGCAGGGGTGGTGATAAGCTTGAGATTGTCCGCACTGATGCGGTCGCCCACCATGGGGAAGAAGAACGCATCCACAATTCCATCGGCAGGCCTCTTGGTGAAGACCGTCACCAAAGAGTAAAGAAAGGTCAAAATATAGAGAGTGATAAACAGCGGTATCGCCGTCAGCAACCCCGTGATCAACACACTGCGCAAATGCCCTATCACACGGCTTGTTTTCGGTCGGTTTGCCGCAGGACCGTCGGGCACCGCCGCCGCCGGTGATGGTAGTGGAGGATTCGCAGAGCTCGTCATATGTAATACATCTGATCGCTGCGCGTATGCTGCATTACTTCCTCGGTCACTTGGGCCAGCGTCGTCGCGTTAAGCACCCTGTGTACCGCATCCGAAAGATCATCCTGAATCAGGCGCACCGCCACCTCCCCGGGGCGCTCCACGCCGTCCGCCGCCGCCCCGTTGTCCATCATCTTCTTGCCTTCCAACCGTGCGACAATCTCGCCGATGAGGATCTCCTTAGGTGCCTTTGCCAGGCGATACCCCCCGGTCGCACCGATTTTGGAAATCAAAAATTTCGCCCGCGTCAGCGTCGAAAGAATGGATTCCAGAAACTTGGTAGGTAATTTTTCCCGGGCCGCCAGTTCCTTGGTCTGCAAAAACCCCCGTTCATAAGCATCGGCCAGACATATCATTGCGCGCAGGCCATATTGGGTACGTTTCGCTAGCTGCATGCAAACTCCTCTAAGAATGATAGGAATTGTAGCTGCAAAAGTTTCCAACGGCAAACCACCCCGAACCTTCCATCCCCGCTCTTCGCACACCAATTGAATCACGCCCCGCCGATGTTATACTCCCCTTAAGAAGTAGTTTTGCTATGATCGATTCAACCATCACTCAGCGCCTCCTGGTGCTCACAGGGCCGAAATTCCGGCATAGCCCCATTATCGACTTACTCAAAACGCAGCACGACGTCATCGTCGCCGACTCCATCGACGCCGCACTCACCGCCCTGCGCAGCGGAAAAATCGACGCCGTCTTCAGTGACTCCGCCGACTTCCTCCCCCTCGAACGCGCCCTCGCCCAGCAACAAAGCGGCCTTATCCTTGACACCATCGGTGAAGGCATCTGCATCGCCGACGGCGACGGCGAAATCCTCTGGGCCAATCGACGCATGAAACAATGGAGCCAGCCCGTCCGCGACCGCATCCGCTCCGTCTGCGCCCAGGCCTTCGACATCTTCAAAACCCAATCCGGCGGCTTGCCCAATGATGCCGAAATCGCCCACCTCCCCAATACCAGCCGCTCCAAAAAGTTTTCCTTCAACATCGATGAAATGAACTATTTCGAACTGTTCTGCTCCCCCGTCCTCGATTCCTCCCGCCAGGTCACCCAGGTCGTCGTCATTTGCTGGGATGCCACCAGCGGCCGCCGCATGCAACAAAAAATCGATGCCATCGACCAGGCCGGTCGCGAGCTCGTCCGCCTCGAAAGCGAAGCCATCGCCAAGCTCAACGTCGGCCAGCGGTTGGAACTGCTCGAAGAAAAAGTCATCCGCTTCTGCCGCCAGCTCATGCACTTTGACCACTTCGCCATCCGTCTCCTCGATCGCAAAACCAACAAGCTCGAACTCGTGATCTGTGTGGGCATGCCCACCGAAGCCATGGAAGTGGAGCTGTTCGCCGAGCCCGAGGGCAACGGCATTTCCGGCTACGTCGCCTCCCACGGACGCAGCTACATCTGCAGCGATGTCCACAAAGACCCCCGCTACGTCATCGGCCTTTCCAACGCCGGCAGCAGCCTCACCGTACCCCTCATGCTGCACGATAAAGTCATCGGCATCTTCAATATCGAAAACCAGCAGCCCGCCGCCTTCACCGAGGACGACCGCCAGTTCGCGGAAATCTTCGGCCGCTACGTCGCCATGGCCCTCAACATCCTCAACCTGCTCGTCGTCGAACGCTGCACCACCTCCGGCCGGCTCGTGCAGGATGTCACCAGTGAAATCGCCGGCCCGCTCAATGACATCGTCAGCGAAGCCACCTTCCTCATTGATGATTACATCGGCAATGAAGACATGCGCCAACGCCTCCAGGCCATCATCGACAATGTCTCAAAAATACGCACCAGTGTCCGCGAGGTCGTTGAAGGCACCAAGGCCGTCATCACCGGCGCCGCGGATTCCAAGACTGCGGATCCTTTGCTTGCCGGCAAACGTATCCTCGTCGCCGACGACGAACCCAACATCCGCCAGACCATCACCGATCTGCTGACCCGCTTCGGCTGTCAGGTCGACATGGCCGCCGATGGCGAAGCCGCTTGCGCGCTTCTGGCGTCGCAGGCGCCCTACGATCTCGTCCTCAGCGATATCAAAATGCCCCACAAAAATGGCTATGAAATTTTCGAAATGGCCAAAAAAATCGGCCATGCCCCGCCGGTCATTTTGATGACCGGATTCGGTTACGATCCCAATCATTCCATCGTTCGCGCCAGCCATGAAGGCTTGGCCGCAGTCTTGTTCAAGCCTTTCAAGGTCGATCAACTCATGATCGAAATTCACAAGGCCATGGGTTTGAAAAAGTAATTACGAATTCCGCACCCGCCCCCATCCCATCCCAACCATCAACCTTCATCGCTTTTCGGTGGCATCGGATCCTCTTGAAAATGGCCCCATGTCACAAAAAAACCGATCACTCCCGTGATCATTCCTGAAGCGATCAACGTCACCCAGTCAAACGTGCTTTGCGGCTCCCGCAGGTAGCGCAGTGAGAAGTAGATAGTCACGTACCCGGCCGCCAATCCGATCAGCGTCGCGAATATATTGCCGATGAGTCGTTTCATGGTTCTTCCGTTGCCTGGGTAGTGGGGGGGCGAAATGCCGTGGCAAAATGATGCGCCTACGCCCTCACTATCGGCCAATTGTGCCTGAAAGTGAGACTTTTCAACCCGAATCGGGCCATTTCCATCGCTTCCTCACAGGGGAGTCTGCAGCAATTGCAATCGCAGCAGCAACAATCCGGTATCCAACTGCGTGTCGATTATCGGCTCGGGCTTGCTCGTGGTCGACGGCTGCGTCGCGCCGTTCTTCACAATCACATCGCTGTCCCGACGGGCCCGCAGCATGTCGCCCAATTGCCGCGGCGTCATTTCCACCGCCACATCAGGATCCACGCCCCATGTCTTGGCGCCATCCCGACGGTGCAGTGACTCGCCGTCCGGCAGGTAATAGTAGCTCATCGTCAACTTCATCATCGCCTTGGGATAGCCATTGGCCAGGCGATCATTGGTGATGGGCAACAGATTCTGCACCGAGCCCTTCCCAAACGATCGCTGCCCGATGATCAGCCCCCGATGCAAATCCTTCATCGCCCCCGAAAAAATCTCCGACGCACTCGCCGAATATTGATTCACCAGCACCACCACCGGCATCGAATTGGGAATCTGCGTCGCCTTGTCCGCCTTCCAGATATTCCGCGTGACGTTCGTTCGCCCCTTCGTCGACACAATGTTGCCGTGATCCAGAAACATGTCCGAGATTTCCACGGCCTGGTCCAGCAGCCCGCCCGGGTTGAAACGCAAGTCCAGTATCACCCCCCGCATTCCCTTCGCCTGCAACGATGCCATCGCACTGCGCAGTTCCTTCGACGTGTCCTCCTGGAATCCGGTGATCCGGATGTACCCGATCTTGTTCTCCGGATCGAGCATGAAATCCCACTTCGACGTGTCCGCCGGGTCGCGCTGAAATCCCTTGACCGAGACCACTTCAATGATGGCCCGCGTCAATGTGTAGTCCTTCTCCTCGACAATCCCCGACCGCTTCACCCGCAGCACCACTTCCGTCCCCGGTTCCCCGGTGATTTGATCCACCGCCTGCGAAATCGTGATGCCCGTGGTCGGCTTGCCATTGATCTGCGTCACCACATCGCCCGCTTCGATCCCCGCCTTGAATGCCGGAGAATCTTCCAGCGGCGAAATGACCTTCAATTGATTGTTTTCCAGCGAAATCTGAATCCCTATCCCGCCAAACTTGCCCCGCGTCGTCTTGTTGAATTCCGGCACTTCCTTCGGCCAGATAACCGCCGTAAACGGATCCAGCTTCTCAATCGCCCCGTCCGCAAATTCCAAAATCACCACCGGCTCCGGCAACTTCACCGTCGTCTTGTTGATCGCCAGCAGTTCGCGAATGATATCCGCGGCATCCGCCTTCGAAATATCCGTCGCCCGGTTCTTCACCTCCGCCACCTTCTTGATCGCCGCATCCAGCGCCGCATCAAATTCTTTCCGTGCCCCTTCATCTTTCAGGCCCCGGAATTCGGTCCCCAACTCCGGCGTGCTCAGGAACAATCGCAGCGACTCGACGCCCCCACGAATCATCGTTCCGTATGTGGTTTCCTCCACCCACTCCGCCCGCGCCCGATCGAGGGCCTCTTTCATCATGTCAAAGGTGATGCCGTCCGTGGTGTCCTCCCATTTGGGAAATGATGCCGGTTCCTCAATCTCCGCCGCCATGGTGGCGGGCCCTGTCGTCGGCTGCGTGGACGTTGGGGTGGACGATTGCGTGGAAGGCTGACTGGAAGGTTGTGTCGCCGGTTCCAAACGCTCTTTCTCCAAACGCCGGAACGCTTCCTTGCGGATCTCAAAAAGCGTCTTGGGCGTATAGACCGACAGCAAACGCACCCGCCGCGTCAATCGTTGAACGTCGGCTTTGTAACGCGTATCCACTTCGTACAGCATGTTCAGGTCATTAAATAGCGTCAGGGAGTCCAGCCATTGTCCGGCCGTCTCATAATCCGCGGCCTTCGCCTGCACGCGCGTGGTGATGTCTTTCACCCAATCCTGCCGCAGAAAATTCTCCTGGTCTCGGGCGATCTGGTACGCGGCCACCACCTTGTCCATCGCTTCGTCAAACTTCCCCTTCTTGGAATATTCCAGCGCCTTGTCCACCGCTTCGGTGTATTGCTTCTCCCGCTGTGCTTCCTGCCGCTGCACCGCCGCGATGTACTCCGCGGTCCACGAATTCAACTGCGCCGACGCTACATCACTTTTCGGGATCGTCAGCTTCGCCAAATCGTCCAGGCGGCGATTCTGCACCATTCGCGATATCTGCTCGGCAAAATCAATCGAGGCCGTCGTGGTTTTCACCGCCGGCACTTCGTCCGCCGAACGCGCGGGCGCCACCAGCATCAAGCTCGACGCCGCCGCCACCGATGCCGCCAGAAGGTACAGGCGGGCCGACGTAAACATACGTTTCATCATGCAAATACCACGCTCAAGAGAACAACCAAAAAAAACGAATGGGATTCCTGACTACGGCCAAGTGCTCGCACACTCAACTCACAAATTCTATTCCCGGCAAAGTTGCCGCGAACACTTGATCGTACCCCTCCAGGGTGCGCCGGGTCAAGATGGGGTGTTTCAACCAGCCGTCCTCAATACTACGAAATCGGAGCCGACCACGGATGTTTTCGACCGGCAGTGCGCACCGCCGCCCTCAACACGTTGCCGTTCCCCGCCCAAAGTTTCGCGCCGGATTTTCATCGCATGAATTCGCAAAGGTAGACATAATGGCGGATCGCGCCTTCCGGCGGTTGCATTTCGATGCGCTTAAATTATAAGGACTACACCCGGCATCTCCCCCCCTCTCCCCCCCTCAACCACCCCCCTTTGCCCCCCCGTACCCCCTCTTCGGAGCCCCGAATGACCCCTTCACCCCCCCCTAAACCCCTCCCCGACACCCCCATTCTCCTCGATTTCCCCCCCCTCATGCGCAACCGCAACTTCCTGCTCCTGGGGATCGGCCCCTTCATCTCCGCCCTCGGCGACCGCATTCAGTTCGTCGTGGCCCTCTACCTCCTTTCCCGTCAAATAATGGGCATTCCTGAGCCCGGAACCCAGCAAACCGCCCAGCTCACCATCGCCATGCTCAGCCCTTTTGTGCTCCTCGGCCCCTTCGCCGGCGTCCTGGCCGACCGCCTGCCCCGCCGCAAAGTCATGATTGCCGCCGACTTCTCCCGCGCCCTCATCATCATCGTCGTCCGCACATTGTTCGTGGAATTCCACGAGACCATGTCCCCCTGGACCATGGGCGCGTTGCTTTTCAGCAGCGAATTTATGATGTCGATTTTTGCCGCCATGTTTTCCCCCGCCAAATCCGCCCTGATGCCCAACCTGGTTCACCAGGATCAGCTTCTTCGCGCCACGTCCCTTACCGCCGCCGCCGGCACCATCGCGTCCCTCGTCGGCTTTGTCGTCGGCGGAGCGCTCATCGACTTTCAAGTCGGCGGAAACATGACGGTGGGCGCGCACACGCCATCCCCCACCATTGCCATGTACGCCGGTGCCGTGACTTTCATACTTTCCGCCATCTGCCTGCTCCTGATGAAGATATCTCGCCAGGCCGCCTCCGGAATCTCCGCCAGCAAGCCAAAAATGCAGAATGTTTTTTCTGAGTTTGCCGATGGCATTCGCTACATCCGCAACCATAAAAGGACGCTGCAGATCATCATTCTCATGCTTCTCTTCTGGGGCTGTGCCACCGTGATTTTCAACGGTCTTTCGGGCATCGTGACCATTCACTACGGCTTGAATCTCAAGTGGTACACCTTTTTTATGGGTATGCTCGGGGCCGCGATGGTCCTAGGCGCTTCCGCCTGCCTACTCGCACGACGCGGCATCCCCAAGGAAATCGGCATCGCCTGGGCGATGGTGGGCGTAGGCGTCTTTCTCGGCCTCTTCTCGGTCGTGCAAACCACCTGGCTCGGCGTGACATTCCTGATGGCCGGCGCTTTCATGGGCGCCATGATGCTCGTCAGCCTCGACACCCTTCTGGCCCGCATCACCCCCAACTACGTCCGCGGCCGTGTGATGGGCGTCAAGGATCTGATCGCTACCGCCGGCCTCGTCAGCGCTGCAGTCCCTCTCGCTTTCCTGGATGGCATTGATCAGCATATTCGTCTGGTGCTTACCTGCATGTCCGTTCTGGTCACCATCGTTGGCGTGGGCCTGGTCATCACCTACTATCGCGCGCAGCACCTCCCCCTCGGCGTCGCCATCGCCCGCCGCGCCGCCTCGGCCTACCTGTCCGTTTGGAAAAGCTTCAAACCCGGCAATGCTTGCCGCATCCCCACCTCCGGCCCGGTCATCTTCGTCTCCAACCACACCGCCGCGTTCGATCCCCTCGTCATGCAATCCGCCAGCAAACGCCGTCATGTCCGCTTTATGATGGCCAAGGAGTATTACCAACAAAAACCGCTCGTTTGGTTCTACAAATCCGTGGGCGTCATCCCCGTCAATCGCAGCGGCAACGATACCGCCAGTATTCGCACCGCACTGCGCGCCCTGCAAGATGGCGAATGCATCGGCATGTATCCCGAAGGCAAAATATCTCTCGACGGAAAACTCGGTGAAGGACGCCAGGGTGTGGCGCTGCTCGCCCTGATGAGCGGCGCGACTGTCGTGCCCTCGTACATCACCGGCAACAACGCCCACTCAGACATGCTGACCGACTTTCTCAAGCGTAACAGAGTCTCCATCTATTTCGGTCGGCCGTTGCGTTTTGACGACCTGAAAGGGCGTGATGAAGTCGCCCGCGATGAAGCCACGCGCCGGATCATGGACGCGATCATCGCATTGCGCGACCGCTACGAGACCGACCCCCAGCGCCGCGTCGGCAGTTCTGCAAGCGTTACGGCAGAGGTTGAAAAGAGCGACTAAGAAAGAGCAACCGCAGTAGATTGGCGGCCCGGCTCACTACTTCCCCGTGTAGTTATCCCACATACGAATACTGCTCACTTCGTACCATGTTCCCGCATACTGCGGATGCTGATAGCCTTCCTTCACAGACCCGCGAATCTTGACCAACTCGCCCCCCGAATATCCCACCAGCTTATCCGCCGGCATCAATGCCAGTTCGCCTCGATAGGCCTCGCGGCCCAGACCAAAACGAACCACCCACACCGCCGGGTCATCGGTATTTTTCGCCGGAATCCTCACCAGCCGCCCCAGCACCACCGAGAAATCCGCCGAGTGCCAGCCCGGATCCGTATCCGGATACGATTTTTTGGCCTTGCAGGATGCCATCGCCCCGAGGAACGCAACAAGGGTCAGCGTGATAAGCAATTTCTTCATGCACGCATCTTCGGCGTGATACGAGGCCCTGTCAACGCCATCGCCCCCCGCAGAACCCGATCGCCATTCCCTAGATCCTGCCCACCGTATGCACCGAAAGCGAGTTGGTCACGCCCACAATTCCCAGCGGCGCCCCCGCACAGATCACCACCCGATCACCCGGGGCCGCGAACTCATGCTCCGCGCAGATCCGATCCACCAGCAGCGGCAGATCATCATAATGTCCCGGAATCTCCGCCTGGATCGGCCACACCCCGAAATACAAGGCCATCCGACGCACTGCGGCGGGGTCCGTTGACAATGCAATGATGGGCACAGGAAAACGATTCTTGGACAAGTACCGGGCCGATCCGCCCGCTTGCGACCAGACAATCACATTCTTGGCATTGATATCTTGCACGACCGCCCGCGCCCCGTGAGCAATCGCCGCCGTGCGATGATGCACCATCTGCAGCAACTTGGGCGGCGGCGGCTGTATTTCGTTGCGCGCCGCGAATTCCTCGGTGTGCGCGGCGATGTCGTTCAATACATGTACCGCGCCCACCGGGTACTTGCCCACCGCCGTTTCGCCCGACAGCATCACCGCGTCGGCCCCATCCAAAATGGCATTGGCCACATCCGACACCTCGGCCCGCGTGGGCGAGGAATTGTCCACCATACTCTGCAGCATCTGTGTGGCGACGATCACCGGCTTGCCCGCTTCATTGGCCGCCGCCACGATTTCCTTCTGGATGATCGGCACCGAAGTCAGATCCATCTCCACGCCCAAATCCCCGCGCGCCACCAGCACCGCATCCGACGCCTCGATAATTGGCGCCAGGTTCTGCACCGCCTCGGGCATCTCGATCTTGCTGATCACGTGCATCTTGGCCCCGCGGCTGTCCAGGTATTTACGCAGTTGCCGCACATCATCCGCGCTGCGCACAAACGACAACGCCACGTAATCCAGCTTGTTCTCGATCGCAAAGTCCACGTCCCCCCAATCCTTATCCGTGATGCTGGGCAGATTCACACGGGTATGCGGCAGGTTCAACCCCTTGTTCGATTGAATTGCATTGCCGTGCGTGACCTGGCATTTCACGTCGTTCCGGTTCTTCTCCACCACGATCATCCGGACATTGCCATCATCGATCAGCACCCGCTGCCCCACCGCCAGATCGTCCACCAGGCACGCGTAGTTGCTCGATATCGTCTTGTCTTTCCCCATGATCGGCTCACGTTGAATCGTGATCACATCCCCCGGCTCCACCGGCATGGCATTGTTCTCGATCTGGCCAATGCGTATCTTTGGCCCGCACAAATCTGCCATGATCGCGACCGGTCGTTCCATCGAACAAATTCGAATCGTGTCCAGGTACTCACGCTTCTGGTCGTTGGTACCATGTGAAAAATTGAGCCGCGCTACCGAAACCCCGGCCTCTACCAGTTTGGCAAATATTTCAGGAGTGCCGCAGGCGGGTCCCAGCGTCACAACGATTTTGGTGCGTGGATGTTTCATGGCGGGCATTATCCGCGCCTGACTGTTGATTGGGTAGCCCCTGCCCAAGATTTAATAGTAAAAATATACGCGGCCACCTCCAAATTCCGTCGCGCATGTCCCGTGTTGCCGCTTTCTTGAGCGGTCGCCCGGCACGGTCAGTCGCTTTGCCTGCGCCGTGGGCCATTCCATTCACCGCTCGCGGAGAGGCCAATTGGTACCGATCGCTGAAAGAAGCATTCGACTTGGGCGTTACTCATCTCTTGATTACCTTTTCCCAGCGAAGTCACAAAAGGATGGAACGATGCGAACGAAGGCCAAGGCCGCTTACGAAGCCCTGAATGACTCACCCATGCGTAATCGAATACGCCGGCAGGCCGAAGTTTTCTCGGCCGTCGTCTATTGGCAACCGGGGGATTATGACTACGCCACCCTGGTGCGAGAGTTCCGGCGTATCCGCGAGACCGGCTTCACCGCCGTTCGTTTTCACACGCAGGGTCCGGTGGAAACCGGCGTGGGGCAGTTTGATTTTTTCCGCAGCGATGCCTGGATGAAGGCCGCCGATGAGGCGGAATTGGACGTGGTGTTCCATCATGAACACCCCAGCCCCGGCGATGCCATGCTGGCCAAACACGGCCTGACGCGTGCCGAGTTTGAAATGCTCGATGCCACCGATCCGCGTTTTGCCCCACCCTTGCGCGACACTTTGGCGCCGGTCGTGGAACGTTACAAATCGCATCGTCGCCTGTACATGTGGGTGATTTATGGAGAACCCAGTGGCGGCGCGCGACCCTTGGATACCCCCGAGGCGAAAGCCGCCTTTGGACGCTGGCTGGAACGCAAGTATCAAACGGTTGCCGCGCTGGATAATGCCTGGAATCTGTATCCCGAAAAAGGCAAGGCGATCGTCGCCGGCTTCGATCGGGCCTGGCAGATGGTCGAAGAAGGAGGCGGAGGCCCCGATGCCCTCAGCGCTGTCGCCTTCACGGGCGTTAAGTATGGCGCGATGACCGATCTTTTCCGCTTCCAGAGCGCGCATTATGTGTCGCGCGTCAGCAAGATTATGGATATCGTCAATGCACTCGATCCTGAGCATCCGCGCGCGGTGGGGGCCCACCAACTATTCGCCAACCAGCCCGAATTGCGCTGGGATCACGGTGCCTTCGCCCGCACCGCCGACCTGTATTTTTCCAGCATTCACCTCTCGTGGCATTTCGGCTTCGTCGCCAATGAAGTCGATCGCCCCGTTCTGATGATGTCGAAACTCACCGCCGACATGATCAAAGGCGGATGGGCCAGCGCCTTCGAAACCACGGGCGGCTCGGTTGCCTACTCCGGCGTTTGCGCCAACGCCATGACCCCCGGACTGATGCAGCGACTCATCTGCGCGTATCTCGCCGCCGGCAACAAGGCCCTGGCCTTCTGGACCTGGAACCCGCGGCCAGGGGGCTCGGAGGCCGGCGAGTATTCACTCACCACGCTCAGCGGCGCGATTTCCACCTGGGCGCTGGAAGCCGGAAAACTTTCGCAGCTCATGGTCAAACATAAACGCGAGATATGGAATGCCGACGGTGAAGCTCGCGTGGGCCTGGTGCAAAGCTGGGATTCCGAAGCCGTCCTGCTCTTGGAGCGCATTCGCGGTGGCGATGCCTCGCAACAACCAGTGCGGGCCCAGACGGGTGCCGCGCGGGCCATGATCAACCATCGCATTCCCTTTGAATACGTGACCGAACGTGAACTGCTGACCGGCATCGCCGGCGTGTATGACACGATCTACGTCCCGCACGCACGCGCTCTTTCCGATGCGTCGCTTGAAGCGCTTGCGGCGTATGTCCAAGGCGGCGGGCGACTCATTGGCGATGTGCAATTCGCCTTTGTCGATGAACACGGCAAACTCCGCTTCAACGGCCAGGGAAGCTGGCAGGAACGGCTATTTGGCGCATGGGTCGACACGGTTCACGATACCCGTACCGCGCCGATGGCGCTGGATGGCATGAACGTCGACGGCTTGTTTGCTGATCTGTCCGTTCCCCGCGCCCGCGTTCTCGCACGCTTCGCCAACGGCGCACCTGCGGTGACAGAATCAAAAATGGGCTTGGGATCCGCAGTATTGGTGGGCTTTGATCCCGCCCGGATGTGCTGGCGGCCGGGCAACGTGGCGATGGAAAAGTGGCTGGCCGAACTGCTCGACGGCCATACGACCCCCACATTCCGCTGCAGTGCCGGCGTCGTTACGCGCCGCCGGTCACCCACGGCCGATCACTACTTCGTACTCAATGACGGAACTGCCGCCTGCAACGCACGCCTGGATGTTTTTGACGCAACGTACCAGCGCGGCGATGAACTGATCACTGGAAAATCCCTCAACGTGGACGGTACCTGCTGGTTCGATCTCCCGCCCAACGGTGCCGCGTGGGTGCGGCTCGAACGCCAAACCTAACCACGGCACACCAGGCCAAATCGACAAATCACACCGCTGCCGCCAAAGTCCTATTTCTTCGGCGGCGCAATGCTGGCAATCGCCAATTCCACCAACTGCTTCGCCTCCACCGGGCTTGGCGCTTCGGTCATCATGTCCGTTCCGCTCTGCGTCTTCGGGAACGCAATCACATCGCGAATGCTCTGCCGATTCAACATCAGCATCACCATCCGGTCCAAGCCCAACGCGATCCCACCATGCGGCGGAGCGCCAAAACGCAAAGCATCCAGGAGGAACGCAAATTTCTTCTGCGCGTCCTCCGGCGAAATCCCCAGCAACCCAAACACCTTCGACTGCAACTCCTTCTGGTGAATACGAATCGATCCGCCGCCCAACTCGATGCCGTTGAGCACCACGTCATACGCCTTCGCCCGCACCTTCGTCGCGTCCGTATCCAGCAGCGGCACATCTTCATCCAGCGGTGCCGTAAACGGATGATGCTTTGCCACGTACCGTTTCGCCTGCGCGTCGTAATCAAAACTTGGGAAATCCACCACCCACAGGAATTTCCATTGCCCCTCCGGAATCATGTTGAGCTGCCGCGCAATCTGTTGCCGCAACTCGCCCAACACACGCCAGCATGTTTCTTCCTTGTCTGCGGTAAACAGAATCACATCGCCGTCACTCGCGCCGGCCAGTTGCCGCAGTTCCGTCTGCTTCTCCTCGGAAATAAACTTCGCCACCGGTCCGGACATCTTGCCCGCGCCCGCATCGCCGCCCAGCTTCACATACGCCAGCCCCTTGGCACCAAACTTCTTCGCTTCCTCCGTCAGCGCGTCCAACGCCTTGCGCGTCAGCGACGTCCCGCCTCCCGGTACGCTGATCAACTTCACCTTCCCGCCCGCTTCGATTACGGATTTGAATACCGTCGCCTCCGTCGTCTGCGCCCAGGCCGAAACCTCTTCCAACTCCAGCCCGTAACGCATGTCCGGCCTGTCGATGCCGAATCGCTCCATGCACTCTTGATAAGTCAACGTCAGAAACGGCGGCAGGTCGATTCCCAGCACTTGCTTCCACAGCCGCACAATCAGCCCCGTGATCAGTTCCATCACTTCTTCGCGGTCGATGAACGACATCTCCAGATCCAACTGGGTGAACTCCGGCTGCCGATCCGCACGCAAATCCTCATCGCGGAAACACCGCGCAATCTGCATGTACCGCTCCATCCCCGCCACCATCAAAATCTGCTTGAACAATTGCGGGCTTTGCGGCAGCGCGTAAAAACTCCCCGCGTGCAGCCGCGATGGCACGATAAACTCCCGCGCCCCCTCCGGCGTGCTCTTGTACAATATGGGCGTCTCGATCTCCACAAAACCATGCTCATCGCAATAGTCTCGCATGATCTTCACGATCTTGTGCCGCGTCATCAGCGCATCGGTCATCTCCTTGCGCCGAATATCCAGGTACCGATACTTCAACCGGATATCCTCGCTCACCACCTCGCGCTGCCCCGGCGTGAACGGCGGCGGATCCGACTTGTTCACCAGGTCCGCCTTCGTCACCACGATCTCAATCTCCCCCGTCACCATCTTCGGGTTCGTCCGCCCTTCCTCACGCGCTCGTACCGTCCCCACGATCGACACCACATCCTCGTTCCGCAACGCCCGCCCAATCTCATGCGCTGCCGCATAATCCGGATGGAAAACCGCCTGCGTGATCCCTGCCCGATCCCGGATGTCCACGAACACCACGCCCCCGTGATCCCGATAGGCGTTGACCCACCCCGCCAACGCCACTTCGCTGCCGACTTCCGACTTACGCAACACACCACACGAGTGAGACCGCTTGAACGCCATGAATAACCTCGTATCGAAAAAAGGAACTAGGGTGATCTTCGCCCCGCAGGGCAGTCCTCTATGCAAAAATAAAACCGCCGCAACTGAACACAATCACGCAGTGCAGAGTTCACTCTCACTGGAGATTTGCGTTCAGTAGCGGCGATTGTCCGTCATTCGGGAACCTCAACCACGGCGTATAGCCGTCAAGGCACCTGTTGTACCTGATCGGTGGGGGGGTCGCAAGCCTGCGCCTACCCCCACTCATGGAGGTGTGGCAAAATTCCCGCTGTCCGGGAAAAACATGCGCGTGTATGGCGACTGCATCGCGTTCCAGTGATCCATGGATCCATAGACCATGGCCGTCGGCACCGTGTTAAACAAAACGTCAGAATACCACTCCACGTTCCCATTCAAAAACCCGACGTTTCCGCCGTTATGATGGCGCCCCGTTAACTTATCGCCTCCGTTGTAGGCCGGCGCGTCAAAAACCTCGTCGTTGAACATCGATCCGCTGTCTTCTTCAATAAAGACGATGAACTCCACCGGCCGATTGATCACGATGGTACGCAAAGGATCAGCCCACGGCTGCTCCGAGGTTGCCGCGGGACTTGCTGACGCACCCCGGGGCAGGAAGTTTTCCCGAAACCGCCCCTCGGAATTACACACGGAATTGACGCTGTAGCTCCAGTACCCCTTCCCCAGCGCGGGAGTCAATCCTATCGGTGTCGTCGCGTTTTTTTCGTCCCGCAGCAAGGCCCGCGTATCCGTCCGAGCCATGACGTCCATCGGACAAATAAACTTTTTCCGTTGGTTGTTGGCGTATTTCCACAACTGTCCATACGGCAGATCCCACCTCTGCATGTCCGGCTCGCCGGCGCCATAGCCCACTGTGGGTGCGGTATTGACTCCCCCTGGCTTCGGCAGCACCACGCCGTTGAGCGGAAACACTTGGTCATACTCGGTGAGATAAATATTCAGATCCACCAACAGATTGCGGACGTTGATGGCGCAAGTCACTTCCTCAGTCTTTTTCCGTGCCCCCGCCAACGCTGGCATTAAAATCGAAATCAGCAACACAATAATCGAGATCACTACCAGCAGTTCAATCAACGTAAATGCCCGTTGACCCTCGCGACCTCCCACCCCTCGCCCTAATCGCAGTTCATCCGTGACTTCATTTTCCCGGGCGTCCATGGCTGCTCCTCGCATAGACAGAGAACCTTCGATTCCCCGTTGCCGCTCTTTGAATAATTAACTGTTAGTGTAAACGACTAAACCCACCGAATGTTGCGATATTTGGCAGAACTATTCGCCAGCAGCCGCCCCCGTTTCAGCCAACTCTACGCTCCTTTCGAGTCCAAACGACCCAATTCGTGGCCGATAACCTTCATTATTGAAGAAATTATGAGTTTTCGGTTCAGGCGGTGTTGACAGCAGGGGGGATCTCGATATACTCCTCCCTCCCCAGCGATTAAAGCTTTCGACTTAAAAACTCGCGAGCCGATGTCCCAGGGCTTCATACTTCGCCTCAACGACGCCCACAAAAATAACCGATGAAAAAGTAAAGATGCACCATTGACAAACTAAAAAACATCAGGTAACATAACCAACCCAACGCGATTCAGCGTTTGGAAACAGGAGACGCAGGTTGCCCATCCAGAATAAAATGGTAATCGCCGCATAAACCCGCCGGTTGTAAGACTCCACCAAAAAGGAAGCTTGCCGGTAGGATACCGGTGAGACGAAACCCCAGGGCCTTATCAAAGGCAAGAGTAGTTCGCACCCGTTTACTGGCTCAGGCCACTAAATGAATGCCAACGACTCAACGAAAGTTGTATCGCTGGGCTGTTCTTTGACAAGTGAAGATTGCGTGATGTGGTAGTAACCAATTCCACTTCACTTAGATGTCAAGAGCGCAAATTAAAACCCGTTCCTGTTAATATCATTTCAGGAATGGGACGTTACTCGGTAGCATAGACACAAACCCGGATGGTTGCATTTGGTTCTTAGTACCAACTGAATGTAACTCGATCTGGTTGGCCCTCACAGGTCAGCTGGTGGACGATCCTTGGTCAATGTGGTCAAGCTACTAAGGGTATACGGTGGATGACTTGGCGTACAGAGGCGATGAAAGACGGTGCAACCTCCGAAATGCTTCGGGTAGCTGGTAAGCGAGCGATGATCCGAAGATGTCTGAATGAGGCAACTCATTTACGGCCCGTTGAATGTATAGACGGGTGCGAGCGAACGCAGGGAACTGAAACATCTCACGTACCTGCAGGAAAAGAAAGAGAAATCGATTCCGTCAGTAGTGGCGAGCGAACGCGGAAGAGCCCAAACCGAGGGTAACCTCGGGGTTGCGGGCCTCAATATGGGAGTCTAGTGACTAACCGAATCTTCAGGAATGCTGAACCATAGAAGGTGAAAGTCCCGTAGGTGACAGTTACGAAGCCCCTAGAGGTACCAGAGTAATGCCAGACTCGTGAAATCTGGCATGAATCCGGGCGGACCACCGCCCAAGGCTAAATACTCCTGTACGACCGATAGCGAAACAGTAGGGCGATTGAACGTTGAAAAGAACTTCTATTAGAAGAGTTCAAAGAACCTGAACCCGTATACCTACAAACACTGGAAGGCCGGATCCCGAAAGGGTGGGCTGACCGGGTACCTTTTGCATAATGGGCCGACGAGTTATCGATTACGGCAAGCCTAAGGTCTTCAGGACCGCAGGCGAAGGGAAACCGAGGCTGAATAGGCCGTTAAGTCGTAGTTGATAGACCCGAAACCACGTGATCTACCCATGGGCAGGATGAACGAAACTTAACAGTTTCGGGAGGTCCGCTAGACGTGACCGTTGAAAAGGTCTGTCGTGACCTGTGGGGAGGAGTAAAAGTCTAATCAAACGTGGAG
>JBBRWV010000024.1:0-34107 GCA_038248985.1 Phycisphaerae bacterium
AACCCGCCCCGCCCCCCCGCCCCCTCCACCCCCCCCACCGCGGACAGCAGCCGCTCGAGCCTTCCGTGCTGACGCAGCACGGCCCCATTGACGCGCAACTGTCTCATTTTGACACTACAGGCGTGACTTGCCTTCCGTGCTGAAGAAGCACGGCCCCATTGAATGTTCATCAAAAGCCCCCGTCACCAAAACCCTCACCCACATAGTCAAGAACCACGGTTTTGGTGACAACGCCCGCTACTTATCCTCCAGAACCACCTCCAACCGAACCCCCTCCGCCAACGAAGCCCGCAGCGGCCAGAGCAATTGCTCCAATCCTTTCCGAGCGTCCTCCCGCACCTGGGCTTGCACCCACGGCCTCTTCCCGATCTCCACCGTGGCCTCGCGGAGCATCCCTCGCGCCTCCGCCGCCACCTCCTCCTTGTTGAACCGGGACCAGCCGCTCGCCTTGTATTCCTCCAGGTTTTTGAAATTCACCTCCACCAAGGTTTCGTCCAACCGGGGCGCAGGGAACCGTACCCGGATCGTCTTGTGTTCGGAGTCCTGCTCAATATTGCTCACGCCGAAGTTTTCGAGGGAAATCACGTACTGAACCCGTGAGCCGGGCGCTTTCACCCGGGCCTCCGTCGTCCCCAAGTAAAGGAACCATACCCGATACGTTTCCCGCTTCACCACCTCCGGCGTGAGTTCTGCGGACGACACCACCAGTTTTGTTTCCTTCCGAATGTCATTGATGGTGGCGTGCAGGATGGTGGTGACGTTGATTCGTGGCCGGAAAAGTTGATTCACCTCATGGCTCAGGCTGGTAAGGGTGAGATACAAAGTGCCGCACACGGCAAGCACAATGACGGCCATGGACGCCCACGGCCAGAATGTACGACTGTTTGAGCCCGGCGCATGGCCGGGCGCTGATGCTGTTGAATGCATCGGTACCTCCGTTGAATGGGTTTTGGATTGAATAGGAAACGGGGGAAACTGCTCTGTGGGGAAATCCCCACAAGGGCGACCAGCCCCCCTCTCCCCAGGAAGATCTCACGCCCCCCCTCGCGGTCCCCTTAAGGTGCCGGCGTGGGCCGAATGGCTAAATGATCATCACTATATAGTGACGCATTTTGGAGGCTTATTAAGGGGTGAAAATCGGGTGCTAAACATTACCGAATTCCAAGTTGCTCCGAAGAGAATACAATTGAAAGATACCCGTTTGAGGAGATGGTGATGGTTTCTCCAGGAGATACTTTCCAATTCCACTCAGTCCAGCCTACATCCACCGTGTTACCCGGCGCAATCATTCCAATTGAATGTTTTGCGGTTTCTCCCGATCTTGGATTGTCGCCCTTCACGACCACTCCGGTCAACGTGTCTTTTGAAGTGTTTCGAATCTGGACGACATTCCCAATGCCGACGTACGAATTTCGCACAGTCACACTAACCGGGACATTGAGTGGCGTATGGAAAGTTTCGGGCCGAAAATATATGGCTGCAATCAGCAGCACTACGCCGATGATGATGATCCATCTCCACATTTTGTTTCTTACTGACATAACGCCATCTTCATCTACGTCCCCCGGCGGCAAATATATAAATCCTACCCCGATTAAAACTATCCCCGAAAGTATATGACCGTCATATAGACCGAAGGCGCCACTGACAAAGAGTATTAGAGAGAGCAGCATAATGCCCCTTTTTCAAATACTAAACGGCTCCCCACGTCACCATGACAGTGGGATTATCTAATGATTCGCAAAAAGCTTCAATCAAATTATGCGCAAAGCGCCTCAGGCGGTCGGAGGTGGATATTGACGGGCAATGTCCACCAAACCCAACCACGCCCGTTTGTACCGAAACGTCCCGCCCTATCTCCGCGAGATGCGGGAGGAGGCCGGGCTGACCCAGCGTCAGTTGGCGGCCAAGATCAAACAAACTCAGTGGTGGGTCGCCCGGTGCGAATCCGGGAGCCGGCGGATCGACGTGGCGGAGTTCATTGAATTCTGTCGGGGATGCGGGGTGGATACGCGAAAGGCCTTGGATGGGTTGGCAGGGAACGGGTAGCGCCTGACGAAGCCGAAAGGACCGCTATGCTCGGGGTGTGTGACGCGGGGGTGGCGTGAAGGGCATGAAACAAAAAACTTGACTTCCGATGATGCGAGGGTAAATTACCCCTGTGATACGGCTTCGGCCGGTCGCCCACGACACGCTTTTTGTGGCGGTCGTAAAATACGAGGCATCGACCACGTTTGGGCGCTTACCTTCGGGAAGTGCCTGAAAACTCGCGTACCTTCTGGCACATCGCTGGGAGCGCGGGGGCGAAGGGCCATATTGCTCTTCGTGAGTCCTGCGACAGTCCCCTTTAGGCGAGGTGGACTAGCAATCTCGATACAGCCGGGTGACCGGTTGCGGGGTTGTTTTTGTCGCGTCTTGATCTGAAAAAAGTTGGATGGTTAGTGAAGGTCGGGGGTTTCGGCCTTGGGGTGTGCTGCGCGCGTCGCATGCCGGAACTGCCCCACATCTCCCAGCGCAGTTCAGACGCATTCGCCGGTTTTCTCCCCACCCCGATTTTGCCTCCGATTCGTGGGCCCCCAATTCCAATTCGATTCCTGTACACAGATTTCGCTAAGAAATGTTGGCGTGTTAATGCCCCCTATGAATCGAATTTTGGAGTTCCCAAAAATGATTACTGAACAAACTTTGAACACTTCCTCAGTAGTGACCCCCACCTCCCTTGAAACTGTCACGGTTCCCCCCACGGATTCGCCCGCTGATCTGGTCCAACGCGATACGTTCAAGAGCCCGTGGAGCGCCCAGACTCCCGCACCCGAATCGTTGCCTATCACGGACATCGTGGTCGACGAAAACCTCCAGTGCCGCACCAAGAAGAACCAGGCAGCCATCAATGAATACTCTGGTCGTTTCCGGGAGCATGTTGCTCTTCCACCCGTGGTCATTTTCCGTGATTCGCACGGCACGAACCTTCTTGCCGATGGGTTCCACCGCGTCTGCGGTGCGGTGCAAGCCAAACTCACCGCGCTGCAAGCCGACGTCTATCAGGGCAGTTGGCATGATGCGCTTATTTACGCAGCTGGGGCGAATGCCGGGCATGGTGTGCGCCGTAGCCGGATGGATGTTGAGTGCACTATTCGTAAATTGTTGGCCGATCCGGATTGCTGGACTTGGACGGATCGGCGCCTGGCTTCGTGCGCGGTGTGCGACCACAAGACGATCAAGCGGGTACGTGACGAGCTGAGTCACTCTGGGGAAATCCCCACAAGCTCCAGCCGGATCGGCAAGGATGGCCGCAAGATCCAAGTCAATGTTCCCGCCACCCTGGAGGCGGCTGTGCCTACCGACGTGCCGACCGCCCCGAAAGAGAAAAACGGGGAAACGCCCGTTGTGGGTGAATCGGTTTCCACGCTTCAGGGTCGGGCCACCGCGAAATTGAAATGGGCTCAACTCGACGAACTCATTGAGGACATCGATGGGTTCGATGCGGAAACTGTGTGGGCTTCCCTGGACCAAGGTCGCCGTATCACGCTCGCTAACCGGCTGACCAGGTTGGCTGATCGCTGCCGGAACGCCCTCAAGACTGGTGGTGAAGCATGACCGCCACCTCCCCTACTTCTATTGCTGACTTCTTTTTGTTTAACCAGCTATTGGTAGCAGCCCGTCTCCTGCTTTCACTGGGACGCAAGTTCAAGGAAATCGCAATGTCTGTGAACAAAATCGGAATTGAATGGACCAACAGTACATGGAATCCCTTTGTGGGGTGCCGCCGCATAAGCCCCGGCTGCATGCACTGCTATGCCGAAAGAATGTCCTCTCGGCAGGCGGCCATGCAATCGAGGAATCCCTCGGACGGCAAACGCCGCTATTACCTTAAGGTCATCCAGCATAATCATTGGAATGGCGAAGTTCGTTTTGTGCCCGAAGTCCTGTCGGAGCCACTTACGTGGACCGACCCGCGCATGATCTTCGTCAACTCCATGAGCGACACATTCCACGAAAACGTGTTGATTGACGATATTCGCAGCGTTTTCGATATCATTGCCGAGACTCACTGGCACACCTTTCAAATGCTCACGAAACGTTCGGACCGTTTGTTGGAACTGTCGGCGCAGCTGATCTGGCCGGATAACCTCTGGATGGGCGTCAGCGTGGAAACCGCGCCCTACGTAAAGCGGATTGATGACCTCCGGAAAACCGGTGCCAAGGTCAAATTCATTTCGATTGAGCCTCTCCTCGGTCCGATCTCGAACCTTGATCTCAGCGGTATTGATTGGGTTATTGTCGGCGGTGAGTCCGGCCCCGGGCACCGTCCCATGTTGATCGAATGGGTCCGTGAAATCCGCGACCAATGCGCTGCCCAAGGCGTGGCATTCTTCTTCAAGCAATGGGGCCATATCTCCAATAACCCCGTTCCTTCTGATCCGACTGCCAAAGAAAACGGTGGCACCGCCAAGGGCGGCTGCCTGCTTGATGGGCAAGAGTACAAAGAATTCCCGGCCTAAACGGCGCGGGCACTGTTAAGAGTGCTGGCTGCCTTGGGCTCAGTTCAGGGCAGCCGGTTTTTCATAACTTTTTAGATGGAAATTTTCAAATGAACACTAACGTTGTTGAAACCCGATTGGACGATCCCAATCCGTTCCCCGTGGATGTTTTGCCTGCTCAATTGAAGGAGTTCGTCACTCAAACCTGTCAGTCCATGTGCTGTCCCCTTTCCTATCTTGCGGTGCCGATGTTGTCGGTGTTGGCAGGTGCCATCGGCAACAGTTGCCGTCTTCAGATCAAGGACGGTTACACCGTTCCCTCTGCTATCTGGACCGCAACGGTCGGCGAATCCGGCACGATGAAGAGCCCGGCTTTTAAGGTTGCCATTAAAGGACTTCGGGACGCTCTGATTGAACAACTCAATCCTCGCAAAGGCATGAGTCTCGTGCAGAGCAACCGATATGGGAAACCAATGGACGGTCCGGGAGCGAATCCCGACCCGAGGTCCCTGGAGGAAATATTGGCTGATCCCGAAACCGATGTGGAGACCAAAGTCGATGCACTGGACAGGAGTGGTGCCAAACGGAAAACCATGGCTGACTTTCGTAAGGAAAGGCAAGACAATTCTGGCAATGACGCTGATATCCTGGCCGAACTGCCTCAAGACATGCGGCGTGTGATTACGTCTGACACTACAATCCCTGCACTTGCACAGCTATTGGCTACTAATCCACGCGGACTGCTTGTCGCGAGCGAAGAGTTGAATCGCTGGTTCAAGGGGATCGGACGCGATTCGGGATCTTGGCTCGAACTTTTTGACGCGGGCGATCTTTGCATTGATCGAAAACTGGGTCCCTTCCCCAACATTTTTATTCCTGATGCTCTGGCAAGCGTAACCGGCACTATTCAGCCGGAAATCCTTCGGCAAACGATGGGTGCTGCATTTCAGGGAAGTGGGTTGCTCGCACGGATGCTTTTCGCAATGCCCCCACGCATGAAAAAGGTATGGACCGATGTGTCACTAGATGTGGGCGCTCAGTCTCGCTACCAGGGGCTGCTCTCCCGCTTGCTGGAGATTCGCATGGAAAGATGGGGGACTCGGTTGTCTCCGCTTATCCTGCGATTCAACCCCGACTCCAAGTCTCGCTGGGTAGATTTTTATGAAGCACATCAAGCTGAGGCCGCCACATTGTCCGGCAATCTTGCGGCGGCATGGTCCAAGCTGGAGGCCTATGCGGGGCGCATTGCTCTCGTGCTCGAATTTGCCGAGTGGGCAGAAAAAGACCCTGGCGTTGCTGAACCCGAACGTGTGAACGAAGTGAACATGGTGGCGGGAATTGAACTCGCGCGGTGGTTTGGCCGTGAAATTCGTCGAGTTTATGACATGGCGCTTGAGACTCCGGAAACGGCTGAACGCCGGAATCTTATCGAGTGGATTGTGCAGCGAGGAGGCATCACAACCGTTCGCCAGCTCACGCATAATCACGCCCGCTACAAACAAAGCCCCGCTCTGGCGAAGCCGGCGCTCGACAACCTCGTCAATCGCGGCATGGGGCGTTGGGAGTTTTCTCGGCCGACTCAGCTGGGCGGCCGTCCCTCGGAGGTGTTCGTCGCGGACTAATTAGACCTTATCTCCATAACCCCTCGCCGCGCGTGATTGAGGAGGGGTTTCGGTGACAGCAGCCCGGAGGTGCCTGTTTGGGCCTCCGGTTTTTTTTTGTTTCTGGAGAAGGCAAATCCGGGAAGTGTGCCGGATTCTGTGCCGCCTGAGAGCAGAACATATGAAATTCTCGATGTTTCCTTGGGGTATTCGATTCCGGCTCTGCCCATCCCGTCCGGGGAAGTCCGAGGTAAATGCTCGGAATCCCCCGGAAAACTAGCGAATTTCCCAGCATTTGTGATGGTTTTCAGGTTTTGCCCTTCCTTGGAATTCCTTCCCTTTTCCACCATTTTCTGACTTTGCTGCGGCGGATTTTGCGGCGGATTTTTGGCTGCGGCGGTTATGCCGCCATTCTGTTTTCCTTGGCCGTCCGCCGCTTCGCCGACAGCGAGCTTGAAGTGGTGGTCGGTGATTTGAAGGTAATGGTTCGTGGCGATTTTGGGGGTATTGCCGATCCATTGGCAGACGACATGCAGGGGGAACTTATCCACCAACTCCGTTTCTCGTGAGGAACGAAGATTCTGCCACGGCTTGGGCCAAGCCGTGAGGCCCGCCCGTTTGATGATTCTCAAGAATTGCGTACGCAGATTGGCGGACCCATTGCGATATCGGCTGATAACATATGCAGCTCCGGGCTCTGCCTGCGAGAACACTTCAAGCAGGGGTTGCTCCAATTCTGGATACAGCGGGATCAGCCGCGTCTCTTTGCCGGGATGATGCTCGGTTTTTGGGGAGTGGACGGTAATCGATTTTTCGTTCCAATGGATGTCGTCCCATTTAAGCGTGATGATTTCGGATGGGCAGCGCACACCGCCATAACGTGCAAGCACCACCATCAATCGCCATGGAGCATCGGGACATGCCTGAATCACTTTCTCGGTCATCTCTCGTGTGACGAAGACCATTCGCTCGCGATTGAAGTAATCGTTGGCTTTGAGTTCAGAAAAAGGGTTGAGGTCGATTAATTTGCGTTTATGCGCCGCCCAAAAAATGGTCCGGGCTGTGCGAATGCGACGGCTCACCGTGGCCTTGGCGATCTTCTTTCCGGGCTTCACGTCCGTGGCAACAAGATTCTCGCGCCCAATACCGTTCGGCACAATGATTGCACATATCTACAATATTCGTAATTAGGTGCTTGCGCCCTCGCGCGGATTGTGCCATAGTGGTGCCATGGCCCAGCATCTCTCCACACCCGATCCCGCCTCTCCGGAGTTTGCCAAGCTCCCGCGCCATCTCCGACGCCGCATACTCCAAGCACCACCCCCGGCGGTGCCGATGAAGGTCACGCCGCAGGATATCTGCGGCCTCAAACAACTTTCCAAAGTCGCCCTGTTGCTGCGGCACCTCCACGAGGTCGGCTGTGAACGCGACACCGCCGGCAACCGCGAACTGCACTACGACGACTACGTCCTGCTCATGCTGCTGGCCATGTTCAACCCCCTGCTCGACTCCCTGCGCAGCCTGCAGCACGCCTCCGGTTTTGACAATGTGCGCCGGAAGCTGGGCATCACCCGCCGCTTCAGCCTGGGCAGTTTCAGCGAAAGCTGCCGCGTGTTTGAGCCCCAACTGCTTGACGAAGTGATCGTGCAGTTGTGGACGCAGTTTCCGGCACCACCCCCAAGAACCGGCGGACCACGCATTGGTCCGCAGCCGAGGCGGGTTTGGATCGAAGTTCCATGTGGTCACTGACAGTGCGGGAACTCCGCTGGCCATTGAAGTGACCGCCGGTCAGGTGCATGAATTGACGGTGGCCGAATCGGTGATCGGCCAGGCGGTGGCCAGCCGGATAGGAACGCGGCGTAAGCGATGGAAGCGCCGCTGCAAACCCAAGAAGTTCGCCGGCGACAAGGGTTACAGCCAGAAGCGACTGCGGGACTGGCTGAGCGAAAAGAACATCAAGCCGGTGATTCCGCACAAGGACAACGAGAGGGCCCGGCATGACCCCAAGGTCAAGTTCGACCGTGAGGCATACCGCAACCGGCATGTGGTGGAACAATGTGTGGGCTGGCTCAAGGAGTGCCGCCGCATTGGAACGAGATTTGAAAAGCTGGCCGTCAACTTCCTTGGAATGCTACAATTGGCGATGATAGGCCGGTATCTGAGGCTACTGTTTTGAGACAGAGCCTAGAGTTTTTTTAAATCAGCAGGACTAGAATCTTTATGCTTTTTATCAAAGCTTTGGTTCGCTCTTTCATTTAGCTTAGATAGCAATCTCCATGCGAATATTCCAAGTGTAATTCCTAAAACACAAAAAACACAGAAGCTCCAACGCCAGCTTTGCTTCCCAACACCCACCCGTTTAGGGCCTGAATTAATCATTCCCGCGCGCCCACCATTCGTGGGGAAGCCCAATGGTCTTATCCTCTTGAAAGATGATAAGACACCCAATGTGATTATAAGATAGGTTAAATATGATACACTACGCTAGGGTCGGGGAGGCGATGGCCTGCGGCTGGACGGGTTTTCCACACATTCGACAGAACTGTGGTGCGCTCCATGGCCGCGCTCAGGAGAGTGGATTTCTCCTCCCTCATCGAACTGCGGGATCATAGGTGCCCAATGGTGTACTCGAATTGCATCGTCGTACACGATGAAAGGCCATAATCGAGCCGCGCCAGAAGCCGTGCTTGGTTATTGCCTGTTTGGCATAATCGGAACACGTTGGACGAAAACGACATACGACGTACTTTCGTACAACCGGACGTCCGATCCATTGATACACACCTATGCCTTTAACGGCCAGCCAACCTGAGGGTTGCACTGCGGTAGGGATCACTGCGTCAATAGCGACCAGAGCCAGTAGCGCAATTATGAGCCGCAAAACTAATCTTAAGCGTTTCCGCAATGCGGACATTTGGCGCTGGCCACCAACCGCTTTCCCTTGCAATGGACACACTGTTTCAACTCCCCTTGCGGTCGTGCAAAAATATAGATTATCAAGCCTAGCAAACCCGTGAAGAAGACGAAAAGCATCCAGATAACCGAGCTGTCCATCCCACGGGCCTTTGCGTCACGTGCCACCCAAATGAGGAGCGCGATATTGAGCGCGATCATGGCAACGATAAAACCGACCACCAGTACTATGACCACGAGGGAGCCGCCACAACAAGCCGAACAGCCGGCGGCAGCTTTGGCGGCCTCGGCGTCAGGGTCGCCTCCCCGCTGGCCAAATGCCGCGTGTGAAAGAAAAGTGAAGGCGGTCACGAATGCCACAAACTGGACAACGCGTTTTTTTGCCGCAGTGGCGGCAGATACAAGAATGGTCATGGATAACTCCTTCGTAATGAGATCGGTCTGAAACGGCTTTAAGCTAATTGTGATGGAATAGGGACGACACATGAAACCGAAAAGCCGGGGGTTTTATAGGAAACAGAAAACCGGACAGGAATCGAAAGGAGAGAGGACTGTTTCTCCCGCGCATCCGCCTTATGCCTTCCCCGGAACGGTCACGACGCGCACGTCGGAGATTTCGCCGACGACTTAATACCGCTCAAGGAACTGGGCAACATAGTACCGCTTTTCCGGCCCGGCGGTGAGGATCGCGAGAGCGACAGGCATTTCCAGTTCTCTGGCCTGCGTCTGGCCGGTCAGCACGATGCCGAGCTGAAAAGCCCGACCGAATGGTCGGATTATCGCTTCCGCGATGTCGGCGTGCAAGCCCAGACGCGGCCATGTTCTACCGGTAGACCTAAAATCGCCCCGCAGCCATAAAAACGTCATGTCCCGGTCAATGTCGCCCCGGATTTGTCGAGGATCGTTAAGTGAGGCCCGCAGCGCGTCGCCAGCGGCGGGGTACTTCTTGGACAGGCTTGTATGGGGGAGGGGGTTCGGGTATCGTACTTGATTCTCCGCCCGCGGCGGGCTTGGGCTCGTTGCGCACGGTTTAGCCGTGTCCATGGCGTAAATAAGCAGGCAACCGATTGCTGAGGTAGCACACGTGGTACGTATTCGAATGAAGCGTTTTGGCCGCAAGAATCATGCTTTTTGGCGCATCAATGCGATCGATGAGCGGGCTCCGCGTGATGGGGCGGTGCTGGAAGAGTTGGGCTTTTATGATCCGACTTTGAAGGACGCGAGCAAGCAGGTTTCGCTGAACAAGGCGCGGTACGAGCACTGGGTGAAGGTGGGCGCGCAGCCTTCCGACACGGTGAAGACGCTGGCGTTGCGAGCAGTGGACAGCCAGGCGCCGGTTTTGGCGCCCGTCTGAACGAGTGTTTAGGACTGAGGACTGTGGACTGGGCCGGTCATTATGCGGCGCAGGTTTCTTGAGAATCAGCGCTGCGTCCCATGTTGATTGATATTCTTACGCTTTTTCCGGAGATGTTCGCAGGGGTGCTCGGGTCGAGCATTCTGAAGCGGGCGGCGGAAAAGCGGATTGTGCGATACAGCGTTCACCAGTTGCGGGATTACAGCAAGGACCCGCATCGGAAGGTGGACGACAGGCCGGCGGGCGGCGGACCGGGAATGGTCCTGATGTGCCAGCCGATTCTGGATGCGGTAGCGTCCATTGAAGCGATGGAGCCGTTGCCGGCGACGCGTGTGATTCTTTGTCCGCAGGGCAAGAAGTTGACGCAAAAAATGGCCGTCGAATTGGCGAGTCATCCGCGGTTGCTGCTCATTGCGGGCCACTATGAAGGCTTTGATGAGCGGATAAAGACGCTCCTGCAGCCGCGGGAAATCAGCATCGGCGACTACGTGCTTTCGGGCGGCGAGTTGCCGGCGATGGTTCTTCTGGATGCGGTGGTTCGGCTGTTGCCGGGCGTGCTGGGAGATGAACTGTCGAACCACAATGAATCGTTTGGGGCCGGTGACCCGACGATTGATGGTGGGCTGGAATATCCGCAGTACACGAAGCCCCGGGAGTACCAGGGGCTGAGCGTGCCGGACATACTTTACGGCGGCAATCATGCTGCGGTGGAAGCGTGGCGGCGTGAACAATCGAGGAAACGGACGGCGGAGCGAAGGCCGGATCTGGTGCGCAAGGATGCGAAGGAAGAAAGGACGGATGAACGGGTTAAGTAGTTAATTGGTTAAATAGTTCATTGGGACTTTCGATGTGTGGGGCGGTGAGATGAAAGTTCCGCTTGATCAAGTAACCTGTTAATCTCTTAACCAGTTTTTCCCTCGAAGCGTGCGACGGGATTTAACGGACGGTTGATGAATTGAGGTATGTCTGCCTCATCTCCCGATCCCCCAGGTCGACACGGTTCACCTAACGGGCTTTAGCCCAAGGAGTAAGACGATGAAGAATGCACTGTTGGCCCACGTGGAGGGCAAGCACCTCCGGACGAATCTGTCGCCGTTTGAAGTGGGCGATATCGTGGACATTCACCAGAAGATTGTGGAAGGGGACAAGGAGCGTATCCAGGTGTTCTCGGGGACAGTCATCATGAAGAAGGGTGACGGGATCAACGCGAACTTCACGGTGCGGCGTATTGTGAACAACGAAGGCGTGGAGCGTATTTTTCCGCTGCACTCGCCGAAGATCGACAAGATCGAAGTGAAGCGTCGGAGCCGGGTGCGTCGGGCGAAGTTGTACTTCCTGCGTGACCGCAAGGGCAAGGCGACGCGTTTGAAGGAAGGCGGCCCGGTCGTGGTGGGCGAGACGTTGCCGACGGCGGCACCAGTGGCGGCGGCTCCCGCGGCGACTGCGGAACCGACGGCCTAAGAATGTTGGTGAGGTGCGGCGCGCAATGAATAAGCGGCGACGGGCCTTTCAAAGAAATACGAGACCCAAAAAGCAGGAATGTTTTTTGGGTCTTTTTATTTTTTGGTTCATTACTTTTTGCGGGGTGCGGCGAGGGCTGCGAGCGTGCGGATGAAGGTGCGGGTGTCGATGGGTTTGGGGAGGACGGCGTTGAAGCCGGCGATCTGGCAGCGGCGGGTTTGCTCGGCGTCGGTGCGGGCGGTGAGGGCGACGAGGGGGCCGCGGTAGCCGCGGGAGCGGAGGACGGTGGCGCAATCGGTGCCGTCCATGCCGGGCATGGAGATATCGAGGATGATGAGGTTGAAGGGATTTTGGGGATCCTGGGCGGCGTCGAAGATATCGATGGCCTGACTGGCGTGGGTGGCGGAGACGACGGCGGTGCCGGCGCGGCGGAGGTATTCTTCGACGAGCCAGCGGACGTTGGCATCGTCTTCGGCGAGGAGGATGCGGAAGGCGAGGGTGGGTGCGAGGGGGGCGGCCTGGGCGACGGGGGCGAGGGTGCTGGGAAGGGTCAGGGTGAAGGTGGAACCTTTTCCGGGGGTGCTTTCGGCGTGCAGGAATCCGCCGAGCTTTTCGGCGAGTTCGTGAGAGATGGAGAGGCCGAGGCCTGTGCCGCGGATGTTTTGGTCGTTGGCGTTTTCGACTTGGAAGAAAGGTTCAAAGAGGTGTGGGAGGTGATCGGGGTCGATACCGATGCCGGTATCGAGCACCTGGAAGTGAAGCGAGTCGACGTGGGATTTGACGCGGAGGGTGACGGAGCCCCGGGAGGTGAACTTGATGGCATTGGAGAGGAGGTTGAGGAGGATTTGGCGAAGGCGGGCTTGGTCGGTGTAGAGGGTGGGTGGGACGTGGTCATCGATCTGGAGAAGGAGCTCCAGTTGTTTTTCCGCGGCGCGGGGCTGCAGGAGATTGACGATGTAGGGGAGGAGTTGGCGGATATCGAATTCACCCGGGGTAATGTTGATGCGTCCGGCTTCGATGCGGGCCATGTCGAGGAGTTCATCAATGAGGGTCATCAACTGGAGGGAGCTTTGGTAGATGACGTCGGCGTGCTGGCGGCGGACGTCGGGGGTGGCGGGTTCATCGCGGAGGAGTTCGGCATAGCCGAGGATGCTGGTGAGGGGGGTGCGGAGTTCGTGGACGGTGTTGGTGACGAAGGCGGTTTTGGCCTGGTTGGCATCATCGGTGAGGCGTTTGGCGATGCGGAGTTGTTCTTCGGTGGCGAGGCAGTGGGACACTTCACTTTGGAGCCGCTGATTGGCGGAGGTGAGTTCCTGGGTGCGTAGATGGACGCGGTGTTCGAGTTCGAGGCGGTATTGTTCGAGGGCTTTCTGGGTGGCGACGCGTTCGGTGATGTCAAAGATGACGATGAGACGGGCGGGGCGTCCTTCGAAGGTGGTGGGGCGGCCACCGACGTGGACGTCGATGAAGGTGCCGTCTTTTTTGCGATGTCGGGCGATGTTATGGGAGACGGGTTCATCTTTGAAACCGGAAAGCAGGGCGGGGAATTCGAGGGAATGCGCGGACGAATGGAGGGCGGTGATGGCGAGGGTGAACCATTCAGCGCGGCCATAGCCGTACTTGGCGACGGCGGCGTTATTGACTTTGAGGATGCGGAGGGTGGCGGGATCGTAGACGAGCAAGGGGAGGGGGTTGTCATCGAAGAGGAAGCGGAATTCGTCGGCGGCGCGGGAGACTTCGAGGCGGCCGATGTTTTCGGTTTTTTGGACGGAGCGGATGAAGGAGCGGACGAGGTAGAAGAGCGCTACGGCGGTCACGGTGATGTAGAACCAGCCTTTGAGGGTTTGGGCCTGGGAATGGCGGAGTTCGCGCATTTCGACGGAGAGGGAGGGATCGAGCCAGGCGGATACAAGGGTCTGGAGCAATTGATCGGAGACGAGAATCCAGGTGACGGCGACGACGAAGTAGCCCAGGGCGATGCGCAAGGCCAGAGTGCGGGAGCGACGGGATTGTTGCGCGGAAAAACCAGCGGGCTGAGGCGGGTAATTGGGCCCGGGCATAAACGGCTCCGAAGGGTAAAGCGGTCAGGGAGGATCGTCTGGGCGCGGGGCAACGAGGTGTCAACATCAGCAACTATACCTCCGCAGCGCGAATCCTTACAATCGCGCGGATGTGGATTGATACGCATTGTCATTTGACGAGCGAAGGGCTTCTGGAAAATGTGGGGCAGGTGATTGCGCGGGCGAATAAAGGGGGCGTGCGGCGGATGATCACGGTGGGGACGCACGTGGAGGATCATGCGAAGGTGATGCGGCTGGTGGGGGAATATCCGCAGGTTTTCGGAGCGTTGGGGATTCATCCGCATCATGCGGCGGAGGCGGAGGCGGGGTTTGAGGGATTTTTGGAGAACCTGTTGCGCGGGGGCATGGGGCCGGGGGGGAAGATTGTGGCGCTGGGAGAGTGCGGGCTGGATTATCATTATGATTATTCGCCGAAGCTGCTGCAGCGCGGGGTGTTTTTGAATCAGTTGGAGATGGCGCGGCGGCTGGATGTGCCGGTGATTTTGCATGTGCGGGAGGCGCATGCGGAGGCGCTGGCGATGGTGCGGGATTTTCCGGAGTTGCGGTTCGTGGTGCATTGTTTTACGGGGACGCCGGTGGAATGTGCGGCATGGGTGGAACTGGGGGCGTATATCGGGATTACGGGGATTGTGACGTATAAAAATGCGGCGGATGTGCAGGCGAGTGCGAAGCTGGTGCCGGCGGATCGGTTGCTGGTGGAGACGGATGCGCCGTTTTTGAGCCCTGAGCCGGTGAGGAAGGGGGCGGGGAAGAAAAATGAGTCGGTGTATGTGGTGCATACGGGGGCGTATGTGGCGGGATTGCGCGGGGTGGAGGTGGGGGAGTTGGCGCGGACGACGACGGAGAATGCGGGGCGGTTGTTTGGGGAGAGGCTGGTTGGAGTTGGTGCAGGGGGGGTGTAAGATTGTGGAGGGGCATCAGAAAGGGTCGAGAACGCAGGAGATTGTTTATGACTAAAGCGATGGTACTTCGAAGCATGAAGCAACTTCCGGTGGTTGATCGGCTGGACCTGCTGGAGGAGTTGCAGGTTTCGATTGCGAAGGACCAGGGGGATATTCCGGTGACGGCCGGTCAACTGCGCATGATTGAGGAGCGCGTCGCGAAGATCGACGCCGAGCCGCAGCCGGCGCGGTATATGCCGTTGGATGATTTCCGCAAGAAACTAGGAAATGCGGCCAAGGGCTTGCGTGCGGGTTCGAAGAGGAAGCTGCGCGGATGAAAGTGGTCGGATTGCACGAGGTATGGCCCGAGCTGCTGGCGGCGGCGGAATGGTACGAGTTGGAACAGGTTGGGCTGGCTGCGCAGTTTCTTGAGGAAGTCGATGAGGTGTTGGCGGAGATACAAGAATTTCCGGAACGTTTTTCGATGGTCGCGAAGGATGCGAGGCGGGCCCGGTGCAAACGGTTTCCCTTTGGGGTTTTCTATGTGATTCGGTCTGAATGCGTGTATATTTTTGCGATAGCGCACTTGAATCGCAGCCCTCGCAGATGGGCGAAACGCATTCCGAAGCAGCGCAAGTCTAAGTAAATGTCCTCAACCAAGGAGCAGAGTGGTGACAGTCATTGACGTTTCCCCGGCGAATATTGAAGCGCAGGTTGCGGACTTTCAACGCACCTATCGGACGATTGAAGAGGAGGTGGGCAAGATGATCGTGGGGCACCGCGAGGTGATCAGCCAGACCATTTTGTGCCTGATGATCGGCGGGAACGCGCTGCTGGAAGGCGTGCCGGGGCTGGGCAAGACGCTGCTGGTGCGGACGCTGGCGCAGGTGATGGATTTGCAGTTCAGCCGCATTCAGTTCACGCCGGACTTGATGCCGGCGGATATTGTGGGCACGTCGATCGTGGTCAACGACGACAAGGGCAACCGGATGTTTCAGTTTCAACCGGGGCCGATTTTCGGCAACTTGATTCTGGCGGACGAAATCAACCGGGCGACGCCCAAGACGCAATCGGCGTTGCTGGAAGCGATGGCGGAGCAGTCGGTGTCGGTGGCGAAGAAGACGCACAAGATGGACGATCCTTTTTTTGTGCTGGCAACGCAGAACCCGATCGAGATGGAGGGGACGTATCCGCTGCCGGAGGCGCAGTTGGATCGGTTTGCCTTCAAGATCACGGTGCATGGTCCGGCGTTGGAGGACTTGCTGACGATTCTGGATCGGACGACGGGGGTGAAGGTGCCGCAGCCACAGAAGGTGGTGGACGGCGCGCAGATTCGGGCGATGAAGTATTTGGTGCGTGCGGTGCCGGTGGCCAGTCATGTGAAGGAATACATTGGGCGGCTGGTGCTGGCGACGCATCCGGAGTCGGGGCTGGCGCCGGAGATCACGAAGAAGTACATACGGTTCGGGGCGAGCCCGCGTGGCGCGCAGGCGATCCTGCTGGCGGCGAAGGTGCTGGCGCTGCGCGAGGGGCGATACAACGTGAGTTTCGCGGATGTGCGCAGTGTATTGTTGCCGGCGTTGCGGCATCGGGTGATTTTGAATTTTGAAGGCCAGGCGGAGGGGATCTCGACGGACCTGCTGGTAAAAAAAGTTATTGATGCGACGCCCGAGACGGTGGCGGTGTGAGATTATCGGGCGTCAAGCGTGCCAGAAAACCGCAGAAAATAGGCGCTAATTTGCGTGGTAATATTGTTTGCGAATTCCGTGGGTTTAAGTTGAATAGTGGGGGCGCGTCAGGAATAATGCATGAGCCTCTGCTGTGCTCGAGTTATCGGGGTCCTATGCGGCTTCGGACCGATGAGCTTCCTTTAGGGTCCCACGAGGCGGACTGACGAACAAGCCTCCCTGCATGCTTCGGCGTGCGGCCAAGTAGTGGACGTTCTGAAACGCCTCTTCGCGCGACCCGCCCTGTTGATCAGGGTTCGAAACCTCACTCCGTCTCGGCACCCACGTGGAGGCTTTTTTTGACTGGATGCGGGGATTCTGGCGACAGAGTCCCCGCTTTCTTTTTTTGCGTATACCGTAGCGGGGGATCCTACGATAACTAGCGAGCGCGTCCGGGCGGTGTCTATAAGGCATGGCGGAGAGAGCCGCCAATTGCCGATAGGGAATGAATGCGTTTGCCGTCCTGCCATTTTCTTTTGTTTGCCGTGATGGTCATGTTGATTATGGGAGCGGCGGCGCGTGGGGGGGCGGAGGACGTGCTGGACAAGGCGGTGGCGAAGTCGGGGATAACGATCCAGTTGCCGCGCGGGTGGGTGCTGGGGGAGACGCGCAACGTGCGGACGTTGCTGGTGGCGCAGGCGCCGCTCAAGGACAAGGACGACACGGGTGAGTTTGGCGCGGCGATGACGATTTCCACGGGTGCGGCGACCAAGCCGGATGCGAAGGCGATTTTGAACACTTTGAAGCATGATTATCCCCATTTCAAAATGCTTGATGAGCCGCAGGAAATGCAGATCAACGGGCTGACGGGGATCATGCTGGGGGGATCGTTTCAGGCCGGGGCGCTCAAACTGCGGATGCGGCAGTATGTGCTCACGGATGGGAAAGCGGGTTATGTGGTGACGGTGATCGGATTGGAGAGCGCGTGGGAGAAGTACGAGAAGGCTCTGGAGGCGTCGGTGGCGACGTTTGGATTGGCGGAAAAATAGGGGGCGAGAGGGCCGGGGCATTTTTCGGGTTGCGACTCGCATCCGGGATAACTTGCGTCCGACGACCATCCTGATACCCTATTTTGCCAGGTATCGCCATTGATGCCTGGGAGATGCTATTCAGGCGGACATGAGTACCAAAAGCCAACAATCCGGTGTCCCGGGCGGATCTACTCCGCCCGGGGACAGTTGCCCCAACTCTGATGCCAAGCTTGCACCGTTGCCGCATTTGACGAACTATCAGCTCCTGAAGCGGATGGCGCGGTTTCTCATGCCCGTGCGCGGCATGGCGACGCTGGCGTGTTTGTTGATCGTGGTGTGGGTCTGCGTGGAAGTGTCGGCCGTGCGCATGACCGGCAGCATCACCAACGAGGTGAAGGGTACGCTGTCCACGGGTCAGATGACGGATCAACCGTTCTGGCAGGCGATCGGGCGCGAACCACTGCGGGGCATTGTGCACATGATCGTGATTTTGGGCCTGCTGGTGCTGCTCAACAATTTCATCACCTTTTTACGCACGTGGCTCAACAGCAAATTTACAATGGATATGGTGTATCACATGCGGGCGGCGGTGTACGACCGTTTGCAGCGGGTGGGTTTCGCGTTTCACGATGAGCATTCCAGCGGGGCGCTGATCAACCGGGCGCTGTCGGATCTGCAGAACGTGCGGATGTTCCTGCAGATGGGGTTGCTGCTGACGGTGGAAATTATTGCGTTTGTCAGCGGCTACATCGTGCTGATGATGACGATCAACAAGTGGGTGGCTTTTGCCGCGCTGCTGCCGGTGCCGTTCTGGCTCTGGTACATTTTGCGATTTGGCAAAAAGATGCAGCCGGCGCAGCAGGCGGCGATGAAGGCCGGCGACGACGTGGTGACGGTGCTCACGGAGAATGTCGCCGGCGTGCATGTGGTGAAGGCTTTCGCCACCGAGAACACGGAGATCGCCAAGTACAACAAGACGGCGGACACCTGGTTCGATCGCGTGATGGACACCGTGAACCTGTGGAAGAATTTTGCGCCGGTGATCCGGGGCATCGCCTCAGCCAGCCACTTGACGCTGTTTGCGATCGGGGCGGTGCTGGTGGTGGCGACGGCGGGATTGCCGTCGCGCACGGCAGCGCCGGCCGCGATCGCCACCACGGAGAACGGTTCGTCGCCGCGCGTGGAGACCGCCCCCGCACCAGCGCCGCTGGGCCTGGGGCGCAAGGTGGAAGTGGGCGACTTGCTGATTTTCGGCGCGGCGATGGGTTCGATCCTGGGGCGGCTGCAGCAGGTCAACCAGATTTCCGACCAATACCAGCGGGCGATTGTCTCGGCGCGGCGCTTCTTTGAAGTGCTGGACGCGCCGTCGACCGTGCCGGAACGCCAGGAGGCACGCGATCTGCCGAAAGGCTCCGGCAGCGTGGAGTTCAACTTTGTGAGCTTTGGCTACGATCCGAAAAAGTCCGTACTGCGCGATATTGCGTTTGATGTGCCCGGCGGCAGCATCGTGGCGCTCGTGGGCCCGACCGGCGCGGGCAAGAGCACGATGATGCAGTTGCTGGCCCGCTTTTACGACCCGCAGATGGGACAGATTTTTATCGATGGCGTGGACATTCAAAAGGTCAACCTGAGCAGCCTCCATGCGGCGATCGGTTTTGTGTTTCAGGAGACGTTCCTTTTTTCCGACACTGTGGCCAACAACATCCGTTATGGCAATCCGCACGCGTCGCTGGGCGATGTGGAAGCGGCGGCCCGCATTGCCCAGGCGCACGACTTCATCCTGGAAATGCCGCAGGGTTACGAAACGATGCTGGGCGAGCGTGGGGCCACGCTCTCGGGCGGGCAGCGTCAGCGTCTGGCGATAGCGCGGGCGATCATCAGCAACCCGCGCATCCTGGTGCTGGATGATGCGCTGGCGGCGGTGGACCCGGAGACCGAGCACATGATCAGCCGCGCCCTGGAACTGGTGATGGTTGATCGCACGGTCTTCATCATCGCCCACCGCTTGAGCACGGTGAAAGCTGCGGACCTGGTGATCGTGCTGGAGCATGGCCGCATCACGCAGGCGGGCACGCACAAAGAATTGATCCGGCAGCCGGGCCATTACCGGCACATTGCCGAGGTGCAACTGGCGTATCAGGAAAAAGAGTTGATCGCCAAGGCGGAGCTCAAGGCGACGCTGCCGGGTGTTACGAATGAGCGCGGGGGTGCCGCATGATTACGGATCTGATGCGCAAGCGGTGGGCGCAACGCAAGGTGATTGCCCAGGCGGCCAACCCCGCCGAACTGACGGGCAAGGACCCCAACGCGCCCGATGGCGAGGCCGACTACAAAGCGCTCGAGTGGCCGGTGGTGCGCAACATGCTGTCCTGGATGGCACCGTACAAAAAGCGTTACATCCTGGCGCTGATCGTGTCGTTGCTGGAAACCGTGCTCAACATGACCGGCCCGCTGTTCATCAAGCACCTGGTCGATCACGACATTCCCGGTCATCCGAATTTTTTCGGCCTCTACATCACGGCGCTGGTGTCGCTGGTCTCGACATCCGCCGCGGATTGGCTGACCGCGCAAGTCGCCGCGCATCCGCCCTACTGGGCCATCGGCTTTACCGTGAGCCTCTGGGGGCTGGTGACCGCCGTGGCCATCCTGTTGATGCGCTTCAACATGGCGTACCTGCGGCAAACCGGTGAGCAAGTGATGTTTTCCATCCGCAAGGCGGTTTTCAAACACCTGCAGGAACTCAGCATGAGCTTCTACGACCGCACCAAGTTCGGCCGCATTCTCTCCCGCGGCACCAGCGATATCGACGCGATGGTCAACCCGGTCGTCAACGGCATCAACACGGTGGTGGCCAACACGATGATGATGGCGATCGCGGCGATCATGATTTTTTTCTCCGACTGGCGCATGGCGCTGGCGGTGCTCTGGCTCGGGCCGGTGCTGTACGTGATGAACCAGATTTACCGCAAGAAAATCGGGCTGAAGTGGCGCGTGGTACGCGAACATTTCACCCGCGTGAGCACCAATTTGGCCGAGAACATCAACGGCATGCGCGTGGTCACCGCCTACAACCGCCAGGCCGACAACCTCTCCAACTTCAACCTGCTGCAGGACGCCAATACGATTAACAACATCCACGCGAACATGACCAACGGCATCTACCTGCCCCTGCTGAACGTGGTCGGCTTCATCGGCAAGGTCATCATCCTGATGTTCGGTTGCTACCTGGTGATCAGCACCTCGGCGCTGCCGGAGTCCGCGCGCTTCACCGTGGGCACGCTGATGGCGCTCTACATGTACTGGGACTGGTTCATGAACCCGGCCCTGAACTTCGGCAATTTTCACAATGAAATGATGATGGCGATGGCCTCGGCGGAGCGCATATTTTCGCTGCTCGATCTTAAGCCCGACGTCATGGATTCGGCAAAAGCCCAGCCGCTGCCGCCCGTGCGGGGCGATGTGGTTTTCGACCATTTGAGTTTTGGCTACAAGGCTGACAAGCCCGTGCTGCATGATGTGACGTTTGAAGCCAAGGCGGGCCAGACCATCGCGCTGGTGGGCCACACCGGCTGTGGCAAGAGCACGATCATGAACCTGATTTGCCGCTTCTACGTGCAGCAGCAAGGCCGCATTTTGATTGATGGCCATGACCTGCGCGAAGTGACGGCCGACAGCCTGCACCAGCAAATGGGCATCGTGTCGCAGGCGAATTATCTTTTCTCCGGCACGGTGCTCGACAACATGCGCTACGCCCGCCCCGGCGCCACTGAAGAACAGGTGATCGAAAGCGCCCAACAACTCGGCAGCCACGAGGTGCTGCTTTCGCTGAAAGACGGTTATCACACGGAAGTGGGCGAGCGCGGCAGTTCGATGTCGCTGGGCCAGCGGCAACTCATTTGCTTCACGCGGGCGTTTTTGGCGAACCCGCGCATTCTGATGCTCGACGAAGCGACTTCCGCCGTGGATACGCATACCGAGATGATTATCCAGGAGGCGCTGGAGCGCCTGGTCGCGCATCGCACGACGTTCATCGTGGCGCACCGCCTTTCAACGGTGACGCGCGCGGATCTGGTGCTGGTGCTGGATCACGGCAGGATCATCGAACGCGGCACGCATCAATCGCTGCTGGACCTGGGCGGGAAATACGCGGAGCTGTACAAACAATTCACGCGTGAAATCGACGATGAATAACGCGTCGATTGGGACGGTCATTTCCCTCCGATACGCCGCAGGAACTCCGCTTCGTCGATGACTTCCACGCCGAGCTTTTTCGCTTTTTCCAGCTTGCTGCCGGCCTCTTCGCCCGCCAGGACAAAGCTGGTGCTTTTGCTAACGGAACTAGTGGGCTTGCCGCCGAGTTCGCTAATTTTGCGTTCCACTTCGCTACGGCCGAACCCCTGCAATGTGCCGGTGACGACGATACTTTTGCCGGCGAATGGGCCGCCAGCGCCGAGGCGCTCCTGTTCGGTTTTGAGGCCCAGCGCGATCAGATCATCCAGCAATGCGGCGCCGCGCTGCGAGTTCAGGAACTCATGCACGCTCTGGGCCACCACGTCGCCGACATCCGGCACCCCGTCGATTTCTTCCACGGTGGCGGCGCGCAGCTTTTCCAATGTGCCGAAATGTTCGGCGATCGCCAGGGCCGTCCGCGTGCCCACGTGCAGGATGCCCAATCCGGCCAGGAGCCGCGCCAGGCCGCGATCTTTGGAGCCCTGCACCGCGGCGATCACATTCTCGGCGGATTTGTCCCCCATGCGTTCCAGTTCCAGCAGTTGCGCTTTTTTCAGCCGGTACAAGTCGGCAATCGACGCGACAAGCTTGTGCTCCATCAATTGCTGGATCAGGGCCGGGCCGATCTCCGCGATGTCCATCTGGTTGCGGCCGCAGAAGAACTTCAGACGCTCCGCCAGCTGTGCCGGGCACGCGGGGTTAGCGCAGCGGGTGAACCCGCCGTCGTGTACCAGCGTGGTGGAATTGCACGCCGGACACACCACAGGACGTTCAATCTTCGCGGCATTCTTCGGCCGCTTTTCCGGCACGATGCCCACCACGTACGGAATAATTTCGCCGGCCTTTTCCACCAGCACGCGATCGTGCAGGCGGATATCCTTGCGTTCGATCTCGTCAAAATTGTGCAGGCTGGCTCGGTAAACATTGGTGCCGCTGATAAATACGGCCGGCTTAAATTCCGCCACGGGTGTGATCGTACCGGTCTTGCCGACTTGAAACGCAACGCGGAAAAGTTCTGTCTCCGCGCGTTCCGGCTGATACTTGTAGGCGATGCACCACCGCGGAGATTTGCTGGTCACACCCAGGATTTCCCGCTGATCGAAACGATTCACCTTCACCACCACGCCATCGGTGTCGTACGGCAGGCCGTGGCGTTTCTCCGCGAAACTGTCGATATATGCCAGCGCCGCTTCGATATCGGCGCACGCCGTGAAATGCTCATTGGTGCGAAAACCCAGTTCACGCAGCAGCTCATACCAGTGGGTGTAAGTATCGACGGCAACACCCGCGAATTCGCCGCTGCCGTGCGGAAAAAACTCCAGCTTGCGTGCCGCGACGATCTTGGGATCCAACTGCTTGAGCGTGCCGGCCGCGGTGTTGCGCGGATTCACGTAGGCTTCTTCGCCGGTCTCTTCCTGCGTTTTGTTGATGCGCGCGAATTGCCCGCGCGAAATAAAAACTTCGCCGCGCACTTCGATGACGGAGCCGGGGTTGGCCCCGTGTAAACGCAGGGGAATATTGCGAATTGTTTTGGCATTGGGCGTGACCTCATCGCCGGTGGTGCCGTCGCCGCGCGTCGCTGCTGAGACCAGCACGCCGTCCTCATAACGCAGTGAAAGCGAAACTCCGTCGATCTTCGGCTCGCACGTGTAACTGAATGCGGCGCCCTCCAGTAGTTTCTTCACGCGCGTATCAAATTCCCGCAGCTCTTCCGCGTTGTACGTATTGTCGATCGACATCATGCGCACGGCATGGGTCAGCGATTGAAAGCTCTTGATTGCGTTCCCACCCACGCGATGCGTGGGCGAATCCGGCGTGGCCAATTCAGGATGTGCCGCCTCCAGGTCGATGAGCTTCCGCATCAACGCATCGTAATCCTGGTCGGAGATCTCCGGCTTGGCCTGCGCGTAATACAGCGCGTCATGCCGTAGTATTTCTTCGCGCAGTTGTTTGATTTCGCGGGCGATGTTTATCGTGCTCATGCCGACCTCATTCAAATCTGTAGGCTGAAGCTCGTGGCTCGTGTTGGGCAAATTCTACCAATCCCCCGGCGCGCTGTCGCATCCGCCCGGCCTCCTCTATCATGACGGAATGGAGTTGATCCCCGCTACATCCGTCGGCATTTCCGCGTCGCCCCCACTGCGGCCGTTGCCGCGCGCCGCGCCCACATCGCTGCTGCTTCTGTTGCTCGCGACGTTGCTCATCCCCGCGGTGTGGCGGCTGGTGTTGACCCTGCAAGTGGGCTTCAAGCCGGATATCGCCAGCGAGTTTGGCGCGCTGGTTCACTTGCGCCTGCTTGACTATTTCAGCGGGTGGACGGCACTGGCACTCCTGTCCCTGGCGGATTATTTCGCCGCCCCTGGCCAACGGCTCGACCACCGGATCGCCAGCGTGTTGCTCGCCGCAGGCCTGGCGATGTTCGTTCTCAGCCTGCTGCTCGGTGATGCGTCGCAGCGTGCCCTGCTGGATCTGATCGTCGGCGCGGCGCTGGCGCTTCTGGCGGTGCATCATGTGTTGCGGACTTTCAGTTCACTGCGCAGCGCCGCCGGCCTCACGCTCCCCGATCTGTGGCGGCTGCTCTGTTCCCAGTGGCTCCTCGTCTGGGCCACGGCGGAAGTTTTTCTCCGCATCCGCTACCGCGTGGACGGTATCGCCGCGCAGGAATCGGCACGCACCATTCTCCTGCTGCTCCCCGCCGCGGGCCTTTTGCCCAACGTGCTGATGGCCCTGGGCATTCAGTGGTGGGGGAGTCTTGGCGGCTATTCGGCCGAACGCCCGCCGCGCTGGCGGGCCTGGCTGCTGGCCGCGGTGCTGCTCAATGTCGGGGCCGCGCTGGTGATGATCGGCGCCAACGCGCGGTTTGGTTGGGCGATCGCCGGCACCACGCTGATGCTTTTGGCGCTGCTGCTCTATCTTGCGGGCTTTTCGCGCCGCCGCGCCTTAATGGTCGTCATTTCCTGGACACTTTTGGCCGCAGCGCTGGCGTTGTTGCTCCTCGATCGCGTGATGCACTTCAGCGGGCAAATTGTTCCGGAACTGCTCGCGATCTTGTGGCGGCACCTGCTCGCGGTCGGCTTTCCCACGCTCTGGTTGCTGGGCATCGGCGTGATGGTGCTTCGCGGTCGGCTGGCCGCGCCGCTGCAGATGCGCCGCTTGACCAAGGGGATATGTGTGACCTTTCTCATCGGCGCGCTGCTGGGCGCAGGGCTGTTGCTGGCCGGACTCTCCAATCGCTCGATGATACAGTGGCTGTGGATTGCGTATGCGTTGGAGGCGCTGGCGCTCATTGTGGCCGCGCTCGTGACGCTTCGCACGTTGAATTTGCTGCGGCGGAGCAGTCCGCCGCCCCATCCCGCGAAATAGCCCGCCGCGCTGCCACTACGCGCAGAACAGTCAATCCGTCGGCCGCACAACTCGCACCCGCCCCCGCACGTTAATCGCAGGTGCCGTCGCTGTAACAACTCCCGGTCCCACCTCCAGCACCACGCCCGCTCCCACAGGGGCTACCACTCCCGGCCCTACCAATCCCGCCCGTGGCTTCGCCGGCACCTCCACCTTTTTTTCTTCCTTCGGCTCCGGCGGCACCTCGGCACCATACTCCTTGGCATGAGCCCGCCACCAGGCATTCAGCTTCTTCACCAGCTCGTTCTCTTCCGCCACCGACCCCTTCAGCATCCAGCGATCACCATAGTTGGAATATTTCCGCACGTTGAAATCCTCCTTGTTCTGCCCCGATACGCTGATCAATAGCGCTGCCGCGTCGATACGCGAGGAGTAACGCACCTTTTCATTGTTGTTGTCCACCGTGGTGTCGTTCCCATCCTGCGCGGGAGCGTTCAGCGCCTTCAGCATAAACGGCACCGCTTCCTTCGGCTTATACGCCTCGATCAACCGAATCATCGCCTTGGCCGAATCGCCGCCATAGTTCGTGGAAATCAGACTCCGCCAGCGCGAATCATTCGGATTGTTGACCGTCGCGGCCAAATCCGTAAACACATCGTTCAGGCGATCGGCGATCACCGGCGCCTTGGCTTTCGTCAGCAGTTCCGCCGCCAGTTCCGCATCCTGCGTTCGGTTGTAGGATTGGTCCTGCTCATAAATTTGAATCGTCCGGCCGCGCACCGTGACCATTCTTTGCTTCTGCTGCCGTGGGCGCACCTGGTTCATCGCATACGCCGACGCCCGCGACCACAATGCATCCACCATCTCCGGCGTGATCGCGCGATCCCAAATCGCATCGACCGTCTTCAGGCTGACTTCACGATCGTCATCATTCAGCAGTTGCAGCAACATCCAGTCCACATTCGCCGTGTCGGTCTTGAGCTTCGCAAGTTCCTTGGGCATCTCCGCCCGCACCTCGACCTTGCGGCTGTACGCCCGCGCCACCAGCATCATGTTCTCCGCCTTCAGCCCCCACTCGATCATCGCCTGCCGCTTCACCTCCGGCATAAACATCACATCGATCGCCCAGCGCGACAGCGCCGCGTTCAACTCCATCAGGCTCGCCACCTTCGCGGATGACTCCACATCCTGCGTCAGCGTCATCTGCTTCAACTGCTCGGCCAGGTTCGTCTGAATGCGGATCATCATGTCCTGCACCAGCACCATCTGCTGAAAATGCTTCCCCATCGCCAGTTGCAGCTTCGTCACCGCTTCCTGCCGCGCCTTGAAATCCTCCGCGGACAGCGCCTTGAGCGCTTCGAGCATCTCCGGTGAAACCGTCATCGTCGTATTCTTCGGAATCGACGGCAGCACGATCGTGATGTTCCGCGCGCCGCCACCGGCCGCATCTGCCTTGTCCGTCTTTTCAGTCTTGCCTCCCGCCCTATCCGGCAGCACGCCCGCCAGCACCGATGGCACCGTGGCAGGCGTATTCTCCCCCGCCACTATCGGCTTGTCCTGGCGCTTGCCTGTCGTCTCGCAACCGGCCGCCCCCATCGCCGCCGCCAGAAGCATTGCCGCCACTACGTCCTTGCCCATTCGCATGAATGCCTCACTTGTCAGTGCCGCCGGTTGAAATATACAAACGGATATTACCACAAACTCTGCCGGACAAGACTCAGACGCCCGCCCCTGCATTTCGTTCCGCAAAAAAAATGAACCGCCTTCCGCTACGAACGTCTCAAACAATCTGGTTATACTCTCCAAGCTTACCCCGGCGTTCAACCACCCCTCGGGAGTTCTCACACATGGCCGCATACCTGCGAGTACCGCTCCTGCTGTCGCTGCTCTGGGTCGCTTCGTGTCAGGTGGCCCCGCGCGATCCCGCGCCCGCATCGTCCGTCTCGCCTCCCGTGCGCGCCGCCGTGACCCACCTTACCGCCGAAGACCCGGACGTCCGCGCCGCCTCTCTCCACACGCTTGCCGCCGCCCTCAATCAAAGCGCCGGCGAAGTTGCCTACGTCATGGAAGTCTCCCACCTGATTCAACGCAACATCGCCCTGCATCTGCGCACGCTCGCCTCCGTTAAGAATCTCGAAGCCCGCACCCGCGTCCTCCATGTCCTGCAGTTCAACGAAGCCCTCTCGCGCTTTGTCGTAGACAGCGCCGATCTCCCCGCCGACCGTCGCCAAAAACTGCTCGACTGGGCCCTCCGCGATGCCAACATTCAATTTCTCGCCCAAGCCTATTCGCCCGATAGCGACCAGCGCACTCAGGCCGCGCGCGATCTCAAGCCGCTCCGCGAACCCGCCGCCGATGAATTGCTCGCCCGCCTGATCGATGACCTCGACCGCGAAGTCTCCCTCACCGCCATGGATTCCGCCGGCGATCACCCCGCCAGCGCCCCCCTCGTCGACGCCCTCTGGAAAAAAGCCGTTGACTATCCCATGATCTGCTTCGGCGGCGGTTTCGCGCTCAACTGGGATGGCCAAAAAAAGCGCTACACCCGCGGTGCTTCCTCCCAACGTTCCGCCTATGTATACGTCCGCGGCCGCCAGTTCCAAATCTATCCCTATAACGAAACCTCCCTGCGTGCCGCCGATATGCAAACGGCCGGCGAGGTCCTCATGGCTTACGATTCGCCCCTCGTGGGCGAACGCCTGGAAGCTCTTTTTCAATACCTGCTCGATTCCTCCCCTGATTCCAATAATTACCAATACCGAATCCTGTCGCCCGATTACGGTTCGATGGGCACCTTTCTGGTCAGCCTCGCCGAAACCTATAAATCCCAAAACTTCGTTCCCTGCGTCGTCGCCCTGGCCCTCGGCTCGCCCCAGGACAGCTCCAATGCCACCATCAACAATCAACCTTTCCGCACCAGCTCCCGCATCGATGCCCTCGGCCTGCTCGTCACCGTAACCAATCAAGACCCGGAAGACTACAAGCTCACCCGCTTACCGCAATGGAGCAACCGCTGGGGGGTCGCCGGCGAAGAAAAAGACGAAGACGCCCAGATCAAAAAAGTGCGCGTCTGGTGGAAAAAAAACTACCACGTATACGGTTACAAGAACGCCTCCCTCCCCATCTCCGCGTCCAACCGCGAATCCCCCGCCGAACCGTAACGGCTCGTGAAATCTCTGCCTGGACGCGCCATCGCTCGCGGTGAATCAGTTGTCCGACAGTTCTTTCCTTACGTCGCGCATCCCGTGAATAATCCGCACAACATAAATTCGCCCCGCCCGGACACGATATAAAATCAGGTAAACTCCGACTGGAAAACTGCGTAGGCCCTTCGCCAGATCAGTACGCGCACGGCCCGCCTCGGGATTTTCCTCCAATAAGCCAATCGCTTTTTCAAACCGTTCACCCAAACGGTCGGCAGCATCGACGCTGTCTTGCGCGATGAAACTCCAGATATCGATTAAGTCGTTGCGTCCATGTTGCGAAAACTCCGCCTTCATCGCTTGCCGGCCTTGCGCCGTGCCGCGCTCATCCCTCGAAGCTCAGAAAATACCGCCTTGGCCGGCACGCTCCGCCCCGCATCCAGATCCTCCATGCCCTGGCGAATGTCCTTGCGCAATTCGGCCAGTTGCATGCTCCGCAGCACCTCGCGATCCTGCAGCAACCGCAGACCCTCACGCACCACTTCGCTTTGCGTCTGGTAATTCCCCGCCTTCACCAGGTCCGTGATAAATCGTTCAAGCGTTTCACCCAAATGGACGTTCATTTTTCACCTCTTCATGGTCCTCCTAAGAGTACCTCATTCTTTCTGGCCATGTCAATAGTGGATATCTATTGACATAGTCCTCCCAGTGGTCAAACCGCCCCCACACCGCTATACTTCTTCAACTTTCAGAAACTCTTGAAAGCAGCCAACCCCCTCCTAATTGATAAGGATTCGCCATGCCCGCCACCTCCACCCCCCACAAACTCACCATCAACCTCGGACACTCCCCCGACCCCGATGACGCCTTCATGTTCTACGGCCTCGCCACTGGCCAGCTCGACTCCGGACCCTATCACTTCAACCACATCCTCCAGGACATCCAAACCCTCAACGAACGCGCCTTGAAAAACGAACTCGAAGTCTCCGCCATCAGCCTCCACACCTACCCCTACATCGCCCAAAACTACGCCCTCATGGCCTGCGGATGCTCCATGGGCGACAACTACGGCCCCATGATCGTCGCCAAAAAACCCTACACCCTCCAGGAACTCCAAGCCGGCGGAAACCTCCGCATCGCCATCCCCGGCACCATGACCACCGCCTTCCTCGCCGCCTCCATCGCCCTCGGCAAAGGCTTCCGCAACATCGTCAAACCCTTCGACGAAATCCTGCAGTTCGTCCAGGATGGCCACGCCGACGCCGGCCTCATCATCCACGAAGGACAACTCACCTACCAAAACCAGGGCCTCGTCTGCTGCCTCGACCTCGGCCAATGGTGGATGCAACGCACCGGCCTCCCCCTGCCCCTCGGCGGCAACGTCATCCGCCGCGACCTCGGCCCCGATCACGTTCGCGCCGTCACCCGCAAAATCAAGGAATCCATCCAGTTCTCCCTCGATCACCGCGCCGAAGCCGTCCAACACGCCCTGCAATACGCCCGCGATATGAACGTCAACCTCGCCGATGAATTCGTCGGCATGTACGTCAACAAATGGACCCTCGACTACGGCCCCCGCGGCCGCGAAGCCGTCAACCGCCTGCTCGACGAAGGCGCCGCCCTCGGCATGATCCCCAAATGCACCCCCGTGGAATTCATCGACTGAATTAATTGCCAATTTTTCGCCGGACAAAGTCACCATGAATCGACATGTGGAAGGTGAAGAATGAAAGATTACCACATCAACATCTTCTACTCCGATGCCGACGCTGGCTACATCGCCGATATTCCGGATCTCCGCTGTTGTTCGGCATTTGGAGAATCCCCCGCCCAGGCCCTGCGCCAGGTGCAAAAAGCCAAAACCGCCTGGCTCAAAGTCGCCCAAGTTGCCCACAAACCCATCCCGCGCCCACGCTATCGGCCGGCGATTTATCAAAGCGTTGCATAACCCGCCCTCGGCATGATCCCCAAATGCACCCCCGTGGAATTCATCGACTAACCCGCGCGCCCCATCGCCCAGTTTAGCGATGCCCCAACGCGGCGTCCTTTCACCCCTTTCAACCTCCCATAAATTTCTCGCAACCGCCCCCTTCCTCGGTTATTCTCCCCCCTGCGATGTGGGTACATTTCTTCGCGTTTCTATTAGAAAGGTCGTTCCATGTTCCAGGCAACTCGCTCCCTCACCTCTCTGGCTATAGCGCTGCTCCTCCTTCTCGCCGGCACCGCCCGCGCTCAGGTCCTCTCCGAGAATATCCCCGCCGATGCCCTCGTCTACGTCGGCTGGCAAGGCACCGATAACCTCGCCGCCTCCTACGCCCAGTCCCATCTCAAAACCTTCATCGAGGCCTCCGGCGTCCGCGAGTTCATCGAAAAAAATGCCGCCGCCGTCCTCGATAAACAAGTCCCCGAAAAAGAACGCGAAGCCTTCAACACCGCACTCTCCCTCGGCGGCTTCGCCTGGCGCTACCCCGGCGCCATCTACGTCGGCCCCTTCGACCCCCAAGCCGGCGGCAACATGCAGCCGCAAGTGGCCCTGATCTGCAAAGCCGGCAAAGACGCCGCCGCCCTCAAAAAACAACTCGACGACCTCCGCGCCAAGTCGGAAAAAGCCATCGAAGAATCTGACGCCCCCAAAATCTCCATCGAAGCCACCCCCGATGCCGTCATCATCTTCCTCGGTGATTTCCCCGCCGATACCAAAGCCGTCCTTCTCGGCCAGGCCCAGGCCCAACCCCGCCTCGCCGCTGTCCCCGCCTTCAAGGCCGCCCTCGCCCAGGTCGATAAATCCGCCGCCCTCGTCGGCTATGTCGACGGCGCCGCCATCCGCAAACTCGCCCTCGCCTCCATCGCCGGTTCCGGCGACGATATCGCCAAAAAACGCGCCCCCGTCATCCTCGAAGTCCTCGGCCTCAATGGCGTCACCCAACTCTCCTACAGCGCCGGCTTCTCCGCCAAAAACTGGGAAGACCGCCTCTTCGTCGGCACCACCGGACCACGCACCGGCCTCCTGAAACTCTTCGATGGCAAACCCCTCGACCCCGCCCTCCTCAAGCTCGTCCCCAAGACCGCCACCTCCGCCAACCTCATCCGCCTCGACCTCCCCGCGATCTTCAAGGAATTCCGCGCGTCCCTCGCCAAAATCGACGCCAAAACTTCCCAGGAATTCGAAAAAAACCTCGCCCGCGCCGATGACGAACTCAAACTCAGCATCGAAAAAGATATCCTCGCACCCCTCGGCGATGAATGGATCTTCTTCCGCACCTCGCGCGAGCAGGATGCCCAGATGCCCCAGGGCTTTGGCGTTCTCAACAAACTCGCTGATGCCAAAAAAGCCGCCGAAACCCTCGCCGCCCTCGAAGCTCTCGCCATCGAAAAAGGTGCCCCCATCGAAAAACCAAAAATCGCCGACCTTGATGCCACCGTCGTCAACTTCGGCCCCGTCAGCTTCGGCTGGGTCATCGCCGAAGGCTACCTCGTCGCCAGCATGACCGACGAACTCGAAGCCGCCATCAACCAGATTAAAACCAAGAAAGACTCCCTCGCCGAAACCCCCGGCGTCGCCCCCGTCCTTAAACAATTCGGCGATGGCCTCAAAACCGCCACCGTCATCGAATACGGTGATCCCCAAAAGCCCTACGCCATGGTTGCCAAAGTCGCCCGCCAACTTATCCAAATGTTCGTCGGCCGCGCCGGCGATGTCGTAATCCCCGAAAACCTCATCCCCGATCCCGAAAAAGTCGAGTCCGCACTCGTCCCCGGCGGCGGTATCATCTACGCCGACCCCACCGGCATCCACGTCCGCTCCGTCAACGGCCTACCCCTCATCGCACTCCTCAACGGCCAAGTCACCTCCTCCGGACCCGTCATCGCCGTCGGTGCCGCCATCCTCCTCCCCTCCCTCGGCCGCGCCCGTGAACTCGCCAATCGCTCCCACGAAGCCGCCAGCCTGCGCGGCATCGCTCAGTCCGCCATAGTCTGGTCGGCCGACAACGCCGACGCCATGCCCGAACACGTCGCGCAACTGGTGGCTGCCAACCAAATCTCACCCAAGCAACTCCTCAGCAAACGTTCCTCCAGCACGCCCGCCGAGGTGACTCCCGAACAGGCGGAAGCCGCCTCCCGCGACTGGACCACCATCAAAAAAGTCCTGGATGAACACACCGATGTCATTTATGTCGGCAAAGGCCTCAAGAGCGATTCCGACACCACTCAGATCATCGCCTATTGCGACCCCGCCAAAGTTTCCATCAAGGATGGCATGAACATCGCCTTCGCCGACGCCCACGTCGAATGGGTGCGCCCCCACCAGATCGCCAAAGTATTCGAAATCGCCAACAAATCCCGCGCCGAAAACAAGTGGCCCCTCCTCACCGCCCCCAAGATTGAATCCAAAACCAACGCCGCCACCAAGCCCGCGGCCAAACCCAACACCCCCTGATGAGCAATTTGAAAAAACTAAATCCCCCCACAACGACACGATGCCCCCCGTCGTGTCGTTGTATTTTTGCCCCCCGTTTTAACCGCTGACCTCCCGACGTCGATGCGCTGCGGGCGCGCGATGAGAAGAGCCAGATTCCGCGACGATCGCGAAAATCAACATCCGGTTTAAAAGGCAACTCTCCGACCCTTATACCCCCCCCTCACCCCCCCTTTACCCCTGCTTTGACCCCCTATCACCCCCCCCTCCACCCCCCGTTTACCCCTGCCCTGCCCCCCCTTTCCCCCCCCTCAGCTCATGCAAAATCGTAAATCTGGACGCGTTTCCAGTGGGATTTATTGCGCGCAATAAATTCCAGATGCAGCGGGTGAGATTGATACAAGTCGTGACCGGCTACGTCGTCGAATACGACGGTCAGACCCACTGCGTACGAATTATCCACCACCTCGCGCGGCGTCATGGCCGGCACCCCCGCCCATAAGTGCTTTACTGACGGTATCTTACCCAACAACTCCTGGCAGTCTCGCTGCAACTGATCAAGTGCCTCGGCAGGCGCGCCGGCGTGGACCCAGAAGTACACGGTATGTACCAACATTCATATCCCATTCTGCGAAAATAGCTTAAATGGCGAAGCGGCCGCCGAAGCCGGACTCCGGACCCTCGGCTTCCCTAAGTATCTGCGCCACACGGAGTAACATGCGACACTTGTCGATATTTCCGAGGGCATCATACTGCATTTGGCAGATCCGGGTCAGGCCGCCCGTGGGGTTGGCACGCACCACCCAAGGCGGAACGACAAAGCATTTGTGGACCGCGAGAGTCTCATGGAAGTCCCTGTCGCTCACGGACTTAGGACTCAGACCCCGGGCGATGGCGTGGAGGTCTTCCAACGACAGTTCATTGACGAGAGTTACAAAACGCATCATTGGACCTCATATGTCCCCTCGGGGAGGCCCCTTTGAAATCCTCACTGGCCATAACGCTATGTCCAGTGTTCCCAGGACTTTATAAGCCACATAACAAGACAGAGCCCCGTCCGGAAAGTCGGTGGACTTGCCGGATTCGTAATTGTGTACTCAGATGAACTTGTTATTCTTAAGGCACTGTACTGAGTGGGCTTACAGTACAAATGTACATCAAGGTTAACGATAAGCAAGTAATACTTTTGTGAATATTAAAAAAGCTTTAAAAAATCGCGCGATTATCGGTGGTTGCGCGCGTCAAAAGTCCTGATAGATAGGGGACTTACGGAAAATTCAGTCACGTTCACCCAATAGTGAAAAAAAGTTCTCATTTTTTTTCCCCATCAAAGGGCGATAATACGCGCAGTAATTGCGCAGTACCCACGAATCGTGGCAAGTGGTGCCCTTTTAGGTTTTCAGAAATTGGGCCAATTCGGCCCACCGGCGGGGGGGATATCGGGCATCGGACCCGTATTGGGCTCGGGTGGAAGGCCACCCGAGGGGGGGGAAAGGGGGGGCGAA
>JBBRWV010000025.1:0-31978 GCA_038248985.1 Phycisphaerae bacterium
CTTCACGCGGCGTCGCTCCCTCAGTCTTTCGACCATTGGGGAAGATTCGTTGCTGCAGCCCCCCGTAGGAGTCTGGCCAGTGTCTCAGTGCCAATGTGGCTGGTCGTCCTCTCAGACCAGCTATCCGTCATAGCCTTGGTGAGCCATTACCTCACCAACTAGCTGATAGAAGATAGCCCGCTCTAAAACCGGTAAGCCTTTCGGTCCTCACCTTTGATTGCAGAAAAATGCTTTTCCGCGATTTTATGGGGAATTACCCAATCTTTCGACTGGCTATGCCCCAGTTAAAGGTACGTTAGCTATCCATTACTCACCCTTGCGCCACTGGTGTATTGCTACACCCGTGCGACTTGCATGCCTTAGCCACGCCGCCAGCGTTCACTGTGAGCCAGGATCAAACTCTTCAATTATTTGTCGTATCTCCGGTACTTATGCCCGAAGGCCTTTTCGCGGAGGGTATTACATGTGAAGAACTTGCCTGTTAGCAAGAATATCAAATGCGGCTAAGCACCTCATTTGACCCCTCGGTTCCGATTGACGGCTAGAATCAAAGTTTTCAACCTGACGGCTGATTGTTTGATTTTTAATTTCAATCGGCTCTTAAGAGGGTAACTCAAAGCATCTCAGTGATTGCTCTTTGTACTCTTGGGTAAAGAGTATAAGTAGTTTTCACGCACACGAGGATGCTTTAATTTGCAATCACGGTCGGTGATTGCGGGATCAGTGACTTTCCGCCTGAATCACTTCTTGCGAAGCGACCCGTGTGTAGTCGGAGAGTCACCACATTCTCGTGGCGTCCAAACCATGTTCACTTGTCAAAGAGCTTATTGAGCTTTAGAAAACTGCAATTTCTCGCAGATATTCGCATACTTTTCGTCGTTTCAGCGTTTTTGGCTGTTGGACGAGGGAGGGGAAGTATAACAGGTTGTTAGTTCGTGTCAAGCCAGTTGGGGGAGTTTTTAATTTGGAGGTTGTTTTCGGTATTCAGTTGTGAGTAGCGACAAAGATATCCGCGTCGGTCGGGCTTCTTTCAAAGCTGGACGACGTGGCCGGCACCTGCTCATCCTGATTCGGTGTAAGACCCGTTTCCCGTGTCGAAGGGGCTATGTTACGGCATCCCGGCTCCTATTGCAAGCTCTGGCGCGGCTTCGCGGGGATGAAATTGATGCTTAAGTAACTGTTAATAAATGAGTAATGTTGTTTTATATTGTCGTTTTTTGCGTCGATGGCGGAGTGGGTATCAGGGCTCGAAATCATTCAAAGAGGGGTGGATTGGGGTGTTTTTTGGTGAATTTGGGGCTCGATATTCGTATATCTGGGGAATTCGATGGGTTTAGGGTGTTGCTGCGGCTACGCTGGCATATTGAGGCATGTGGGAGGATGATGGTCTGCGGGTGTCAGGAGACGTTGGTTTTCATTGCTGGGTTGCGTGGAGGTTTTGTATGAGCCAGGCGTTTTTTGATGTGGTGATTGTGGGGGGGACGCCGGGGGGAATTATGGCCGGGATCGCGGCGGCACGGGAGGGAAAGTCGGCGATTGTGTTGGAGCGGACGGGGCATGTGGGAGGGTTGCCGGCGAATGGGCTCGGAGCCACGGATATCGGGACGCGGGGGTGTACGGGGGGTCTGTTTGGGGAGTTTGTGGGGCGCGTGAAACGGCATTACGAGGAGACGTGTGGGGCGGAGTCGGAGCAGGTGCGGGATTGTTCGGACGGGTATCATTTTGAGCCGCACGTGGGGGAAAAGGTTTTGCTGGGGATGCTGGCGGAGTGGCCGGGAGTGGTGGTGCGGACGATGCAGCAGTTTGATGCGTTGCGGGAGAAGGTGCGGATGGTGAAGGGGCGGGGCGTGCGGGAGCGGATTGGGGAGATTGCGGTGATCGATCGGGGGAGCGGGCGGACAAGTTGGGTGAGTGGGAAAGTGTTTCTGGATGCGACTTATGAGGGAGACCTGGCGGCGGCGGCGGGGTGTGCGTGGCGGACGCGGCGCGAGGGGAGAATGGAGTACGGGGAGGCGATGGCGGGGAAGGTTTACAAGGCGTGGGGGACGAGCGCGGAGGAGTTGGGTAAGGGGAGCACGGGGGAAGGGGATGAGACAATTCAGGCGTATAACTATCGGTTGTGTTTGACGGATGTGGCGGGGAATCGGGCTTCGGTTGCGCGGCCGGCCAAGTATGACCGGCAAGAGTATGTGTCGTTGATCGAGGATGTGAAGTTGCAGCGGTGGGCGGGGAAGGGCGGGTATGAAGGGGGGAAGGAACTGCACAGGGAGGGGATTGGGCGGTTGGTGAACATGGTGAGATTGCCGAACGGAAAGACGGATTCGAACAATCAACATCTGGCGTTTATCAGCACGGATTTGCCGGTGGAGAATTATGAGTGGCCGACGGCGGGGTGGGAGTGGCGGGATGAATTTGCAGGGAGGTTGCGGGATTATATTTTGGGATTGCTGTGGTTTGCGCAGCATGATGAGGGGCTGCCGGGGGAGTTTCGGGAGAAATGCCTGGAATGGGGGCTGGCGGCGGATGAGTATGGGGACAATGGGAATTTTCCGCGGCAGGTGTATGTGCGGGAGGGGCGGCGGGTGGAGGGGCTGCATTTATTTACGGCATGGGATGCGTTACCGGGGGAGGCGGGAGGACGGCCACCGGTGCATCCGGACAGTATAACCGCGAGTCATTATGCGTTGGATTCGCATGCGCATCAGAAGCGGGAGGAGGGGCGGGTGCATTTGGATGGATTTTTGTCGTGTCCGACGGTGCCGTACACGGTGCCGTACGGAGTGATTGTGCCGCGAAACGGGCCGGAGAATTTGCTGACGCCGGTGCCGGTGAGCGGGACGCATATTGGGTTCAGCACGCTGCGGATGGAGCCATGCTGGATGGCGCTGGGGGAAGCGGCGGGTGTGGCAGCGAGTTTGATGGTGGAGACGGGGGTGGGGGCGGCGCGGGTGGATGTGGGGGTGATGCAGGAGAAGTTGCTGGATGCGGGTGCGGTACTGATGTATTTTGCTGATGCGCGGCCGGGGGAGGCGGATTTCAAGCGGATTCAGAAGGCGGGTTTGCGGCGGGAGATTCGCGGGTGGAAGGCGCTATAGGGAGAGCGGGCGGGACTTTGCTGAAGGGGCGCGGGGGCTGGGGCACTGGAATCGGGGGGGGATTTCGCTCATAATGCCCGATTCCTCTGTTGGAAACCGGAATCCTTAACGCGGTGCATGAAATGATCGTGATTTTGAAGGCGGATGCCTCTGAAGCTTTGGTGAAAGAAATCACTTCGCAGATCGAGGCGTTGGGGTTGCAGACGCATTTGTCGCGGGGGCAGTTTCGGACGGTGATCGGGGTGGTGGGCGAAGAGGTGAAGGTTGATCCGGAGCATTTGAAGGCGATCAACGGGGTGGAGCAGGTTTTGCCGATCATGAAGCCGTACAAGCTGGCTTCACGGGAGTTTCATAAGGAAGACACGGTCATCGACATTGCGTGTCCGCAGGGCGGGACGGTGAAGGTGGGTGGGTCGCACGTGATGGTGATTGCGGGGCCGTGTGCGTGTGAAGACGAAGCGATGGTGCATCAGTTGGCGCGGGAGGTGAAGGCGGCGGGGGCGACGGTTTTGCGGGGCGGGGCGTACAAGCCGCGGACGAGTCCCTACAGTTTTCAAGGGCATGGTGAAGATGCGTTGAAGTGGTTGAAGGAGGCGGGGCAGGCGAACAACATGCCGATCATCACGGAGGTGATGGATACGCGGCATGTGCAGATCATTGAGAAATACACGGATATTTTTCAAATCGGGGCGCGGAACATGCAGAATTTCAATCTGCTGTTTGAGGTGGGCAAGACGCGGAAGCAGGTGGTGTTGAAGCGGGGCTTGGCGGGGAGCATCAGCGAGTGGTTGATGAGCGCCGAGTATGTGCTGAGCCAGGGCAACCGCGAAGTGATTTTGTGTGAGCGGGGAATCAAGACGTTTGAGACGAGTCTGCGGTATACGCTGGATGTGAGCGCGGTACCGGTGGTGAAGCAGTTGTCGCATTTGCCGGTGATTGTGGATCCGAGCCATGCGGCGGGCGATCGGCAGTACGTGCCGGCGCTGGCGCGGGCGGGGATTGCGGCAGGGGCGGACGGGATCATGGTGGAATGTCATGATTGCCCGAGCAAGGCGATGTGCGATGGTCCGCAGGCGTTGTTGCCGGAGACGTTTGCGGCGCTCATGAAAGAGATTGAAGCAATTGTGAATGTATTGGGTAAAAAATTGACGAAGACGCCCGGAATAAGGGGTCAGGGGCCGGTGGTCAGGGGTCAGGAGAAGCAAACTGTATGATCGCGTCCAGGACATGGCGAATCGTTATTCATTTGACGAATCGTTTTTCAATTTCCTTTCGATGGCGCGAGGATCACTGGCTGAGGCCGAGACGCAATTGCTCTTTGCCGTGCGCGTAGGATACTTAGCGGAATGAGATTTAATTGCGGCCATGTCCTTGGCTGCGGAAATACGGAGGATGGCGGCAAGTTTGACTCAGAAGAGCAAGGCTGTCCCCTGACCCCTGTCCCCTGACCCCTGTCCCCTGACCCCTTTAGGAGTAGTCATGCGTAAACCTTTTGTAGCCGGTAACTGGAAGATGAATTTGTCGAAGGCGGAGGCGGTGGCGCTGGCGTCGGGGCTGGCGGGGAAGGCGTCGGTATTTGGGGTGACGGAGGTGGGGATTATTCCGGCATTCGTGCATATCGACGCGGCGAAGGCGGCCGCGGGTTCGGCGATGGGCGTCGGGGCGCAGGATGCGTATTTTGAAAAGAACGGGGCATTCACGGGGGAGATTTCGACAGCGATGCTGCTGGACCTGGGCGTAAAGTACGTGTTGGTGGGGCATAGTGAACGGCGGCATGTGATCGGCGAAACCGATGCGTTGTTGAACAAGAAGCTGCATGCGATCATTAACGCGGGGTTGGTGGCGATTTTGTGCGTGGGCGAAAAGCTGGAAGAACGTCAGTCCAACAAGACGTTTGCGGTATGCAAGACGCAACTGGTGGAAGGGTTGAAGGGGCTGGACCAGAGCAAGGCGGGGCAGTTGGTGATTGCGTATGAGCCGGTGTGGGCGATTGGGACGGGGCTGAACGCCACGAAGGAGCAGGCACAAGAGGTGCATGCGTATATTCGCGGGGAGCTGGCGGCGTTGTTTGACGCACCAACGGCAGCGGGCATTCGGATTCAATACGGCGGCAGCGTCAAGGCGTCGAACGCGGCGGAACTGATGAGCCAGCCGGATGTGGATGGCGCGTTGGTGGGCGGCGCGGCGCTGAAGGTGGACGAGTTTGTCGGCATCATCACGGCGGCCGCAGCGGCGAAGAAGTAATTGAATGGCGGCAGGAGCCGGGGCAACCGGCTCCTGCGGCTTTTTCACTGATTTAGGATTTTCAATTTCTGCTCCCTGAACTCAAAGGTTCGATATGACCACTTTTCTATCCGTTGTCCTCATTGTTATTTCCATTCTACTGGTGCTGGTGGTGCTGGTGCAGCGGGGTCGCGGAGGCGGTTTGTCCGGGGCATTTGGAGCAGGTGGGGGCGGATCTTCCTCGGCGTTTGGCACGAAGACGGGCGATGTGTTCACGACGATCACGGTTATTCTTTTCGTGACATTTCTCCTGATCGTCATCTGGTTGAATTTTCGCTTTCGTCCACCTGCGGCCGTGGTGAAGTCGCCCGAGGTGAACACCAATGCCAATGTGGATCCGATGAACACTGGAGCGGTGCCGATTGAACCGGTTCCGGCGAACGCTGTACCCGTTACGGGCGCGGCACCGAGTACGGATCCGACAACGACGAATGGGGCGGTTCCGGCGACAGCGACTGCACCAGCGGCGACGACGTCGCAGCCGGGCAAGTAATTTTCGAGTGACCCACGACTGATCACGCTCTCCTCCCCCCCACTTCAATCGTTCGAGAAGGAACAACACAATGCTGACAAGCATGACGGGTTTCGGCGCAGCGAACGCGGAGGAGCAGGGGATCATTTGCGGGGTGGAGATTCGGGCGGTCAACAATCGATATTTCAAGGGGGTGATCAAGCTGCCGGACAAACTGGTGCCGCTGGAATCGGAGATTGACCGGCTGTTGCGGGAGACGGTTGCGCGGGGTTCGCTGGTGACGTGCGTGACGGTGAAGGATCAGCTTTCGAGTTCATCGGTGCAGATCAACCAGCAGGTGCTGGGGATTTATATTGACCAGGCGAAGGTGGCGTATCACCTGCTGGCCGAGGGCATCAATAAGGTGGAGAACGCGCGGGTGGATGTCGCGGCTCTGCTGAGTTTGCCCGGGGTGATTGAGGCGGGGGCGAATGCGCCGGACTATGTCGAGACGCATCGCGAGTTGATATTGCGGGTGGTGAAGGAAGCGGTATTGAAACTGCATCAGATGCGGCAACGGGAAGGGGCGGCGCTATGGGCGGACCTGCAAAAACATTTGACGGTGATTCGGGAGGCGCTGGGGAAGATTCATCTATTGGCACCCAAGGTGGTGACGGGCTACCACGAGAAGTTGAAGCAGCGCGTGACGCAAATGGTGAATGATTCGAAGATGTCGTTCAACGATGATGACCTGCTTAGGGAGGTCGCGTTGTTTGCGGACCGGGCGGACATCAGCGAAGAGATTCAGCGTTTGGGCGGGCACCTCGATCAGTTTGGCCATGTGTGTACCCAGGAAGACCAGGGCGGGCGCAAGCTGGATTTCATCAGCCAGGAGATGCTGCGCGAGGCGAACACCATCGCGAGCAAGGCGGGTGACTCGGCGATTGCACGGTTGACGGTAGATATTAAGTCGGCGATTGATCGCATCAAGGAACAAGTACAGAACGTGGAATAACGAAAGGGCGAGGGGTCAGGGGTGAGAGGTCAAGGCGGCCAGCGACCCTTTGACCTTTGACCGCGACCCCCTTCAAAGATGAACACCGGCCTGCTGATTTTTGTATCGGGACCCTCGGGTGTTGGAAAATCGACGATTTGCCGACGGCTGGCGTCAGAGCTGCCGGCGGAGTTTGCGGTCTCGGCGACGACGCGGGAGGGGAAGCCGCAGGATGCCCAGGGGAAGAAGTATGAATTTGTGGATGAGGCGACATTTCGGCGTTGGCTTGAGACGGGGGAGCTTTTAGAGTATGCTTATGTGTTCGGCAATTGGTACGGCACGTTGAAAACGCCGGTCCAGGAAGGTCTTGCGGCAGGCAGAACAATCCTTCTGGAGATCGATGTTCAAGGGGCCATCCAGGTTCACAAGCTTTTTCCGCACGCGATGGGCGTCTTTATTTTGCCCCCCAGCGAGCAGGATTTGCTGACCCGGCTGCGGGGTCGCGGACGTGACGATGAAGCCACGATCATGCGGCGGTTTGCCGAAGCCCAGCAGGAGATTCGCACGGCGGAAGCCAGTGGTGTGTACGACCTGCTGGTAGTGAACGAGGATCATGGCGTCGAGAAGACGACGGATGTGATCATGAAGGCGAGCAGGAAATTTCGCGGCGATGAGCCGACGCTATTTTGATAACGGTGCAAGTAACCTAAGTTCAGGGCTGATTCGAAAAACCCTTCAGGAGCGAAAGACAAATGATCGAAGCACTTAAGAGCGACGAAATCGTGCATAAGATGGGCGGCCGATTCAAACTGTGTGCGTTGGTGCAGCACCGCTGGGTGGAGCTGATCAACGGGGCGCGTCCGCTGGTGGAGCGCAACGGCCGCAGCGACCTGGAAGTCATCATGGACGAGATTCTGCAGGGCAAGGTCGGGATTGACATGGACAAGAGCCCGGGCATCAATGAGGCGTCGAAAGCGCTGGGCGAAGAACGCTGAACGTTCCGTCACCCCCCCACTGCTTGCGACATCTTGGCCAGTGAGAAATGAAATGAATGGAACCCGTGATCATGGATCGCGGGTTCTACTTTTTTTGCGGGTTGCGGCAGTCTATTTGATTGGGGCGGCCGGATTGCGCCCGACGAATTTGAATTGTGTCATGAGCCGCACGTTGAGATCGAGGCCGAGGACTTTATCGGGGTTGAACATGTAACCATCGGAGTATTGAAAGAGGGGGAGGTAGGGAAACTCATCGGTGACGAGGAGTTGTTCGGCGTCTTTCAAGAGGGCAAAGCGAGCGGAGGCGTTGGCTTCGCTGGCAGCTTTGTTCAGGAGCGCGTCGTAGGCGGGGGAGGAAAACAGGCCGTCATTGTTGCCGTCGCCGGTTTTGAGGAGGTCGAGCCAGGTGGTGGGATCGCCATAGTCTCCATACCATCCGCTACGGGCGACATCGAAATTGTGGTTGCGGCGTTCGGAGCCGAAGCTGCCGCGTTCGAGTGCGCGGAGTTTGTATTCGACGCCGAGGTTTTGTTTCCACATTTGCCCGATGACTTGAGACACCTGGCCATGGTGGGGAGCTTCGGTGTTGTAGAGGATTTCGAGCACACGCAGTCCTTTTCCGTCGGGGTAGCCGGCCTCGGCGAGCAGACGTTTGGCTTCTGCGATGTTGCGCGACGCGCCGCGAGGGCTGGCATAGCCGAGAATTGAATTTTCGGGAACGATGACGTCAGAAGGGGTTTCGCCCATGCGCATTATCTGATCGGTGATGAGTTTTTTATCGACGACGAGCGACAGGGCCTTGCGTATGCGTGGGTCATTCAGGGGGGCGCGGGTGCAGTTGAAGACGAAGTAATACATGCCGAAGACGGGGCGAAAGTGGACATCGTTGCGGATGCCGGCACTCTGCTGGCGGAGCAATTCTTCGCCGATGGCGCGGGGCACGAAGCTGAGGGCATCGCACCGGCCCTGCTGGTAGGAGAGCAGTGCGGCGCGGGGATCTTTGTAGGCGAGAATGCAGATGCTTTTGCTGCGGACGCGGGCGCGATCCCAGTAGTGGGGATTTTGCTCGAGCAGGAGATATTTCTGGAATTGCCATTCAGCCAGCGTGAATGGACCGTTGGACACCACAAAGGGCGGACGCGTCCATTGAGATTTGTAGCCTTTGGCGGGGTCGAGGGGATCATTCAAGAAGGGGCGCATGGAAGGTTCGTGGAGCGGATAGAAGGGGACGAACGCGCAGAGATCGAGGAAGTAGGTGAGGGGAATTTTGAGTTGCACGGTGAGTGTGTAGTCATCGGGGGTGCTGATGCCGACGGAATTCCAATCAGCGGGCTTACGCGCGGCGAGTGCATTGTAATATTCTTCGGCGCCTTGGATGGAGAAGAAGAGGCTGATGTAATCGCCGGCGGTGACGGGCGTGAGAACGCGTTTCCAGGCGAAGACGAAATCGTGGGCAGTGACGGGATCGCCATCGGACCAGCGGGCGTTTTTCCGCAGGTGAAAGGTGTAGAATTTTTGATCGGGGGAGACTTCCCAGCGTTCAGCGACACCGGGCAGGATCGAAAGATCCTTGGGGTTGTAGGAGGTGAGACCTTCCCACAGGCCCATCGCGGTACGGATGTCGGACTGCCAGGACATCTTGCCGACGTCGAGGGTTTTAATGTCGTCCATGTTGGCCAAGACGATGGGGGAATCTTTGCTGCCGCGGACACCGTCGCCGGTGCGGGGTTGAGGCAGGGAGCGGCCGCTCAGCGCGTAGCAAACGACAAAGAGCAAGGCAAGCAGGATCGACGGCAGAAGCAGAACACGTTTCATAAGGGCAGTGTCCCCCTGTGACGGGGAACAAGCAAGACGGTTTTTGAAGATGGCGGGAGAAGGGGGGCCGGATCAGGGCCGCTCAGGGGGATAGCGGTTTGATTTCGACGGCCCACCCGTCACCGGTTTTGGGGGTCACGGGAATGGGGATTGTGGCCTTGCCGGAGTTGATGACCGGGCTGATCATTTTGATCGTGGTGACATCTTCATTGACGTTGGTGCTGCGGATTTCGCTGGGCAGATCGGTCTGGGGATCGAGCGTGATGGATAGTTCGGTAAAGTCGAACTTGCCTTTCTTTTTCGGCACCAGTTTGAGGGTATCGGCAGGGGCGCCGGCGGCGGCGGGCTGGATGAGGGAGGCATCAAAGTCGGCGAGAATCACGGCGGTTTTTTGCCCCAGCGGCAGGGGTACGGGACCACCGATTTTCAGGACATTTTCCGGGGGATCGCCGGGTTTGACGAGTTGCACCTGTTTGTAGATTTTGGCGACATGGTCGATGTCAAAGAAATTGCGGCCGTCGAAGAGGTACTGGTTTTTGAGGCCGCGTTTTTTAATTTTTCCATCCAACTTGGAGGTGGTGAAGATGAACTCGAATTTCACCTCGCCGGTGGCGAGATCTTTGACGTAAGAAACGGTGCCGTCTTTGCCTTCCTTTTCGTCGGTCTGGATGTGATTGACTTCGTAGTCGAGGACGGCGGTGAAGTCTTTGAGGGTAGATCCGAGTTTTTCGAGGCGATCGAGAATGGCGATCACCTGGGGATTGGTGGGCGCGGGGGCGGTGGCGGGAAGGCTGGCCGCGGAGGAAGAGGCGGGCGCAGTGCCGGTCGTGGGTGCGGTGGTCTGGGCGCAGAGGGCGGCTGCGACGATGCCGAGCGATACGAAGGTGAGCCGAGACAGGGCGGGCGTGAAGAACATGGACGTCTCCGGTTAACAATGTGGATGGGGCGTGGGTTACTCCGTGGCGCTAAAAATTCTCGGTATTGGGGGCCGCCAGAACAATAGCGACGATCTCGTGCAATGTCCGCACGCGATAGGTAGCCATGCCGGCAAACGCGGGCCAGGGCTTCTGGTGGGTACACAACAATACGGAATGTGTACCGGCATTCGCGGCGGCCTGCAGATCGTATAGATAGTCGCCCACCATCAAGGTTTGTTGCGGAATCATGCGAAATTTGCGGGCGATGGAGAGGATGCTGTCGGCGTGGGGCTTGGGAGGGTGATCTTCGCGGGTGCTCATGTGTTCGAGGGTGATGCCGTGGCGGCCGAGAATGCGTTCGGCGCAATGGCGGGAATTTCGCGTGAGGAGGGCCGTTTTGACGCCGCGGTCGGTCAGCGTCTGCAGGAGTTCGAGGGCACCTTCGTGAAGGGCGCAGTTTTCGGCCGCTGCAAGTTCATGTTTTGCCAGAATGGCTTCGGCGCGGGAGCGTTCCTGCCCGGTCATGCGTTCGAGATGCTCCAGAATGCCGCCGTCCGAGGGCAGGCCGATATCGGAGCGAATTGCGGGGAAATCGAGCAATTCCTCGGTGAGAGTTCCATCCATATCAAAGATAACCAGAGCGTAGCGCATAGGGTGATTGTACCGGGGTGGGTCCCCGTATGCGTTGCAATACGCGACAGCCTGCCTAAAATTAGTCATGCAAACACCCCGGTCGCTCTCTCATGATGGATTGGAGGTGTTGTATGCCGCGCGAACACGAATGGTCTCCGTTGCAGCAATTGCGAACATTCCTGCTGATTTTGCTGCGTAAAATGGGTCTGGTGGCGGCGGCATGGGTGGTGGTCTATTTTCTGTCGTTGCCGTTTCGGGTGGATGGCAGCATGTTGATGCTGTTTGCCCCGATGATCGGCGGGCTTGCGGGAGTGGCGATCGGATGGCATTTTGCCGAGGGTGCCTGCGAGGATGCCGGATTCACGGGGGTTTTTCTGTGGATGCTGCTGATTGGGTGCGCGTGGAGTTCGATCTGGATCAGCGAGGGGGTTTTGTACCTGGCATTTCATCGCGGGATGAATTTTGGCGGATGGATGCTGCTCACGTCGGCGATGCTGATGGCGTTTGCGTCGGCCATCTGGCGTTCCAGCGCCGATGAATAGGCGACGTCCCGATCGCCCTCACTTCAACGCGGCCGCATTGAGTTCCGTCATCTTTCCGTAGCCGGGGATCCATTTGGTTTCGATCTCGGCGGTGCCGACGAGCGCGTTTTTTCCCAGCATGGTTTTCCAATCGCGCGACAAATCGCCATTTTTATCTACGTACGCTTCGATGCGATACTTGCCAGCCGGGAGGACGGCTTTTTTGGCGAAGGCGGCGGCTTGATCGGATTCAGGGGCCGCCAGCAACACCAGGGAGTGCTGCCATAAACGGGGCTTGCGCAGCTTCGGATCAGCGGCGCAGGCCTTGATCCACTCGGAAAACGCGGCGAATTCTTTTTCCCGCATCTACTGGCTGATCAGGTCTTTGCCCCCCTTGGGGTCGTTGCCCATTTGGATGAGCGCCAGGATGCGGGATTTTTCCGGAGCATCCAAATCAATCAGGCCCTGATCGCGCAACGAGAGGAAAGTTTTTTCCGCACTGGGCAAGATGTAGTTCTTCAGTTCCACGCCCGCCAGGTGGCATTCCGTGCAACTGGAGGGATTGGTGCTCTTGAAAATTGGCTGGATGCGCCGGGCGAAAATATCCTGCGGCGTGGCCGGCGCGGTCACGGTTTCGGCGAGCAGCAACCCCACCGCCGGTAGAACGGTCACCATGCTCAGCACAACAAACGCTCTTCGAATTCGAATCATGGGAACGGTCCTTTCCCCAGAGGAAAGCATGCCGTGGATAAGGCCTTGTGGTCGGACTTGCTGCCAGGATTACGAATTAACGCGCCCGTCCCAGGGGCTGCTGGCGGTCGCATAAAGCTTGCGGGGGATTCGGCCCGCACCGGTGGCAAAATAGCCCGCCTTCCACGCGTGATTCATCGCAGTGGCCATCGCCAGCGGATCCTTGGCGCTGGCGATCGCCGTGTTCAGCAACACGCCGTCGACGCCGAGTTCCATGGCCGCGGCAACATCGGACGCAATTCCTACCCCCGCATCGACGATGACCGGATAGCGCGGATCATTCTCTTTGAGCATCTCAAGAATGATGCGAATATTGTTGGGATTCAAAATACCCTGGCCCGAGCCGATAGGCGAACCGGCGGGCATAATCGCCGCGGCGCCGGCTTCCTTCAGGCGTTTGCAGAGCATCACGTCGTCGGAGCAGTAGACCAGAACTGAAAAACCTTCCTGCACCAGGATGCGCGTGGCTTCGAGCGTGCCGACAGGCTCGGGCAGAAGAGTTTTGGTGTCGCCCAGCACTTCCAGCTTCACCCACTCGGCCCCGCGATATTCCGAATGCTTCAGTAGTTCACGACCGAGGCGCGCGACGCGGATAGCGTCTTCGGCGGTAAAGCAGCCGGCGGTGTTGGGCAAAAGGGTGTAACGCTTGGGGTCGATGAATTCCAGAATATTGCGGCCGGAATTCTTGTCAAAGATGCGTTCGCGGCGAACTGCCACGGTGACGCAGTCCGAACCGCTGACTTCGTGGCATTTCTGCATCAGCTCCAGCGACGAGTATTTTCCGGTGCCGACGATCAATCGACTATGCAATTCGTACGGGCCGATTTTGAATGACGGTATGTTCATGGGTTCAGCCCCCCCCGACCATGACCACGATTTCGATGCGATCATCGGCTTGAAGAGAGGTTGCTTCGTGTTGCGGCCGCAGGACGACTTCCTTATTGCGTTCGACGGCGTAGGCGCTGGTGCGTAAATGGCCGGAGGCCTTGCGCAGTTCGACCAGTTCGGCCACGGTGGTTTTTTCGGGCACATCAAACGATTGACCATTGAGCGTGATCTTCATGCCGTAATCATAGCGAAAAACATGTCCCTCGTCCCGTAGGCGAAATTTTGTCGGCGGCGTACTTCTTGGGAATAACGGCGACCTGACTATTTTTCGTCATCATCATGGAGCATGCGCGAGGCAGGGGTCTTCAGGTCATCAAACTGACCGGTGCGGACGGACCAGATGAACGCGGCGACGGCCACACCCGCGAAAAGAATGGCCAGAGGAAGAACGACGAAAAGAACGGTCATGGCAAAGTCCTCCGAAAGGTCTTGCTGCCCATGGCCAGCGAGAGGACGGTGAGCGAACTGATCGGCATGAGAATCGCGGCAATGAGCGGATTGATGATGCCCAGTGCGGCGAGGGTGACCGAGAAAGCATTGTAGGTGAGCGAGGCGGCAAGGCTGCGACGGATGATCGTGAGAGTTTTTTGCGAAGCGTGCATGACATCCACGATGGGGAGCAGGCCGGGCGTGTGCAGGTAAATATTGGCCGCGGCCAGAGAGGCTTCAGCGCCGCCGTGAACGGCGATGCCGACGGTGGCCGCCGCGAGTGCCGCTGCATCGTTGACGCCGTCGCCGACCATGACGACGGGGCCGCGGAGGAGTTCCTCCTGGACGATGGCGAGTTTTTGTTCCGGGAGCAGGCCGCCGCGGGCGTCGGTGACGTGAAGTTGATCAGCGATGTGGCGGACCACGTCGGGGTGATCGCCGGAGAGGATGGCGATGCGCCAGCCGAGGGCCCGAAGTGAGTTGAGTGCGGTGAGGGCGTCGGGGCGAAGTGTGTCGCCGACGGATGCGCAGGCGCGAACAAGGCCGTTGGCGGCGATGAATACGGGCGTTGCGTCATAGGTGGTTTGCAGAAGTTCATAGGGAATGTCGACGTGATGGATCTCCATAAAATGCTGTGAGCCGATGAGGAGGGCTTGGCCTTCGCAAGTGCCGGAGATGCCCGAGAGGTGTTGCTGGATATCCGTGGCGGTGAGCGTGGCGGTGGATGCGAGGCCGCTGGTCAGGGCGCCGGCGATGGGGTGCGTGGAGTGCGCTTCAATGGCGGCGACGAGGGGTTGCAGTGTTTCGTCACCTTGCCAACTGCGCAGCGACATGCGGCCCGTGGTGAGCGTGCCGGTCTTGTCGAGCAGCAGGAGGCCCGGCTGGGCGAGGCGTTCGAGCGTTTCGCCGCCCTTGATGAGGATGCCGCGGCGGGCGGCACGGCCAATGGCGACAGTGACGGCCAGCGGCGTCGCCAGACCAAGAGCACACGGGCAGGCAATGATAAGGACGGCGACGGCGTGATCTGCGGCATTCGCGGAGCCAAGCATCGTCCACAATGTGAAGACCGCAGCGGCGATGAAGAGCACGGCGATGAGGAAGCGACCGCCGAGGCGATCGGCGAAAAGGACGATGGGCGCTTTGCGGCGGGCACATTCAGTGACGAGTTTCATGAGCTTGCCGACGCGGGTGTCTTCGCCGGTGGCGCGGACCTGGGCGTAAATGGGCGAGGAGATATTGACGGTGCCGGCGTGAATGGGGAAGTTGAGCGACACGGATTTAGGGTGTGATTCGCCGGTGAGGAGGGATTCATCAATGGAGGAATCGCCGCGGGTGATGATGCCGTCGACGGGAATGGATTCTCCAGGGCGGATTTCGACGATATCGTTGAGTTGCAACGAGGTGATGGGGACGTCATCGATCTGCATGGGATTCTGCGGAGAGACGCGGTGGGCGGTCATCGGCGTGAGGGCAAAAAGCAGTTCGACGGAATCATCCGCAAGGGCTTGTGACCGGTGCTGCAGGAAGCGGCCGACGAGAAGCAGGAAGACCAGGACGGAGAGCGAATCGAAGTAGATTTCGCCAGTGCCGCGGAAGGTGTTGATGACGCCGACGATGCCGCCGACGCCCAGGCCCAGGGCGATGGGGAGATCGAGATGGGGCGTGCGGGTGCGAATCGCCGCGTATGCGCCACGAAAGAAGACGGCACCCGGCCAAGCAAGCGCGACGACACCAATGAGCATGGAGAGCCAGCGAAACAACAGCGTGTAAGAGTTATCCATGGTGGCGAAAAGGCCGGCGTAAAGGGCGACAGCCAGCAGCATCGTATTGCCCATGCACGCGCCGGCGACACCGATGCGGATGAGCTGCCGGCGATTATCCAACTTGCGCACCGAGCGGGCGGTGGCGGAGCGTGCGGGATGCGGAGAGTATCCCAGTGAATCAAGCGTGCGTGCGATGTCCGCGAGCTTGGTTTCGCCCTCGCGCCAGGTGAGGCGCACGAGCGACTTGCCGAAGTCGAGCCGGGCGTCGATCACCCCGTGATCGATGGCGGGTATTTTTTCGACGAGCCAGACGCAGGCGGCGCAGTGGACGCCCTCGAGATAGAAATCCGTAGTGCGGGTGTTGTCGGATTTCAGCGGTGCGTGCAGGTCCAGAAAGGCCGGATCATCCAGTTCAAGATAGCGGTGTCCGGTGGCGGCAGCAGGCTGGGGCGTGACGCCATCGCGGTCGCGAAAGGCGTAATAGCGATCGAGATTGCAGGAATGAATGATGGCGTAAGCGGTGGAACATCCGTGGCAGCAGAATTGATCCTCGGCGGAGGCGTCCACGAGGCCGGCAGGAACAGGCAGATTGCAGTGGGCACACACACAGTTCGATGCGACAACGTTCGTGGGCGACGGTGGTGGCGTGTCGAGAGAGACGGTCATTTTGCGGCCTCCTGCGTGGAGGGGGTCACGCAGCAGGGCAGGGTTTCTGCGGGCAGATGCTGAATCTGTTCAAGCGTGCGTTGCGTGGTGGGCGCGTGGGTGTGTTGGGCAATTTCCGCAGCACGGGAGGTGCGCGAGTAGATGGTGTAGATGCCGACGAGAATAATGGCCGAGGCGGTGATGGCCGGAAGCTGGGCACCAAGAGCGCGGGAAACCTTATGAAAGCTGAAACCCAGCGTGGCCAGGACGGGCAGCGTACCGAGCCAGAACGCGAACATGGTCAACGCGCCGAGCCCGGGCGATGCGGTGCCCGCGGCGGTGATGACGAAGGCGTAAAGCCATCCACAGGGTAGAAGTGTGGTCAACAGTCCCGTAACCAGGGCGCGTGCCGAGGGCGTCAGATGCGCGGCCCGCGCGTGGCCGGCGGACGCGAATTTGGTGAGGACCGCAGGAATCGGCATGCGGCGGATATTTGCGCCCAGAACGCGTAAGAGGGTCAACAAGCCAAACGTGACCATCATCGCGCCGGCAACGATTGCGGCCGTGCGCTGCAATCCCACGAGCGAACCGCCGAGGTCGAGTGTGGCCCCCAGCGTGCCGGCGAACACTCCCAGCGAAATATACGTAATGAGTCGGCCGAGGTGATAGAAGGCCTGGAGCACGTGACGGGAAGTTTTGACGGCGGGGTCACCTGCGCCGATGGCGAAGGCCAGAAATGCGCCGCACATGCCGGCGCAATGGAGCGATCCGGTGAGCGAGGCTATGAGAACGGTGAGAAAAAGAGGCAGCATGTGCAGTCTCAGGGGCCAATTTTGGTATCCAGAATACAAGCTCAGTGAGGCAACGGTGCGTCGCTCAGGGAACGTCATGCGACGGGGCAGTGGCGGCGGGAAACTTGTGGCGTTCATCCCAATTGACGGCCTTGTTGTAATAATCTTTGACGACCGGCGGATCGGTGCGGATGGCCTCGACAACGCCGATGGCCACCAGCGACAGATTGAACAGCAGAAGGCCGACAATGAAAAAAGTCCAGCGGATGGCGGCGCGGCGATTGAGCAATTGAATGTTCGCGGAATCATTAGCGTGAGTGGTCATCAGCGGCTCCTTTGTCTTTTTTTTCTTCATCGATTTTGGCAGCGACGACGGCGGGGCCCAGAAGTCTTCCCGCCAGGTCTTGCGTGAAACCGGCGTCGTCGCGCACCCGCAACGTGAACTCCAGCATACCTGCTGCACCGCGAAAAGCGTGCGGGGGAAGCTCCACGATGAAACCTTGCACTTCGTTCTTGTCCGGCGCGACGGGCATCGGATTCTGATCGACCCGCAGGCGGGCTTCCGGCAAGCCAATGATTTCGAGATGATAGGCTTGAGGTGATTCCGTGCGATTCTGAATCTTGATGCGCAGGGCGTTGGCAATATCCCCGTTGGGCAGGGTGACAAACGGATTGCCGAGATTGCGCAGCAGCGTGACGTCGGCGGTGCCTTTGTTGGAAAACACGACGACGAAAACCGTGATGAGTATCAGCAGGATGACAGGGTAGAGAATCACTCGCGGGCGGAGGCGGCGGGAGTTTTCACCGTTAATACGGGCCTGCGAGGAGTAGCGAATGAGGCCGCGCGGACGATTGATTTTGTCCATGACGACATCGCAGGCATTGATGCACTGGGTGCAGTTGACGCACTCCATCTGCAGGCCGTCGCGGATGTCGATGCCGGTGGGGCAGGTGGTGACGCAGAGGTGACAGTCGATGCAATCGCCGAGGACGGACGTGGAGGGGTCAGGGGTCAGCGGTGAGGTGTCAGCAGCGAGCAGGGGAAGCGCGATGGATTTGTCTGACTGCGAAGCCCTTGCTCCCATCCTTCCTCGTGGCTCGCCGCGGCGTTTGTCGTAGCTGACGATCATCGACCATTTATCCAGCAGGACGGATTGGAAGCGACCGTACGGGCAGGCGATGAGGCAGAGTTGCTCGCGAAACCAGTAGAAGTCAAAGAACATCAGAATGGTGGTGATGGCCATCACCAGGAATGCGGTGGGATGGTTGAACGGGTTGCCGGTGATCCAGTGGCGAAGACTGTCGACGCCGACGAAGTAGGCCAGAAACGTGTGTGCCGGCAGCGCCGTCACAAGCAGGGCGGCGAAGAAATAGGTGGGTTTGCGCCAGCCGGCAAGTGATTCCTTGGGTGGGCCGCCGCGGCCGATCGTGCGTTCGAAGAGGCGCTCGAGGGGGCGATAAATAAATTCCAGGTAGACGGTTTGCGGGCAGGCCCAGCCACACCAGAGGCGGCCGAGAAGCGCGGTGAAGAGAAAGATGCTGACGAAAAAAGTGAGAAGAAAAATCGCCAGCAGAAAAGTATCGGTGGGCAAGAACGTGTACCCGCCGATGTAAAAGCGGCGATGAATGATGTCGAGCAAAACCGCGGGATGGCCGTTCAGCGTGATCCACGGAAGGCCAAAGAACAGGGCGATGAGAAAGTAGGCGACGCCGCGGCGGGCGGTGAGGAAGCGGCCTTTGCTGAGGCGCGGGCGCAGCCAGAGCCGCTGACCGTCGGCGGTCATGGTGGAAAGAACGGAGGAAGGTGCATCGGGTATGGACATGGTCGATTCATGCGTAAATGCCGCTGAAAAACTGTCAATTGTTACTTTGCGGTTTTCGTCGTGGTCGCGGGTGCGGCTTGCGGCTTGGGCCATTCGGGTAGCGGTTCTCCCTCCGGCGGCAGGCCGGGCAGGTTCTTCCCGCGCAGACTCGAAACATAACTAGCCACCAGGGCGATTTCATTGGGATGCAAATTGGTGCCCTGCGCGGGCATTTTTCCGTTGGCGGCGCCATTGGTAATGATCCGCGGAATATCCGTAATCTTCTTGAGGTTCTTGGTAAAATTATCCGTGAGATTCACACCGATCCCCCCCTGACCCTCGGGCCCATGACAACTGATGCAACGGGCTTTGAAGACGCTCTGTCCAACCAACATGTAGTCCTTGTTTTGCGTCCAATTCGCCAGGTTCTGCTCCGTCAGTTTCAGCTCGCCCATGCCGGCAAAACGCTTTTTGAGGTCAGCGGCTTGCTCGGTGGTGTATTCATCTGCGACGGAACGGTCGGGCACGCCTGCGTGATAGTACGCCCAGTAACCCACCGCCCAGATGACCGTGGCGATAAACAGCGCCACCCACCACCCGGGCATTGGATTGTCATATTCCTGAATCCCGTCGTAGTTGTGGCTGGAGAGTTTGTCGAATTTTTGTTCCGGTGCGCTCATGAGGAGCCTTTCGAGAAAAAAGCCATTCGTTGTGCGTGATCGCACAAAAGGGCCGTGGCCGAGCCGGCGTCAATGCTGCTCTTCGTTGGCCATGTTGGCGAGGCGTTCCGCTTCACCTTTGGGGCGGAGAAATTCGCGGACGACGACCCCGATAAAAACCCCGATGAAAATCACGAGTGCGACCGAGGGAAAAATTGTCAGACCCGCGGCTTCAATGACACTTCGCAACATGGAGAACTCCTTGGTAATTCGCCTCTGACTCACCGCAGCCCGCACGCAACTTGGGTTACGGCGAAGGTGCGGAGGTGGCCGAAGGTGCCGGTCCGCTGCTTGGCGCGCTGGTGCTGGCCGGTGCCGTCTCAGGCACCGACTCGGGCGCGGCCTTGAAGAGATCCGTGCCGAGCCGCTGCAGATACGCAATCATGGCCACAACTTGCTTGTCCTGCAGATTAGGCGGGCCGCCCTGCAGAACGATCTCATCAGCGATGACCTTGGCCTGTTTCCTGGCATCATCGGATGCCGCAGCAATTTTCGCATCGTCGCCATAGGGCACGCCCATCGCTCGCATGGCCGATAGCTTGCCCGGCAAAGCGGCGAAATCCGTGTCATTCGTAAAGAACCAGGGATACCGCGGCATGATGCTCCTGGGTGTGACCTTATATGGATCCTGAAAATGCAGGACATGCCAGAGGTGGCTTTGTTTGCCGCCTTCACGTGCTAAATCCGGACCAATGCGTCGGCTGCCCCATTGGAACGGGTGATCGTAAACAAATTCGCCCGGCTTGGAGTACTCAGGCGAGTAACGCTTCGTCTCCGGTAAGATCGGCCGAATCATCTGCGAGTGACAGTTGTAACATCCTTCAGCCACGTAAATGTCGCGCCCCGCCAACTCCAGCGGCGTATACGGCGTAACACTCGCAATCGTCGGCACGTTCGCGCGAATCAAAAACGTGGGAATGATTTCAAACAGCGACGCCACCGCCACCGCAATGATCACCCAAACGGTGAACTTCAGCGGCCGCGCCTCCCACGCGCGATGCCAGTACATCTCAATCATGAGATCGAGCTTCTTGCCGACCTTGGCGACCTGCGCCCCATCCAACCGTGCTGCGGGAACCGGATCATCAACGAACGTTTTGCTGAGCGACGCCGCCTCGATCACGGGCACCTCGTAGACACTGGGACGCGCCTGCCACGTCTTGTAGAAGTTCACCGCGCACAGAATGCCGCCGAACATGTACATGCCGCCGCCGAGGATGCGGATCCAATACATGGGCAAGAGGGCCACGACGGTTTCGATGAAATCGGGATAGGTCAGTTGGCCGTTGTCATTCGTGGCGCGCCACATCAAGCCCTGCGTAAGGCCGGCGGCATAGATTGCGACGATGTAGAGCAGGATGCCGAAGGTGGCCAGCCAGAAATGCGCGTTGGCTAATTTTTGCGAATACAGCTTGGCCTGGAAAAGCCGCGGCAGGAGCCAGTAAATCATGCCGAAGGCCAGAAATCCGTTCCATCCCAGCGCGCCGGAATGCACGTGGGCGATGGTCCAGTCTGTATAGTGCGAAAGCGAGTTCACGGCCTTGATCGAGAGCACCGGCCCTTCGAACGTGGCCATGCCGTAGAAGGTAATGGCGACTACGAAAAACTTGAGTACGGGATCCTGCGAGACTTTGTGCCACGCGCCACGCAACGTCAGCAGGCCGTTGATCATGCCGCCCCACGAGGGCATCCACAACATGATGGAAAAAACCATGCCGAGGGTTGACGCCCACTCCGGCAACGCCGTGTAGTGCAGATGGTGCGGGCCGGCCCAGATGTAAATGAACACCAGCGACCAGAAATGCACGATCGACAGGCGATACGAGTAAACCGGCTTACCTGCGGCCTTGGGCACGAAGTAATACATCATGCCCAGGAAGGGCGTCGTCAGGAAGAACGCCACCGCGTTGTGCCCGTACCACCATTGCATGAACGCATCCTGCACGCCGGCGTAAATGCCGTAGCTCTTGAAGAAGCTGACGGGCAGCACCAGGTTATTGAACACATGCAGAACCGTCACGGCAACAATCGTGGCGATGTAAAACCAGAGGGCGACGTACAGATGACGCTCGCGGCGTCTGGCGAGCGTCATGAAAAAGTTCGTGCCGAAGAATCCGAGCCAGACGACGGCGATCGCGATGTCGATGGGCCACTCGAGTTCTGCGTACTCTTTGGATTGGGTGATGCCGAAGGGGAGCGTCAATGCGGCCGCGACGATGATGAGTTGCCAGCCCCAGAAATGGGCCCAGGAAAGTTTGTCCGACCACATGCGGGCTTTGCAGAGCCGCTGCGTGGAATAATAGATGCCCGCGAAAATCGCGTTGCCGGCAAAGGCGAAGATGGCGGCATTGGTGTGCAGAGGGCGAAGGCGGGAAAACGTTCCCTGCGGGATTTGCATCCACCCCTTGACGAACGCGGGAAAATACGGCGTCAGCGAAGGCAGCACGAGCAGGAACGCGATGATGATGCCGACGAGGAAGGCGACGAGGGCCCAGATGAGGGTGGCCAAGGTGAAGGCGCGGACGACTTTGTCATCGTAGGAGAAGCGGTCGAGCGTGGAGCGCGCGGGGGCGAGAGAGGGCGACTCGATGGAATCGGCCGTGGGGCTGAGGGACATGCGTGGGGCTCCATTAAGTATCGTTTTTGGTCTTTATATCCAATATCCATCGGAAAATATAAGCGTTGTCCGCACTAAAGCCCACCATTTTGAGGAACCAAAAAGGATAAAATTCAAGACCTAAATATGCGATTATTTGATCCATTTATACTCAGTGCCATGAGTGGAGGGGCGAGTATTAAGAAAAGGGGGGCAAGAATGCCAAAATACGCGGGCAAGAGAGAGAGACGCGTGGCACTCTTGCTTGGGGGGATTGTTAAAATGTGGAGGCGTATTGATGAAAAAGTGGCGTTTTTGGGGCAGAATTGACAGAATGCGAAATAGTGGGGGAAAGAGAGATGAAGCTTGGCAATCTCCTCCCAATCCCGATAGGAGATTTAGGAGATGGGGGTTTAGGTGAGTGGTAAAATTTGTTAAGTGGTTAAATGGGACTTCGGGGGGGGGTGGAATGCGGGAGGTTTTGGGTGGCTGGGAGTGACACTGGAAGGATGAGTTGCGCGGCTGGCGCCAACAACGCCACCCTACTCACCCGCAACCTCAAAAATTTCTCCCGCATTCCCCGCCTTCGCACCATCGACGCCACCAAATAGCCCCGACACCCCCCTTCCAAAAAAAAAAAACGCCCAGGCATCGCCCAAGCGTTCTCTCTTACAAATCCAAACTCAAAAACTCACCCCACGCCCAGCGGCTGCTGCGCCTTCTCTTGCAAAATCAACATCCGCTCCCGCACCTCGCTCGCCATCCGCGTGTTCGGAAACTCATCATTGATCTGCTTCCCGATCCGCAGCGCCTCCGTCCAGCTCTTGTCATGCACATGCAACGCAAACTGCACCCCCAGTTGCTGCAGCCGCTTCTTGAACACATCCCGCGCACTATCCTTATAAGCCTCCGCCTCTCCGGGTGACAAATATTGATCCAACTGCTTCAGCAGCTCCACGCTCCGATCCACATCGTCCTTCGCCACCGCATCTTTCCACTGCTTGAGCAGCTCCCGCTTATGACCGTCCCGCGCCGCGGCGATCCGGTCCGGCATGCGCTTCGCCTCCGCATGGTTCGGAAACGCCCGCAGCAACCGCTCCGATTCCTTCGTCGCATCACTCCAGTCATGCCGCCCGCACAGCAACTCCACATGCTGCACCGTCTCCTGCACCCGCGCATCGATCGCCGCCTTGCTCGTCTGATGCACCTGGTCACGCAGCTTGTTCGCTTCCAACTGGTACCCAAATCGCCGCTCCATCTCGTTGGCCAGCATCAACGCCGCCTCAAAATCGCCCCGCTCAATGTCCTCCCGAATCGCGGCCCGCAAGGCCTCCAAATCCTTCTGCCGATACGCCACCTGCTTGGCCGCATCGCTCAGCGACGCCGTCTCGCGAATGTTCTCCAGCAGGTGCCGCTGCGCCTCCATCGCCCCCAACAATTGCTCAATCCGATACCGCTGATCGTACGCCCGACGCACCATCACACCCACCAGCGGCAGCACCAGCAGCGGCAAAAGCGCGATCAACACCCCCACGCATATCACCAGGATCATCGGCCCCGCCGGCCCAATCGCCTGCTGCCACTTCATCGACAGCACCGACGTATACAGCGTCATGATCTTATACGTATACACCACCCCCACCGTCACCACGATCAACCCCACCAACACCAACACGTACAACATCGACCGCGCTCGATTGACCAGCTTTTCCAAATCCATGGTATCTCCTTACTTCCCGAAAGACGGCGCACGCAACTGCAAGTTGCACCACGAAACTACCGCCCTGCCGCGGCCCGTCTCGCAATAGATTAAGATGTGTCACCTCACACTCTACGCGCCATTTCCCATCATCGTCAAGATTATTTACACCCCAATCCCGACTTTCTTCCGCTTTTCCGACAATTACCCCTCCCGCGCCCGCGCGACCCCCCTTCTCAACCCCCCAGCCCTTTTCGCCGATGTCTCCTCCATGCCCACGCTCGATCCCACGCTCTGGTTCCTCGTCACCCTCGGGGCCCTCGTCATGGCCGCCATCATGCTCCGCAGCATCGGCCTGGGCGCCGTCTCCCTGGCCTCCTCCGCCGTCGACGCCCGCCGCGCCCTCGTCGTCCTGCGTTCCAAAGAAAATGCCGAAGCCGAAGCCACCGGCCGCGCTGCCGCCCTCGAACCCCTCTGTCTCAACCCCGACGGCTCTATCGAAGAACCCATCCTGGCCGAAGTCGAGTCCTCGGCCTGATCACATCCCCTAAAAAATCTCCGCCTGACCAATAATCTCGCCGCGCACGTCCATTTAAAAAATCATTTTCTCCATTTCGCCCCAATTCCCACCTCCTTTATTGTCCCCCACGCACAACAATCGTATACTTTCTCCCAGTGGATTGACCTCCACCCCGAGCCGCCTGATTAGCTCGACAAACCGCCCCAAAATTCCTCCCCCTGTCGCACGCAACTTCCGCTGCCATCAAAAATTGTGGACGATCTTCCCGGTTTTACCGATACACAAGGCTGAGTCGTATGGCCCATAATTCCACCCCTTCCAGGAAGAAACCCGTGAGTCAGAAACGCGTCGCTGTTGTTCTGGCATCCTTGGTCGCCACCCTGACCATCAGCGCCGGCACGCTCCTCCTCCTCGAAGGCGGTCAGCCCGTCACCGCCATCCTCCCCCCCTCCGGCTCCACCATCACCCAGTCCTCCTCCGCTCTCGCCGCCCTCGTCACACCCCAGGCTCCATTGAATCCCGCCGCCTGGAACTATATCATCATCTATCAGTCGGGAGATCTCGCGGCGAGTGCCGCCAGTCTTGCCGATGGTCGTGTGCAAGGAGGAACTGCCCTCAACTCCAACGCCCCGCGGCCTAAAGCAAATTTCCACTTCGTAGTCAACAACGCCCGCTCCCGTCGTGGCGCCCCTGATGGCGATCTCGAAGTTGGCTCAACTTGGACCAACCAAAAACCCGGTGCTCCCTACGATCGATGGCCCGATACACGCTATTATTCCTCTTCCCCTTATAAAAACGCCGTCGGCATTTGCTTCGCCGGCGACCTCAATCGCGAGCCTATCTCTTCGAACCAGCACCGCTCTATGGTCAATCTCACACGCCACCTCCAGGACCGCCTGAACATCCCCGCCGAACGCGTCCTGTTCCAGTGGGAGCTTGAAATCAACGCCCCCTATGCCACCCAGGCGCAAAAAGACTACGCCACCGCCTTCCGGGCCACCCTCCGGTAATAACGCCTCCGCTCACGCAACGGATGCTTTTTTATCCCGCCTCGCCCACCTTCCCGCTCAAGCCGCTGCCCCATCGGTTCGATGCTCCTGTACGTTCATCGTGTGCCGATGCTCCTGCGCGTGGTCGTCCTTGGTTGACGCCCGCACGCCTCCCAGCGCGTTGACCCCTGAGGGTTTCCTTCGTAACCTGCTTCCCGCACACCACCCCCCTCCGGCCCCGGCGCTGCGTTTTGCCGCGCCCAGCTTTGGTGACGCGTGACCGAATCCAGAAAACCCTCTAAACCGGTAACCACAACGATGGAAGTTCTCCCCGATATCGCCGACTTCGAAGTCCTTTCCTGCCTCGGCTACGGGGCGCGATCCACCATCTACGCCGTCTCCGAAAAACGCACCGGACAAGTCTACGCCCTCAAACGCGTCATCCGCCGCTCCGCCGAAGACGACCGCTTTCTTGAACAGGCCGAACAGGAATTCGCCATCGCTTCCCAGTTCGATCACCCCAACCTCCGCAAATCCCTCCGCCTCATCAAACGCCGCAAAATGCTCCGCGTCGCCGAACTCTACCTCCTTATGGAACTCTTCGACGGCTCCTCCCTCGACGCCCAACGCCCCAACTCCCTCAACTCCCTCATCAAAATCTTCATCCAGGTCGCCCAAGGCCTCGCCACCCTGCACCGCCAGGGCTACGTCCATGCCGACATCAAACCCAACAACATCCTCGTCGACGACCGCAAGGCTGTAAAAATCATCGACTTCGGCCAGTCCTGTACCATCGGCACCGTCAAGCAACGCATCCAGGGCACCCCCGATTACATCGCCCCCGAGCAGGTTGGACGCGGTGCTCTCACCCCCGCCACCGATATCTTCAACTTCGGCGCCACCCTCTACTGGTGCGTCACCGACCGTCACATCCCCACCCTCATCCCCAAGAAAAAATCCGGCCCCGGCCAGGTCGACAACCGCGAACTGCACGCCCCCCATGAAATCAACCCCCGCGTCCCCATGCCCCTCTCCCGCCTCATCCTCGATTGCGTCCAGAATCGCCCCTCCTTCCGACCCCAGGATTTCGGTGCCATCACCCCCCGCCTCGAACTCGCCCTGTCCGTCTCCCGCGCCGACAGCCCTCTCAATCGATCCTTCCCCACCCTTGCCGATCTCGTCCCCGGCAGCAAGGATGACAGCAAAGACGACTCCCCCGATACTCAACCCACCTGACCCACCCGACCCCTGACCCCTGAAGCCAAACCATGCTGCAAACTGAAAAACTTATCGACCTCCTCCGCGTTGCCGCTCACTACAACCGCGCTGACCCCCTGCGCAATTCCCAAATGCTCTGCTTCCCCGCCCATGGCGACCTCCTCGTCGCCGGCGACATCCACTCCCATTCCCGCAACTTCGAACGCATCGTCAAAGCCGCCAACCTCGCCAAAAATCCCCAACGCCACGTCCTCCTCCAGGAAATCATCCACGGCGGCGCCCTCGGCTCCAGCGGCGAAGACACCTCCCTCGACCTCCTCGTCACCGCCCTCCAGTTCGCCACCAAATTCCCCGGCCAAGTCCACTTCATCCTCGCCAACCACGACATGGCCCAGGTCCAGCGCCTCCCCATCATGAAAGACGGCTACGACCTCACCGACCGCTTCAACCGCAACATCGAACTCCTCTACGGAAAAAATTCCTCCAACGTCAACCTCGCACTCCGCGAATTCTTCTACTCCCAGCCCCTCGCCGCCATCACCAACACCGGCATCTTCTTCTCCCATTCCCTCCCCAGCCCCCGCGACCTCCCCAAGTTCGACCCCAAGCTTCTCTCCCGCCAACTCACCGAAAAAGACTACCAACGCGCCGGCCCCGTCTACCAACTCATCTGGGGCCGCAACCAAACCCAGGCCGTCCTCCAAACCCTCTCCCGACTCTGGTGGGCCGAACTCTTCGTCTGCGGACACCAAGCCCAGGACAACGGCTTCGGCACCATCGGCGACCGCATGCTCATCATCGACTCCTGCCACAACCACGGCGTCATCCTCCCCCTCGACCTCGCCCGCCAATACACCCTCCCCGACCTCACCCACTCCCTCATCCCCCTCGCCTCCCTCGCCTGAATTCTCGCCCGCCATCACCTCCCATCCCACCCCCCTCCCCAGCGCAGAAAAAATCCCCGGCAGACTTCCATCCACCGGAGACTCTATACTCATCTTTCGCCTCCCCCGCACCCCGCGCTCACCGCCGACGCCGCTTCAATAGCGCCAACGCACCCACCCCCAGCAGCCCCAGCGATGCCGGCTCAGGTATCACTATCTCTTGTTCGACAAACTGGATATTGTTCAAACCTTCCCATCCGTAATCCCCATTGGCATTCGTATACGTCAGTACCACCGTCGTTCCCACTTCATTAAGCACCAACGTATTGTGCGTTGCGCCGTTAAACGAAATATTCGTGCCGGAAAAGCTCCCCACGCTGAGCGAAGGAATATTGCCCGCACCATGCCCAGTAGATCCCACAAGGTCCACCGATACCACCTTCACTTCCCAGCCGGCATCCGCGGTGAACGTAATGATGCCCGGCTGGCCCGCCCCCACGGCGATTACCGCATCGATATCCCCGTAGATGCTTCCGTCGCTCCATGTCGTCCAGTAATTCGTAAATGTTACCGTCACATGACCTTCCGTCAGCGAGCCTGGATTGTTGGTCGCCCCCTCGTTATTCGCTGCATTTGCCGGAAGCACAAAAACATTCCCCCCCGATACCTCGACTCCCATTCCAATCACCGCCGCCTGCGCCGACACCGCTCCTATGCCCATCACCGCAACCGCCAACGACATCACTGCAACACGAGACAACATAAAAAACTCCTTCTCGAGACCTCAAAAAATCCGCGGACTCTACATTCCGCGACTATCTCTATTCCAAAGCTCACGCCACAAGCGCAAACCCATCTAGACATGCAGACAACTACACCAATCCCGGTGACGACCTCGCAGCAATCGCGCTTCCAGCAAATGCATCGCCAGTACGCAATCCGTGTATCCGCCGAAAACACCTCGTCCTCGGCAAACGCACCTAAGTTGTATTTCACGGGCCCCAAACAATCGAAGCCCGAAAGCGCAGAGATATGCGGAAAAAAATCTGTAGTAAAACCAGACTTCTCTCCCTGAGACTTACGACTCTCTCAGCTCTCTCTCTCTCGGGCTTCCGTCCAACCCTATTCGTTTGGGACAGAAGAACTGTAAGCCATTTTACAAATACCAGATGTGTACTATCCTTTAATCTACTCCCACCTTCAAGAAATGCAAAATATTTCTCCCATTTTTTTACTTTCGCCTCCCCTACCCAAAAACACCTCGATTTCCTCCTAAAATAACTGGTTTTGCACCTCCATGAATCCACTCGAATCCCCCTTCACTCCCCCCCCAGCTTGTGAAAAAAAGCCCAACCCTCACCCCCGCTCCGCCTCCACCACCAGCACCCAATCTCCCCCATCCGGCTTCTCCGGCACATCCCATCGCCCCTCCGTCGCCCGAATCCCCGCCCCAATCTCCCGCCTCTCCCCCACCCCACCCTGCAGATACGGATCCGTCCGCTCCACCGTGCTCTCCAAAACGAACTCCACCCGCCGCCACTGCTCCACCGCCCTCGACGTCCAATTCAATTCATTCATGTTTTTCCCCAGCCTTAGCTTTCCACCGGTATATCCCTGTCCACAATATCCCCCCCGTCATCACCGCCAACCACCCCACCGAATGTAAAAACCGCACCGTCGGCCCAATGCTGAACGCCGCGATGATCGCAATCTGCAAACACCCATACACCCCTAGCAAAATCGCCCCACCACGCGCCTCCCTCCGGCACACCCCGATCGCCAGCGCCCCCGGCACCGGCAAAAGCAACAACGCCCAATACCACCCCCACGAAGCAAAAAAATACCGGTTCGTCACCGTCGACATTTGCGGCAGCCCCTCTCCCGCAAAATTGAAATACTTCCTCAACAACCCCAAAAGCTCCTCCGGCAACTCCCGGTCCCCACCCTGATCCGACAACATCCCGCGCCGCAGCCGCCCCAAATCCCAATAGTCCCCATACCCCACCATCGCCAGTTGCAACTCCCCCTTCGGATTCCGCTTCATCGCGCTCCACGCCGCCCGCTCGGCCACCCGGTTCGCCTCCAACTGATCCGCATACGCCCGCTTCACGTTGTAAATCAGCCCCCGCTCATGCCACCGATGCACATCCCGCAGCCGCGCATCCCGCAGATCAAACGCCAAATCCCCAAATATCGCCGCCGCCTTCACCCGATCCGGAAAATCCTCCGGCCCCACCAGCGGCACCACAAAACACAACAAATGAAAACCGTTCTCATAGTAATACGCCGGTTGCGCCCCCGGCAGCTCCGCCCGCATCAACTCCGCATACACCCGCTTGTACGCCCCCTGCATCCCCACAAACAACACCACCGAAAGCACCAAATGCCCCCCCACCCGCCCCCAGTTCCGTCGCACCCCTTTCTCCAATCCCCACACCCCCCCCGCCGCCAGCATCGGTGCCAGCACCGTCGTCGCCTGCACCAGCGGCAAATAACTCACCCGCAAACTCACCACCGCCACCGCCCCCATCTGCACCAGCAAAATCCGCTTGACCGACGGCCCCTTCATATACCCCAGCGCCACCGTCGCCAGCACCGCAAACGCCAGCAGCGAAAACGCCTCCGTCATCACGTACCGCTCGTACATCAACTGCAGCGGCTCCACCGCGCACACCACCCCCGCCACCGCCGCCACCCTCTGCGAAGCCCCCAAATAATTCCTTAAAATATACGCACCCAACCACGCGCCCACTCCCGACGCCAACACCTGCGCCACCACCAGCGTCTTCAGTGAACCCGTCGTCACCCCCAAAAAATAAATCAGCCATCCATAAAAAAATGACCGGTCGCGCGGGATAAAACTGCTCGTCGCCGTCTTCACATACGACAGCGAATCCCCCAAAAAAAACATCGGCGTGTGATCCACTAAAAAAAACACCCCCTTCACCGCCAAAATGCAGCCCAGCAACTTCAACCAATATTGCACGTTGCCCCCCGCCTTCTCCCCTCCCCGCAACAACTCCACTTCGTTGCTCGCACTCATCCGTTCGTCACTCCTCCTCCTAAAACTATTGCAAACCCTCCCCAATAACAACCCTCCCGCCCATCCTCACCGCCAGACCCTTCCCCCGCAGTCATCCCTCCTTGCCATCAAATCCCCTTCCCTGATAGCCTCACCACAGATGCTCCAACCCTCTCAACTCATCCTCCCCTCCGAATCACTCGCCCGCCAAAAAAACCACGCCCTCGGCCTCACCAATGTCCTCATCACCTGCGACTCCACCAACCTCCCCTCCAAAAAAATAACCGAAAAAGCCGGCCGCCGCTTCCTCTGTACCGTCCCCAACCCCGAAGAAAATACCACCAAACTCCAGTTCACCTTCTCCCCACCCACCACCGTCCCACACAAATGATTCTTTCCCAACGACCACCCTCCAACCCTCCCTCCTGAACCTCCAACGCATCCCCCGTCCCTCCCGACTCCCGGTAATTCCACAAGAAAATCGACGCCACCACACCCGTCAGCATCCCCCCACCTTACGCGCCCGCAAAACCGTCGCTGCCCATCTCCCTCACTGCCCCCGCCCCAACTCCTTCGCGCCCTGACCCCTCACCCCGCAGCCTCGCCACTTCAAAATTGGAAATTTTTCCCTGCCGCCCCCGCCAAACCAGAGTACGATACCGCCGAACTTTTAAGGAGCCCAAAAATGCAACTGAATCCCCTGATGCTTGCGACAGCAATTCTCCCGATGTTGCTTACGGGCTGCGGCCGCGGAGCCGAAACCGCCGAACGCGTGGCGCAGGACATGGTCGCCAACATGAACGAAATGGCCGCCATCCTTGCCAGCGTCACCGATGAACCCACCGCCCAGGCCGCAGTGCCCAAAATCGACGCCGTCCGCGCCAAGATGCGCGACTGCGCCAAACGCGCCCAGGCCGCCCCCAAAATCGACGCCGCCACCGAAGCCAAGCTCGACCAAACCCTTAAGACCGGCATGGCCGACGCGCTGATATCCATCAACGAAGCGCAGCAAAGATTGCTGTCGCAGCCCAAACTCTGGGAAATCCTCGCACCCGCGCTGCAGAACATGGACAAAGACCTCTAATCGCACCGGTTGGGCCGGCGCTCGTGCTGGCCGTGCCCACGCTTTTGCTGAGCGGCCGCCGAATCTTTCGCGCCGGCGTGCGCGCCCGCCGATTGCGCCACAATCTCTGCCCCGTCTGCACCTACGACCTCCGCGCCCACGCCCCCGGCACCAAATGCCCCGAGTGCGGCACCCCCATCGCACCTGCAACCTGACGATCCATCAACGAAACATAACTGTTGACCCGCCAAGTTGCGCGACGCCCCATCGCGGCCTTCGTCTGCCTGCCAAGAATCAGATTTGTGTTCATTCCGTTCCCCCCCGTCATCCTCCCCCGACGCCCCCCTCAGCCTCCCGTCGTCCTCTTCATGCTTCTTTCTTCTCCCCTACCTCATAACCTCCTAACCCCACCCGTGCGCACAAAACTGGTCGTCTCCCTAATATATGGAGGGCCATTTTTCATGCATACGCAATTCCCCAATATGCAAACACAACC
>JBBRWV010000026.1:0-31659 GCA_038248985.1 Phycisphaerae bacterium
AATGAAACTCGGTTCAAAAATCGCCTGTGGATTTGGCTCCCTTATCGTCATCGCCGTCAGCCTCGGCAGCCTCGCTATCTGGAGCATGAACGGCGTCAAAAAATCCACCACCACCCTCGCCGATGCCACCGTCCCCGCCGTCGCCATCGCCACCGAAATCGAACGCACCTCCCTCCAAACCATGTACGCCATCCGCGGCTACGGCTTCACCGAAGATGAACAATTCCTCAAGCAAGGCCGCTCCCAACTCGATAAAGTCCGCCAAGCCGTCAAGGATGCCGAATCCCACGCCGAAAAACACGGCCTCCCCATCCTCAAAGAAAACGCCGCCAAAGCCCACGCCAAAGCCGAAGAATACGGCAAACTCGTGGACCAGACAGTCGACCTCACCGCCGCCCTCGATAAAGATAAACTCGCCTCCGGCACTGCCGCCGATCGCTACATGAAACTCTGCGCCGACTACCTCAACAGTCAGGACAAAAAACTCCGCGAAGTCCTCCAGAAACCCCTCGCCGACCCCTCCGCCAACGAAGCCGCCGTCCTCGACCGCGTTCAAAAAATGAAAATCGCCAACGAAATCGTTGACATCGGCAACGCCATTCGCCTCGAAAGCTGGAAAGCCATTGCCAACCGCGACCCCCAGCAACTCCGCAACGCACTCCAGAACTTTGACAAGGTCAACGCCCACCTCGATGAACTCAAAACCATCACCAAACAGGAAATCAACTTTAAGCAGATATCCGATTGCCGCGACGCCGGCAAAGCCTACAACGACGCCATGCAAAGCCTCCTCGTCCACTGGAACGCCCGCGAAGAAGTCGCCAAAAAACGCCTTGAAGTCGGGACCGCTGTACTCGACGCCGCTGCCCTCACCGCCAAGACCAACCTCGACAAAACCTCCTCAGAATCCGTCGCCGCCGCCTCTGATCTCTCCACCGCCTCCCTCACCATGATCGTCGGCCTCTCCATCGGCGTCGCCGTCGGCATCGGTCTCGCCATCGGCATCACCCGCAGCATCACCAAGCCCATCCACCGCATCGCCGAAACCCTCGCCGCAGGCTCCCAGCAAACCTCTTCCGCCGCCGGCCAAGTCTCGGGCGCCAGCCAATCCCTCGCCCAAGGCGCTTCCGAACAAGCCGCCGCCCTCGAGGAAACCACCTCCGCCCTCGAAGAAATGGCCAGCATGACCAAGAAGAATGCCGAGACCGCGCAACAAGCCGCGTCCCTCTCCAATGAAACGCAGAAATCCGCCGCCAAGGGCAATGACGCCATGAACAAGATGTCCAAGGCCATCAACGACATTCAGAAGTCCGCCTCGGAGACGGCCAAGATCATCAAGGTTATTGATGAGATCGCTTTCCAGACGAACCTTCTGGCCCTCAACGCCGCGGTGGAAGCCGCCCGAGCCGGCGAAGCAGGCAAAGGATTTGCCGTGGTCGCCGAAGAAGTGCGAAACCTGGCGATGCGTTCGGCTGAAGCTGCCAAGAACACCGCCGCCATGATTGAAGAAAGTGTCAACAACGCCAAAAACGGCGTGACCATCGCGGTCGAAGTCGGCAAGAACCTGGAAGAGATCACCACGGCCGCCACGAAGGTCAACGGCCTCGTGGGCGAAATTGCCGCAGCCTCGCGGGAGCAATCCCAGGGCATCGACCAGGTCAACACGGCGGTCTCACAAATGGACAAGGTTACGCAGTCCAATGCCGCCTCCGCGGAAGAGTCCGCATCAGCGGCCGAGGAACTCTCGAGCCAGTCGGTCCAACTCAGTGAAGTGGTCGGTGAATTGGTCGCGCTCGTCGGAAGCGTCGCCAAATCCGGCACGACGACGACCGGCCGGCCCGAAGGTCGGACTCCCGCGGCGACCCGCAAGCCGTCCACCAACAATCTTCACAAACGGTCAGCGTCGGCCAAAAAGTCTCCAGCGCACATGATTCCACTGGATGATGCGGAAATGAACGGCAAGGAAGAAAACTTCGCCGAATTCAGCAACTCCAAGTAACGGCTGCCTTCCTACGACTGGGATGCCAAGGAGGGCGTCCCAGTCGACACGGCGGCACGGTGAACTCCCTGGCAGCCGGAACCATTGCGGTGAGCCACGTCCAGTTCCTCAAGTCGTACACATGCTCACTGAAAAGCCTTCTGCAAGAGATTTGTATAATGAACGCGAAGAGCACCTATATCTTGATCGCACTATCTTTCGTCGTGGTGCCAGCGCAAGCGGCCGGGGCGGAAGCGCCATCTCACCCGGCGGTGGCGGTTTTACAGAAGCATGTGCAGTCGCGCAACGGCGACAGGGTCGTATCAATTCCAACTAAGTTCAACCTCACTGGCGCGTCAATCAACTCCAACTTTTCTCAAGTGGGCTACTACGGCCAGGCGGGCTTAATGCCGCCGCCGGAGTTGGAGAGTGCGACGTGCGCCGGACACTTCCAACGAGATGAGAGTTCAAACCGCATAGTGGTACACGCGGTCGGGTTGAGCTCCTGCATCTATGGCGTAAACATCCAGATCGAACGCGACAGGACTTGCTTCGCAAATGAAGTGCCTATCAGCAGTTTGACGATCGGCAGCGCGGTCAACACCCCTAAGTCATTTCTTAATTGCACACTCAATCGAAGTTTTGCGTAACGGATCCATTTCGGACCGATTTTATTGACCACTCAACGCAGGCCCACTTGCGTTGACACTACAAAGGAACAGACCATGTCTATGACTATTGGAAGACGCATTCTGGCGGGATTTGCCATAAGCATCACGATCACTGCGGCGATGGGTGCCTTCGCCTACTGGCGGATCGCAGCGATCGACACGCAAGCCACGATCATCGCGAAGAAGGCGTTGCCGGGCGTATCTGCCGCCGGGACGATTGAAGCCAACACCCAATTCGCCGGATCGGCGGTCATTCAACATGTGATCGCGGAAACAAAGTCCGACATGGAAAAGATTGAGACGCGGCTTCAGGGGGCTGCCGAGGCCAATACCAAGGCCTACAAGGAACTAGAAGCGATCTCCACCGCCCCCCACGAGCGCCAACTCCTGGAGGGCACATTGACGGCACGGGCGGCGTATGGCGCGGCGCGCGACAAAATTTTCGCGCTGAGCCGCGAAGGCAAGAAGAAGGAGGCGATGGAACTGTATCACCGCGACTTCGTACCCCCATTCAGAAAGTTGCTCGAGCAGACCATCAGCCTCAATGGGGCCAACAAAAAATCCGCCGAAGATGCCAGCACGCAAATTTCCACCGCCGTGTCGACCGGCAAGACCGGATCGATCATCGGCGTCATCGCCGCCGTTCTGGCCGGCACACTCATCGGCACATTGATCACTCGCGCGGTGAACAAGACACTCAATCGCATCGCCGGCACGCTTTCCGCCGGATCGGACCAAACCAGCGCCGCGGCTGGCCAGGTTGCCTCGTCCAGCCAATCCCTCGCGCAAGGCGCCTCCGAACAGGCTGCGGCACTGGAAGAGACCACGTCCGCCCTGGAAGAGATGGCTTCGATGACCAAGAAGAATGCCGAGACCTGCCAACAGGCTGCATCCCTGTCCAATGAAACGCAGAAATCCGCCGCCAAGGGCAATGACGCGATGAACAAAATGTCTTCAGCGATTGATGATATTCAGAAATCCGCCGCGGAGACGGCCAAGATCATCAAGGTGATTGATGAGATCGCCTTCCAGACGAATCTCCTGGCGCTCAATGCCGCAGTGGAAGCCGCCCGCGCGGGCGAGGCAGGCAAGGGTTTTGCGGTGGTCGCCGAAGAGGTGCGGAACCTGGCGATGCGTTCGGCTGAAGCGGCCAAGAATACCGCCGCCATGATTGAAGAAAGTGTCAACAACTCCAAGAACGGCGTCACTATTGCGGTCGAAGTGGGCAAGAACCTCGAAGAGATCACCACGGCCGCCACCAAGGTCAACGGCCTGGTCAGCGAGATTTCTGCGGCCTCCCGCGAGCAATCCCAGGGGATCGGCCAGGTCAACACCGCCGTCTCGGAGATGGACAAGGTTACGCAGTCCAATGCCGCGTCCGCAGAGGAATCCGCCGCCGCTGCCGAACAGCTCTCCAGCCAGTCTGTTCAACTCCGCGAAGTGGTCGAAGAATTGGTGGCCCTTGTGGGCGGCGCCACCAAGAATAACGTCAGCAAGGGCAAGGCCGGCGCTCCGGACGGTCGACGTTCCGCCCCCACGCACAAGATGCCTTCCAATAAACTCCACAAACGATCGGCCTCCCCCAAGAAGGCTCCGACGCACATGATTCCCCTAGACGATGATGAGCAGGCGGGCAAGGAAGAAGCCTTTGCCGACTTCGGCAGCGTCAAGTAGCTGCCGCACCAAGATTGGGATGCCAAGGAGGGCGTCCCAGTCGACACGGCGGCCAGCGCCCAGTGCCTGTTTCTTTGGAGTTGAACGATTATGCTTTTGTCTCCCGATCCACTCTCCACGCACGATCTCAAGAGGATCACTGACGCCGTCTACGCACACTGCGGCATCAATCTCCATGAGGGCAAACAGGAATTGGTCCAGGCCCGCCTGGCCAAATTGCTCCGGCATAGTCCGTTTGAATCGCTGACGGATTACCTGGATCAAGCGCTGGCGGACAAAGACGGCTCGGACTTTTCCGCCCTCATCGATTCGCTGAGTACCAACCTCACCAGCTTCTTTCGTGAATCAGAGCACTTCACATACCTGGGCCACGAATTCCTTCCCCAACTCCTGACTCGCAAACGGACCCGCAATCACTCCCAAATCCGCGGCTGGAGCGCCGCATGTTCCACCGGCGAAGAGCCCTACTCCATCGCCCTGATTCTGCGCGACTTTCTCGATACGCTCGCACGCGGAATGACGGCGCGCGTACTGGCTACCGACATCTCCAATCGCGTTCTGCGTTTGGCCCGAGAAAGCATTTATGACCGCGAGCGAACAGCGCCTGTTCCCCCTCCGCTCAAACGATACCTGATACCCAGCGCCAAGCGGGTCCATGCCGTCGAGCCGGTCCCGGCCGTCCGGGAGATGGTGCGCTTCGCCCACCTCAATCTCATGGAGTCCTGGCCTTTCACCGGCCCCTTCGATTTCATCTTCTGCCGCAACGTCATGATCTATTTCGACAAGCCCACTCAGCAGCGACTCATCGCCCGCTTCTACGACATCCTCGAGCCCGGCGGGCTCCTCTTCACCGGGCATTCGGAGTCCTTGACCGGCATCACGCACCGTTTCCGTTACGTCCAGCCGACCATCTACTTGAAGACCTGAAGGAGCCTCTGGCTGTGAATATCGTTGTCAATGTTTCCGACGCCCGCGTGTCGCAGGATATCGAAGATGTCCTGGTCACTTACTCGCTGGGCTCATGCATTGCGGTATCGCTGTACGATCCGGTGGCGCGTTGCGCGGGCATGCTTCATTACCAGTTGCCCACCTCCACACTCGATGCAAACCGCGCCCAGGAAAACCCCTGCATGTTTGCGGACACGGGAATGGCCGCCCTGCTGAATGAGCTCACGTCCATGGGCGCCCAAGCGCGCCGACTGCAGATCAAACTCGCCGGCGGCGCGGAGATTCTCAATGACTCGGGACTCTTCTGCATTGGCAAGCGCAATCACACGGCCATCCGCAAAATTCTCTGGCAACGCGGCCTGTTGCTGAAGGCCGAAGAAGTTGGCGGCTCACAACCACGAACGCTCTACCTGCACGTCGCGGATGGAACAACAATCATCAAGAGCCGCGGCCTGACCGCGACCCTGTAAGGAGACTCACTCATGGGATACTGCATTCTGCTGGTCGATGATTCGGCCACCACGCGCGGCCTGATCAAGCGGGCCATCCAACTAGCCGGACTTCCGGTCACGGAATTCCTGGAGGCCGGCCATGGCAAGGAAGCCCTCGCACAACTGCAAACGCATGTTGTCGATCTGATTCTTACCGACCTGCACATGCCGGAGATGAATGGCATTGAACTGGCGCGCGCCGTGCTTGCCAATCCCGCCACGGCACCGATCACGATCGCGGTAATCAGCGCCGAGCCCAATGGCCAAAGACTTCTGGAACTCCGGCGGGCCGGCGTTAAAGGATATTTGCGCAAGCCCTGCACCCCTGAAGCTCTTCGTGATCTCGTTGTACCCTTGATGGAGAATCGCCATGCGCCCTCAATCACCTGAATTACTTCTCGAAGCTTTCGCCGAGGCCCTCCAGACTATGGCGTTTATGTTTCCCGAGCCCCTCGCCGACGATGTCCCCCTGCCGACTGCGGCTGACTGCCTGTCGATCACCTGGTCCGGCGGTGGCACTGGGCAACTTCAACTGGCCACGTCGCGCGGCTTCGGAGAGCTTCTGGCATGCACCATTCTGGCGATGGATCCCGGCGCTGCCGAGGCCGCCCAACACTCCGTCGACGCGCTGCAGGAACTCTGCAACATTACTATAGGAACGCTCCTGGTGCGGCTGTGCGATTCCCCCGATGACGCCCCGGAAATGGGCTTGCCGACCGCGACGGTACTGCGTGATGCCGCGGCTTGGCAGAGTTTCGTAGCCCAACCCCACACCATTGTTCTGATGGCCGAAGGATTTCCCCTGGCGATACGCATGCAGGAGTCCCAACTGTGACAACCACGGCTTCATCTTCAGCACCGCCCAGTCGCAAAATACGCGTTCTGGTCGTCGACGACTCCGCTTGCGTGCGCAACATGCTGTGCCGCGAGTTGGCCAAGGATCCGTGCATTGAAGTTGTGGGCAGCGCCCCGGATCCATATATCGCACGCGATAAGATTGTCGAACTCAAGCCCGACGTGCTCACGCTGGACATCGAAATGCCCCGCATGGATGGCCTCACCTTCCTGCGCCGCCTCATGGAACATTATCCCATGCCGGTCATTGTCGTCAGCTCATTGACCTCCCAAGGCACCCGCATGGCCGTCGAAGCACTCGAAGCCGGCGCGGTGGATGTGCAGGCCAAGCCCGGCTCCGCCTACTCTGCGGAAAATCTCTCCGCCGATCTGATTGAGAAAGTCAAAACGGCCGCGCGGAGTCATCTCTTCGCGCGAGCGCCCCTGTCGAAGGGAGTCACGAAACCGAGCCACCGTACGAGTCTCACCACCACCACCGAAAAAATCCTGGCTATCGGGGCTTCGACCGGGGGCGTGCAGGCGCTGACGCAAATCCTCACGGATTTCCCCGCAGATGCGCCCGGCACCGTTATCGTCCAGCATATGCCCGCCAATTTTACGCGGTCTTTTGCCGAGCGCCTCGACACCATGTGCCGCGTCCGGGTTAAGGAGGCGCAGGATGGCGACGGTGTGTTCGTCGGGCAAGTGCTCGTGGCGCCGGGCGGTCATCACATGCTCCTGCGTTGTTCCGGTGCCCGTTATTACGTGCAAATCAAGGATGGACCGGAAGTCTTCCACCAGAAACCCAGCGTCGAAGTGCTGTTTCAGTCCGTCGCCCAGGCCGCTGGACGCAACGCCGTCGGCGCCATACTTACGGGCATGGGTGCCGATGGTGCCAAGGGTCTCCTGATGATGCTTCAAGCCGGTGCCCGGACCTTGGCCCAGGATGAAGCGACCTCGGTGGTCTTCGGCATGCCGCAGGAAGCGATTAAGTGCGGCGCGGCTCAGCACGTGGTCGCTTTGCCAAACGTCGCACGAAAAATTCTGGAGTTAGCTGGTCAATTGGATCGCGATACCGCTTCGGTCGTCGCGTCCGCAACCAAATAGGAGTGTATATGTCTGCTGTAGAAGAATCCCCGGCCCAACCCGCCATGCGGACAAGCCACCTCATCGTGCATTTCGTGGATTCCATCCAGGAAGTTCTCCGCACCATGACCGGTATGTCCGTCGAGATAGGGCCGCCCACGCTCAAAAAGAACCCTACCCCCAGCTATGACGTCTCGGGCATCATCGGCCTGAGCGGCGAATTCGTCGGATCGATGGTGCTTTCTTTTCAGCAATCCACGGCGCAAGCCATTGTCAACGCCTTTGCGGGAATGGCCATCGCGCCAGATTCGGCGGACTTTCCCGATGCCGTCGGTGAACTGGCCAACATGATCGCCGGCAGCGCCAAGACCCGTTTTGGCGGTGGCACCTTCATCAGCGTACCGAGCATCATTCTCGGTTCAGGACACACCGTTGCCCGCTTGAATGGCGTGCCGTGCATTGTCATTCCTTGCCATATTGCGGCCGGAGACTTTGCCGTGGAAGTCAATATCAAACCCCAATTTGCTGCGCCGCTGGCGCCAGGAGCCAAATAATTATGAAGATCCTTATGGTTGATGATTCGCGCACGATGCGCAATATCCAGAAGAACGTGCTGAAAATCCTCGGTGATCCGATCTACACCGAGGCCGGCGACGGCGTGGAGGCCCTGACGTGCGTAGCGTCCCATCCCGACGGTTTTGACCTTCTCCTGGTCGATTGGAACATGCCCAACATGGACGGCCTCACCTTCGTGAAGCGACTGCGTGAAAAAGACAAGACCACCCCCATCATCATGGTCACTACCGAAGCGGAGAAGGCACGCATCATCGAGGCCATCAAAGCCGGAGTGAACAATTACGTAATCAAACCCTTTACCCCCGATTCCCTGCTGGAGCGGGTTAAGCAGACCATGGCAAAATGCCAGCCCGTGCCTGCTTAGGACCCCTGCAGGATCACTCTCAGGAGGATCTCATGAGCATCACACCCATTGCGACCGTTCTCGATAACACTGCCCCCACGTCGGCTTCGCAGCCCATCCGTCAGGAGGTGCAGTTGATCCTCCCCAATACCGACGACCCCTCAGCGGTGGCCATGTCCCGCCGCGGCATTCTGACGTGCAAAGCCGGACAGGCCATCGCGCGTCGTGTGGACATCCCCGGGGAATGTCCGCGCGATCCGGACCATATCCTTCTTGCGGAACTGCGGCTGGGAAAACATATCGCCTGGGATGCCAAGCAGGGTGCGTTTGCTTCCGATGTCTCGGGCCGCGTCCTGGTGCGGCAAAACAAAATCGACATCGAAGAAGTGCTCGAGCTTACGGAAGATATTGATTCCATCAACGGAATTCTGACCTACGGGGGCCAACTGGTGCTGCGCGGCAATGTGCTGGACCTCGCGACGATCAGAACCACCGGGAACACCGTCGTTCATGGATCCATCGAGGCAGCCGAAGTTCACACGGAAGGCGATCTGCATGTAATGCATGGAATCTGTGGCAAGGAACGCGGCCACGCCAGCGCGCGGGGCTGCATCACGACCCGCTTTGTCACCAATGCGCGGGCGACTTCCGGCGGCAACATGATTATCGCCAATGAAATCATCAACAGCCATCTCTACTGCGGCGGCTTTCTCAAGGTCGAACATGGCACAATTGTCGGCGGCCATGCCATCGCGCGAGAGGGTATCCAGTGCCACTCCGCCGGCTCGGAGGCCGGGGTGAAAACCATTCTCGAAGTGGGTTTTCCCCACGAACAATATGTCGCCATTGAACAACGACTGATCACGGCGAAAAGTCACCGCCAGAAGGCACAGGACATACGCAATGCGGTCGGCCCGCTCATGGCGCGGGCCAAGACCCTGACGGCGGCACAGAAAGAAAAAGCCACGGAGCTTCTTTTTGCCGCCGATGAGGCCGAGACCCAATCCAATGAAGCCATTGCGGCGGTGGAGCAGTCGCGGGCATCCCTGTTGACATGCCTAGGTTCCAAAATCATTTTGTCCGGCATGCTCTATCCGGGGGTGACAATCCGCTTCCCCACGGCCGAGGCCCTGGCCACGGCGCAGATTCGCGGCCCGGTGGAAGTGGTGCTTTCGTCCAAGGATAACGAGTCGCAGATTGTCGTCATCGATCGCTGTCGCAATACGCGTATCCCGCTCCAACCGGTGCCGAGTGTTGGTGGGGCAGTGGATGTGGCGCGGAGGATTTTGAGCAATCAGGCCTGATTGGGGCGGAAAAAAGCGGCGTTTTTGAGTCAGAATTGACAGAATGCCAAAGAGAGGGAGAAAGAGAGAAGAAGCTTGGCAATCTCCTCCCAATCCCGATAGGAATTGTAGGGGATGGCGGGGGAGGGATCAGTGTCCGCGGTAGATCTCTCGCCGATGGGCAACAATTTGGATATCCACGGTGCGTCGTTGATCGTCAATGAGATAGGCCATGCGGTAATCGCCGATGCGAACTCGCCACAGGCCGCTGGTCCCGGCGAGTTTCACGGCCCCCTGCAGACGGGGATTACCTGCCAGCGCCAGCGCTTTTTCAATCATGCGGGCTTATATCGACTTGGGCAGCTTATCCAGCGCCTTGTCGGCGCTGGCATTGAAGCTGACGGTGTAGCTTATGTTCACAGTCCCAACCGCTTGCGCACGGCAGACAGGGACACGGAAGGCTCATGCTCCCGCCGCTTGGCTTCGGCGATGTCGCCCTTGTCCTGAGCGCTGATCTCCTCGGCCTTCGCCTGCAATCGCCGGTAGTCCTTTTCGGGGACCACGACAAACTTCCTCTTACCCAGCGTCAGGGTTTGTACGGTCATAGGCGTGCCCTTTCATTTCGTAAGTCCATTCTAGCCTATGCGCTCCGAAGGGCAAAATACCCACGGAAATCGCGCGAACGGAAAACGGGGGGAATTCGGAGCGTTGGATTAGGAGCGGCGGGTGAGGAGTTTGGCGGGGAGGGTGCGGAGGGTGTGGAAGAATTTGGCGAGGCGAAGGCGCGTCCGGAGGCGGGCGAGTTGGGCATCGTTGGGGTCAATGTCGAGGGCTTCGTGCAGCCAGTAGTGGGCCCGGGTGAAGTCACGCTTCTGCAGGTAGGCGAGGGCGAGGTTGTGCATTGCGAGCATGAACTTGGGTTGAATGCGCAGAACGTGGCGGGCGTGCTCAATGCCTTCATCAAGGCGGCCCACCATGAGCATGGTGACGGCCAGATCGTGCCGCGCGGCGATGTTGGCGGGGTCCGCGGTGAGGACGCGGTTGAAGGCTATCTCGGCTGAGCCAAGCTGGCCCATGTCCATGAACAGTGCGCCCAGCTCGCTGAGGACCTGCTCTTCGTTTTGCTGCTGGGCCAGTTCGCAGTTGGCGTGAAAGACAGCTTCGGCGGCATCGCGCTGGCCGTGATAGATCTGGGCGATGCGGAGATGCGCGCCGGGGAAAGCGCGATCAATCCGGAGGACGGTGCGGAATTGCTCGAGGGCAAAGGTGGGGTCATTGTCGTGCATGGAGATTTCGCCGAGGTGGAACTGGGCGGTGGCTTCGTCGGGGGAAAGCTCGAGGACCTGACGAAATTTTTCCGCGGCGGCCGGGTGGTGGCCCATTTCGACGAGCAGTTCGCCAAGGTCGAGCATCACATCGATATCGCCGGGATTGTTGCGCAGTTCTTCGACGAAGTGGGTTTTGGCTTCGCCGAGCTGGCCCTTGGCCCAGAGCGCGTCGGCGATGCGGGCGTGGACCTGCCCATGATCGGGTTCGAGTTCGACAACCTGCTGCCAGCACCAGAGGGCTTTGTCATAATTGCCGCGGGCGTAGAGCGAGTTGCCGATGTTGTAGAGGCAGAGGGGGCAGGTTTCTTTGTACTGGCGGGCGAGGAAGAACATTTCTTCGGCTTTGTCGTGATCGCCGAGTTCGCTGTAGGAGATGATGCGGTAGCAGTAGGCGGCTTCATGGGAGGAATCGAGGGATTCGATGCGCTGGAACGTGGCGATGGCTTCGGGGAATTTGCCGAGGCGGTTAAGGTCGCAGCCCAGGGCGGTGAGAACTTCGACGTCTTCGGGTTCCATGTCGATGGCGTGGCGGTAGGCGACGACGGCTTCTTCCGGGCGTTCCATGGCGTCGTAGGTGATGCCGAGGTTGAAGTACCAGCCGGCGTTAAAGGGATTGATGGCGATGGCGGCCTGAAGCTCGGCGAGAGCTTCTTCCATTTTGCCACGCTCATAGAGTTCGTGGGCTTTTTCAACGCGTTTTTCTGCTTCATCCCAATCGGTCATGGACGATATCGCTCCGCGTGGACCCAGTGACTCCTCCGATGCTAGCAAAGCGGAGAGGGGAATGGAAGGGGCCGGGGTCTTTCGCTTTTTGATTTCTTCGGAGGGGTATCGGGAAGCGCCGGGAGGCCAACGCTTTTTTATTTTTCCATTTGCCAGCGGGCGGCATCGGTGAAGATTTCTTTTTTCCAGATGGGGACGGATTTTTTGAGTTCATCAATGAGGTAGCGGCAGGCTTCGAAGGACTCGGCGCGGTGCGGGCAACTGAGGGCGATGAGGATGCTGGATTCGCCAATGGCAACGCGGCCGAGGCGATGCCAGATGATGGCGCGGGTGATGGGCCAGGTGCTGCGGGCGTGAGCGAGGAGTTTGTGCATTTCGGCAAGGGCCATCGGTTCGTAGGCTTCGTAGTCGAGGGCGAGGAGTTGTGGAGCCCCCCCGCTATTTGTATCGCCTCCACCCCCCCCACCGCTCTCGGCGCGGGTGGTGCCGAGGAAGAGATTGATGCCGCCGGCTTCGGGGCAAGTGACGGCGGCGATGGCGGCGACGACGTCGAGGGGTTGGTTTTGCAGGCGGATGGAATCCATGCGAAGTCAGCCTCCACTGACGGGGGGAATGATAGCGAGTTCATCGCCATCAGTGAGGGGAGCGGCGGCGGTGGTATACGATTGATTAAGCGCGAGCATGGTGCCGGTGGGCCAGGGAATGGCGGGGAACAAATCGTGCAAGACCGCGAGGGCGTCGGCCACCGTGGGCCGTGACGTGCGCAGGCTCAGCGGGATTTCGCGCTGGCCCGCGCGATCGGCCATGAGGGCAAAGAGTCTGACCGTAATGCGGATGGGGCTGGACATGCGGGAGGGAGTTCCTGTTAAGAAGAGCGTTTCCTAGACACGGGCGAGCGCGCGGATGATGCCGCTGAGCAGGTGGACGCCGTCGGAGTAATCGCTGGCGTTCGAAATAGTTCGCTGAATGTCGGAGCGGCGGTTGGCGATATCGAGGTTGACGCTGGCGATTTTTTCGCGGAGTTGGATGATTCGCGGGTCTTCGCTGTTGGCCATTTCGCGATAGAGCTGCCGGAGAAAATTGAGTTCGCCGGCGTCGAGCCACATTTTGCTGCAGCGGCGGCAGACGTCGATGCTGATAGGAATCATGTGATGGAAGCGCGTTTTGGCCATGGGCTTGGCGCATTCGGGACAGCGCAATTCTTTTTTCGTGTTGGACTCCGAGACGACGGCGGCCAGGTCGGGGAGCGAAGCATCGCCCTCGGAGGCAGGCGCGAGGTTGCGTGATTCGAGATTGACGTGACGTTTCAGGGCCGTAGTGTTGACCCATGTGCCGAAACAGTTGGAGCAGGTGCAGGCGCGAAGGGTGTCGCCTTCGACGCGAGTCATAGGGACATTGCATGAAGGACAGCGTGGCATAGGGGGCTCCTTATGTTTCCATTTGTGGTAAGGCGTCGAAGGTGGAGTGAATCCGTAGTTTAGCGGATGGGCAGGAAATTGAGAAAAGACAGTGCGGAGTACACGGTGTGACATCGCTGTGCTATGATAGGATTCTCTCGTTGACGCAACTATATGCAAGCAGATAATGATTATTGGGTGCAAAATCTAGAGGAAACGTAGACATGCAGGATCAGCAGGTGCGATGGTTATGGGGCTGCGCCGGACTCTGGACAGCCATTGTGTTGGCGGGGTGCGGCCGCGGGAACGCGGGTGGAGCCACCACACAGGCGGCGGGGCCGAAACCGGTGGCCGTGACGGTCGTGACGGCGAAAAGCCAGGATCTGGAACGGTCCGTGCGCGTCGTGGGATCGTTGGCTGCGGTAGAGCGCCCGGTGATCTCGAATCGCGTGACGGGGACGGTGAGCAAGGTATTTGCGGATGTGGGCGACAAAGTAAAACCGGGAGCGGTGCTCGTGGAAATCGGGAAGGAGCGGTTTGCGCTTTCTGTGCGGGCGGCAGAAGGGGCTTTGCAGGAGACGCTGGCGAAATTGGGGTTGAAGGATGTGCCAGGGCAGGATTTTGCTATCAATCAGACGGCGCCGGTGAAGCGGGCGCAGAGTGAATTGGACAATGCGACGCAGAAAATCACGCGGGCGAAGGGGCTTTATGAGCAGAAGGTCATGAAGGAGTTTGAGTTTCTGGATATTGAATCCGCCTTCAAAGTGGCTGAAAGCAACTTGCAGGTTTCGCGCGATGAGGCGCGGTCGCTGCTGGCCAAGGCGCGGCAGGACAAGGCAACGATGGAACTGCGGCAGAAGGATTTGACGGATGCGGTCGTGACGGTGCCGGACGGTTCGACGCCGGACGGGGTGCAGATTGCCAGCTATTCCGTGACGATGCGCACGGTGAGCTCCGGGGAATACCTGCGCGAGGGGACGAATCTATTTACGCTGGTGGCCGATGGGATGCTGAAGCTGCAGGCCCGCGTGCCGGAGCGTTACCTGGCGTCGATCGCCAAAGATGCCAAGGTGACGTTCAAGGTCGAGGCGTATCCAAAGCAGAGTTTTGAAGGCACAGTGCGGGCGATTGATCCATCCGTGGATCCGGCCAGCCGGACATTCCTGGTGGAAGCATTGGTGAACAACGACAAATACGGGGGCGTGCTGCGACCGGGATCGTTCGTGCAAGGCCAGGTGCTGATGACGCTGGATGATGCGCGGGACAAGAACCGCGTGATGGTTCCGCTGGAGTCCATCACAAGTTTTGTGGGGGTGAACAAGGTGTACGTGATTGTGCCGGGGAAAGGTGGAGAACCGGCGAAGGTCAAGGCGGTCGATGTGACCACGGGGCAACAGGAAGGGAACTGGCTGGAATTGGAAAAAGCCGGCGGCAACGGCATCCAGGTGGGCGACCAGGTGGTGATCAGCGGGATGACGAAGCTTGTGGACGGGAGCAAAGTGGAGATTCAGAGCGTAACGACGAGCGCGGCCACGACTTCCACATCGACAAACCCACGCTAGGTTGCCTCCACGGCGAGCATCAGACATTCGAGAATTGAAAAATAGGATTAGGTATGACACTGCCCGAATTTTGCGTGCGACGCGCGGTCTTCACGACGATGTTGATCTTGTTGCCGGTGGTGCTGGGGCTGGTGGGTTTTTCGCGCATGGGTGTGGATCTCTTTCCCAATGTGGATCTGCCGATCATATTTATCACGACGGCGCGGCAGGGAGCGTCCGCGGAGGAGATGGAAACGGGCGTGACGAAGCGCATCGAAGCGCAGGTAAACACGATTTCGGGCATTGACGAGTTATCGAGCACCAGCAAGGAGGGGATCAGTACGGTGGTGATCCGGTTTGTGCTGGAGAAAAATCGCGATGTGGCGCAGCAGGAAGTGCAGAGCAAGATCAACGCAATTTTGGGCCAGTTGCCCACCGGCACCGATGCGCCGGTGATCGACAAGTTTGATATTGATTCGTCGCCGGTGATGAGCGTGGCGATCAGCGGCAAGCGGAGTTTGCGGGAGGTGACGGAGATCGCCGACAAGCAGATTGCGCAATCGCTGTCGAGCTTGCACGGGGTGGGCAACGTGACGCTGACCGGCGGGCTGAAGCGAGCGGTGCAGGTGAAGGTGGATACCGACAAGCTGCGGGCGTACAACTTGAGCATTGACAACGTGCGGACGGCGCTGGCGAACCAGAACCTGGAACTGCCGGGCGGACGCGTGGATCAGACCTCGCGTGAACTGACATTGCGGACGATGGGGCGAATCACCGACACGCGCGATTTCAACGACATCATCGTGGCGACAATCGCGGAGCAACCGGTGCGGATTCGCGATATCGGATCCGCGGAGGATTCCATTGAGGAGCCGCGCAGCCTGGCGCTGCTGGATGGGCAGAACACGGTCAATTTGCTGGTGCAGAAACAGTCGGGGACGAATACCGTCGAGGTGATCAAGACGGTCAAGGAGAAGATGGAAGAGTTGAAAAAGGTGTTCGCGGTAGAGGGGCGCGGCGACATCAATATGGAAGTGATTCGCGATCAGAGCCGATTCATTGAAAAAAGCATTGACGAGGTGAAGTATCACCTGATCCTGGGGGCGGTCCTGGTGTCGCTGACGATTCTGATGTTTCTGCGCGACTGGCGTACCATGGTGATCGCCTCGATCTCCATTCCGGTGTCGATCATCGGGACGTTTCTGGCGATGTGGATAGCCGGGTTCACCTTCAACAATATCACGATGCTGGCCCTGGTCATGTCGGTCGGCATCGTGATCGACGACGCGGTGGTGGTCCACGAAAACATCTTCCGCTGGATGGAAGAAAAGGGTTATTCGGCGTGGGATGCGGCGATCGCCGCGACCAAGGAAATCGCCCCGGCCGTGATGGCGACGACGCTGTCGCTGGTGGTGATCTTTTTGCCCATCGCGTTCATGTCCGGGACGGTGGGACGGTTTTTTCAGAGCTTTGGCATCACTATGGCGTTTGCGATCGTGGTGTCGCTGCTGGTGAGTTTTACCCTGACGCCGATGTTGTGCTCGCGGTTTCTGAAGCTGAGCAAGAAGGCCCGGGCCGCGATCGCCCGCGGTGAACACTCCCACCATAGCGGCGGCATTTACGGATGGGTGGCGGAGAAACCTTACTTGCTCCTATTGCGCTGGTCGCTGCGGCAGCGGTGGGTGATCGTGGCGGCGGCCATTCTGGTCGTCATGTCGCTCTTTCCACTCCCGGTGGGAAAATGGATTGCCGGATCACCCAAGCCGGGGGATGCCGCAGACCGGGTCGCGGCGATTGCAGCGAAGCAGAAATCGCTGGGCTGGGCGAATTATCCGGGGCTGTTCACTTTTCTGGGGTTTGATTTTATTCCGCAGGATGACCAGAGCGAGTTTGAAGTGGCGATCACCGCGCCTTCGGGATACACGCTGGAACGCTCGCGGATAATGTTTGAGGAAATCACGGCCAAGCTGCGTGCGCTGCACGGAGTGACGCACACGCTGATCACCATCGGGGACACCACAGGAAAGTTGACCCGGGCCACCGGCGATGTCACCAAAGGGTCGATTTACGTGCAGATGGTGGACCTGGAAAAGCGGTCGAAAGAAGGCTTTAAGGGACTGACGCAATTTGAGTTGATGGCGGAGGCCCGGCAGATACTCGCCAAATACCCGGACTTGCGTTCGAGTGCGCAAGTGCCCGGGGCCATCGGCGGCGGGGGGTCCAATGCGGATCTCGAATTCACGCTGAGCGGCCCGGATCTCGAAGGTCTCAATAATGCCGCCCAACGAATCATCGCCAAGATGCGTGACATTCCCGGCTTGAGCGATGTGGATACGACCCTGCCGGAACGCACGCCGGAACTGCGGGTGGTAATTGATCGGACTCGAGCCAAGGAACTGAATCTGGACATTCGCGATGTGGCTGCGGCGCTGCAAACCCTGGTGGGCGGGCAGGTGGTGAGCGATTACAAGGATGAATCCAATGGGGAACAATACGATGTGTGGTTGCGCGGGGAGCTCAACGATCGCAGCACGCGCGAGGCGATTGAAAACGCCATGATTAAGTCGCCGGTGGGGGGGCTGGTCCAGCTCTCGAACGTGGCGCAACTGGTGGAAGCGCGCGGGCCGGCCCAGATCGACCATTTTCAGCGGCAACGCAAGATTACCGTGATCGCCAACCTGGGGTTCTACAACCGCGAAAATCAGTTCCTGTTCTTCTCTTGGGCACGCCGCGAAAAACTTCCCACCGGCACGGCCATGCAGCAGGTACAAAAAGTAATCGACGATATGCGGGCCAGCGGCGAACTGAGCCCGGCATACACGGCGGAATTTCTGGGCAGGGCCAAATCGCTGGGGCAGAGTTTGAACGCGTTCTTCGTTGCGTTCCTGTTGTCCCTGGTGTTCATGTACATGATCCTGGCCGCACAGTTTGAGAGCTTCGTGCATCCCATCGCGATCTTGCTGTCGATTCCGCTCACGATTCCGTTCGCCGTGTTGTCGCTGATCATTTTGGGCCAGACGATGAACCTGTACGCCATCCTGGGGGTGTTCCTGCTGTTTGGCGTCGTGAAGAAAAATGGCATTTTGCAGGTTGATTACACCAACACCCTGCGGGCCAAGGGCATGAAAATTTTCGATGCGGTGATGGAGTCTAACAAGACGCGGCTGCGCCCGATCCTGATGACGACCGTGATGCTGGTGGCCGGCATGGTGCCGATCGCGTTGGGTCAAGGCGCTGGGGCCGCCAGTCGCGCGTCGATGGCCAAAGTGATCATTGGCGGGCAGGCTTTGTCGCTGCTGCTGACCCTCCTGATCACGCCGGTCGCGTACACGCTGTTTGATGACTTCGGCAAATGGGTGCGGCGGAAACTGGGCCACCGGCCTCCCGAAGCGGACTTACCCGCTGCCCCGCCGCTCGTGGAAAAAGCCCCGGTGCCAGAAGCAGTGCATGCGACCTAGGCAACCGCGGCGGCCGGCCCGGTGGTTTGGTACGAAGATAAGCAGTCGGCGCGCCGGGCACATTACCTACATATCTCTTTACCCGATCTATAACCTATTGCAATAAAACAGCTTACAGCAATCATCGCCCATTCATCCCACATCTGGCATGGCGTTCGCATTAATATTCCGTGTGCGGATAGGAGCAGCCTCTGTGTTGCAGTGATGTCGAGGGATGACAGGAGTTGCACAATGGCCCAACGTCAAGAAATACATGGTTTCAGTCAAGGTGCCCTCTCTTCAGAAATGCGCCTGCCCGAGATGCCACCGCTGACCTTGACCCGCAATTTCCTCTGGGTATTTGTCATCTGTGTCGCTTCCCTCGCCATCGTGCCGGTGGTGGTGGGCTGGGCCGCCAGCGTCTTGTTGAGATGAAGTCGAAGGAACCGAAATAAGGGAACTGACGCGCGTGCGTTGGTGTTCCCCCGAACCGGGGATAGAAAGCCTGGGGTGCGTTGCTCCGGGCTTTCTCGTTTTTGCCGCAAAATGACCGGGGAGGTAACTGTGGCTAAACATTTTGGGAAGCAGGAGACGATTAAGTAACAGTGTGCAGTGCACCGGCGGCTTGGAGTACTTTATGCGGTTCAACCTGGGCGACTACCTCGAAGCGACAGAGGCGCCCCACTGGCTTACCCACAATTCGGCGTGGATCTACCATATCCCGCTCGCCGCGATCCTCATCAAAATGCTGCGGCCGCGCACCTTTGTCGAACTTGGCACGTTTCGCGGCGATTCCTACATGGCGTTCTGCCAGGCCGCAGCGAAAATTCGCACCGGCACGCAATGCACCGCCGTCGACAACTGGACGGGCGATGCACACGCCGGCTTCTACGGACCGGAAATCCTGCGCGAACTCAAGGCCACCCACGATCCTCTTTATGGGAGTTTCTCACGCCTGCTCCGGGCCGAGTTTCCCAACGCCTTGCCGCAATTTGCCGAGAACTCCATCGATCTTCTGCACATCGACGGTCATCACACCTACGAGGCCGTAAAGCAGGACTTCGAGCAGTGGCTGCCCAAGTTGAGCAATCGCGCGGTAGTGCTGTTTCATGACACCCAGGTGCGGGAACGCGATTTTGGCGTCTGGAAGTTATGGGAGGAACTGGCCGCGAAGTATCCCCATTTCAACATCCCCTACGGCTGCGGCCTGGGAATGCTCGCCGTCGGCCGCGATGTGCCACGGAATTTCGTGGATTTTTTATGCGAGTTGCGCGGCGACGACGGCGCGGCCATAGTGACGCAGATGCAGACCTTGGGAATTCGAATTGAACTGTCGCGTACCGTCATGGCGCTGGTGAACGACCTGCATAATTCCCAGACCGTGCTCAACGATTGGCGGAAGTGGAACGGCCAACCCGTCATCCAGACAACGCCCGATGTGAAAGCAGCCTGGACCAATCCGCGCCAATATTCCATGGCGGTGACGAATCAGACGCGCGACATGGTGGTGGAGTCACTCTTGATGAGACAGAACGCCGTGGCGCTCGAAAACCAACTCGCCGCGCGGATCGGTGTGGTGCGCGAAGTGGTCGATCGGGCCCAGGCCACGGGCGTGTGAAAGCCCGCGGGGCGGATCTGCGGCTTATCCGTGCATCGTCTCCGGATTGAGGGAATTGGCGCGGCACCATTCATCATAAGCAAACGGCGAAATCTCGCTCGGCTTGATCTCCGACCGCCCGCCCCAGAACACATTGGTATACGCAACAGGAATGCCGACAGCCGCGAGGTGCGCGTCAATGGCCGCCTTATGCGCCAGCACCTTTTCCTTCTCCGTTCCATGCACCACCCCCATGATGTTGACCTGATTGAAGTCCGGCCCGCCTTCACGCCAGTACGCATGGGTCATGCAGTAATGCCGCCCCACTTCGCGCCCGGCTTCGAGTTCGCGGCCCCGCGGCACCGCCCAATGAAACAAACCGTTGTACTGCGTGATGCGCTCGCCAGAGGCCGTGGTTTTGACATGCTCCAGAAACGTGGAAAAACGGCCGATGACTTTCCGCCCATGCAGCGAAGCGGCAACCGCGATGAACTCCGCGAGGCTGACGCCCGCTTCCGTAGCGCGGGCCGACCAGAAAAGCCCCCCCGCGCGCGCACTGGCCTCCAGCTCTTCCGTCGTGAACTCTCTTTTGAGCGCTACCAGCACCCGCCAATCCAGCGATGAGAGATCGACCAACTCGGTGCCGATGGCGTCGGCCGGTTGATCGGCCTTTTCCCCCGGGTGCAACGCACGGCGCCGCACATGGCCCACCCCGAGCACGAACAGCTTCTTCGCCGGCATCAGCAGAAACTGTTCGGCCTCCGTCTGCGCAAGCAGGAACTGACAATGCTTCTCGATGGAAAACCCCTGCGGAATTTTGAGTGTCGTCCACAGTCGATACGCCGAGCCTGCCGTTTCGCGATCCGTCGAGCGTATGACAATGTGCCCGGAAAACGGGTCATCGCGCCACAGATAATCAAAGCCGGCATTGAGTTTTTCCGGCGATATTTTCCACGCGACCAGCGATCCCTGGGCCAGGTTGGTGGCCATAAGCGTCTGACGAATGCGGCGGATGGTGCCCGCGCGGAGCATCGCGATGATGCGCTCCACGACGATCGGAAGATCCAGCCCGCATTGCAGGGCGATCTGCCCAAAAGGGTCCGGCAGGAAGCCCTGGATTCGATCCTCGGAGACCGACAGAATCTGCGCATTGATGGGATCGCCGGTGCTCACGGGCACGGCTTGGGGCGGCAAATCAGTCAAGGGCATCCGGTGCCTTTCATAACGTGGTTAAGGCATTTTCTCGCACGTTTTTGTAGCAGTGGCAGAGCGTAGAAATGCTGACCCAATGATACAGATTGCCTCCCGCGGACTCAAACTCACACCGCGTCTGGGAAGTTTTGCTCTTCCCTGATTTTGATCGCTACAATACGGGATTCATTCGGGTATCAAAACGCACGCCTGCGGCCGTGCGATTTAGCGGAGTTTGTAATGGCATCCAAGGTGATTCGGATAGTCGGGGCGCGGGAACACAACCTCAAAAATGTGACCGTGGAGATACCACGCGATCAACTGGTCGTGTTCACCGGCCTGTCCGGCAGCGGCAAAAGCTCCCTCGCCTTTGACACCATCTACGCCGAGGGCCAACGCAAATACGTCGAGTCCCTCTCCGCCTACGCCCGGCAATTCCTGGATCAAATCCAAAAACCCGACTGCGAAGAAATCGAAGGCCTGCCTCCGACAATCGCCATCGAGCAGCGCCAAGGTTCCAGCAATCCGCGCTCCACGGTGGCGACCACCACGGAGATCTACGACTACCTCCGCGTGCTCTACGCCCGCGCCGGCGTGCCCCACTGCTGGGTGTGCGGCAAGGTGATCTCCTCCCAGAGCGCGTCGCAGATCGTCGATTCGGTAATGAAGCTGCCGGAGGGGACGAAGATCATGGTCTTGTCACCCTTGGTGCGCGGCATGAAGGGGACGCACAAGGAAGTGCTCGAAGCGATGACCCGCCAGGGATTCGTGCGCTGCCGCGTGAACGGCACCGTCAGTGAAATCAAAAACGCCCCGGCCATGGACAAAAACTTCAAACACACCGTCGAAGCGGTGGTGGATCGGCTCGTCATAAAAGAAGAAATTCGCACGCGCCTGGCCGATAGCGTGGAACTGTCGCTGAAACTCGCCGACGGCCTCGTGGTCGTCACCGTGGAAACCGCCGGCAAATGGATCGATCACTCCTACAGCAGTCGCTACGCCTGCCCCGATCATTCTGAAAGTTCGCTCGAAGAACTATCGCCGCGCCTTTTCTCGTTCAACAGCCCGTACGGCGCATGTAGTGTCTGCAGCGGCCTGGGAACGATTCTCGAATTTGATGAAGACCTGATCGTCCCCGATCCGCACAAAAGCGTGCTCGAAGCCATCGAACCTTTTCGTCGCAATGGCCGGCGGATGAATGCGTACTACAACCGTCTGATGAAAGAGTTCTGCTACGACTTCAAGGTGGAACCCGACACGGCGTTCAGCAAACTGCCGGACAAACTCCGCAAGATTCTGCTGCAAGGAACGACCGCCAAGGATGTGACCACCTACAAGAATGAATTCGAAGGTGCCATGCCGATGCTGCAGCGCCGCTTCGAAAGTACGGACAGTGCCTTTGTCAAAGCCCGCCTGCACGCGTATTTGAGCGAACAGCCGTGCGAGAAGTGCAAGGGCGATCGCCTGAAGCCTCAAGCCCTGGCCGTGACGGTGGGCGGAAAAAACATCAAGGAAGCAACCGCGCTGACGATCGCCGCAGCCTTGGAGTTTTTCAACCAGTTGGAGCTAACGACCGAGCAGGCTGCCATTGCCGCGCCGGTGCTCAAGGAAGTGCGCAATCGCGCGGGCTTCATGAATGATGTCGGCTTGGGGTATCTGACGCTGGATCGTCACGCCGGATCACTTTCCGGCGGCGAATACCAACGCATTCGTCTGGCGACGCAGGTGGGCAGCAAACTGGTGGGCGTCTGTTACGTGCTCGATGAGCCCACCATCGGGCTGCATCAAAAAGACAATGACCGCCTGATCAAAACGCTCCGGCACCTCGCGGATATCGGCAACACCGTCATCGTCGTCGAGCATGATGAGGACACCATTCGCGCTGCCGATTGGATCATCGACGTCGGCCCCGGCGCCGGCTCGCACGGCGGACGGATCATCGCCGAGGGCACCTACGATCAAATCCTCAAAGCCCCCGAAAGCATCACCGCCAAATACTTGACCGGCCAATACCAGATCGTGCCGCCCTCGGAACGGCGCAAGGTCAACACGGAAGAGTGCATCGAAGTGACCGGCTGCAAGGAAAACAACCTGCGAAATCTAAACGTGAAGTTTCCGCTGGGTGGATTCGTGTGCGTGACGGGCGTTTCCGGGTCGGGCAAAAGCACGCTGGTCAATGAAATCCTGCTCAAGGCCTTGCGCAAGAAACTCTACAACAGCAAGGAGCGGGCGGGTGCCCATGCGAAACTGACCGGTGCCCAATTCGTCGACAAGGTGATCGAGATTGATCAATCGCCCATCGGTCGCACGCCGCGCAGCAACCCCGCGACTTACACCGGCGTATGGGATCTGGTGCGTCAGCTCTACGCCAAGACCCGCGAAGCCAAGATCCGCGGATACAAAATGGGGCGGTTCAGTTTTAACGTAAAAGGCGGACGCTGCGAAGCCTGTCAGGGCCAGGGCACCAAGCGCATCGAGATGCACTTCTTGCCCGATGTCTTCGTCACCTGCGAGGTCTGCAAGGGCCTGCGCTTCAATCGCGAAACTCTGGAAATCAAATACCGCGGCAAGAGCATCGCCGACGTATTGGCCATGCGCATCGAAGAAGCCGTGCAGTTTTTCGACAGCTTCGGCAACATTAAGCAACTCCTGCAGGCCATGAACGATGTCGGCCTAAGCTACGTCCAACTCGGCCAGCCCTCGACGCAGCTTTCCGGCGGCGAAGCCCAGCGCGTCAAACTCGCGACCGAACTCGGCAAGACCGCCACCGGCCACACGCTCTATGTGCTCGACGAACCCACAACCGGCCTGCACTTTGCCGACATCCACAATCTCTTAAGCGTGCTCGGACGCCTGACCGACCAGGGCAACACCGTGCTGGTAATCGAACACAACCTCGACGTGATCAAGTGTGCCGATTGGATCATCGATCTTGGTCCCGATGGCGGCAGCGGCGGCGGAAGGATCGTCGAACAAGGCACGCCGGAAAAAATCGTCGCCAATGCCAAAAGCTACACCGGCCAGTATTTGCGATCAAAACTGGAGGCAGGCCGGGCGGCGATTGTCTCTTGATCTCTCGACGGGAGGTACGCGATGCGCACGATGAAGGAATCCGCGATGATTTTTGACCGAGCGGGGTTGCGCGAAATCGATCGGCGGGCCGTCGAAGAGTTTGGCATCCCCATCCTGGTGCTGATGGAAAATGCCGGGCGCGCCGTCGCCGAGGCCGTGAAAGCGGAACGTTCCAGCGGGCGCATCGCCCTGGTGTGCGGCCCAGGAAACAACGGCGGCGATGGCTTGGTGGCCGCGCGACATCTGCACAATGCCGGGCTGCATGTGATGGTGCTCTTGGCCGCCCAGCGCGGAAAATTTTCCGCCGCCGCCGCCACCCAGTTGGCAATCGTCGACGCCATGAAACTCCCCGTCGAAGAAATCACCGCCGGCCACGCGGAATTGCGCGACTGGATCGTGGACGGCACGCTTTCCGATCTGCTCGTGGATGCCCTCTTCGGCACCGGACTGTCGCGCCCCGTCGACGGCCTCGCCCGCGAGATTATCGAGGCGCTCCACAAATCAGGCCGAAAAATCTTCAGCGTCGACATCCCCAGCGGCATCGACTGCGACACCGGCCTCCCCCTCGGCGTAGCTGTAAAGGCCGCCGAAACGATCAGCTTTTGCGGCATGAAAAAAGGCTTCACCGCCGCCCATGCCCACACGGGCAAGGTGACCGTGGCCGATATCGGCGCCCCGCGCGAGTTGCTCCAACAGTGCGCCATCCCCGCACCCCGCCCCTGAAAAAACTCCCCGCGCCCGTTTACACGTCCAACGCTTCGGCCGCCAACTGCTTGGCAAACTGCGGATTGTAACGGCTGTTGCGGATCGGAACCCGCTTGTTGCCCTGCAACTTCGGTCGCACCGCCAGCACCGTCACGGCGCCGACGAGCAGCACGATGTTGCCCACAAAAATCCACAGATGCGGGTTGGTCAACCCGTGTGCCTTGTTGAGATAAACCACCGTCGCCGTGATCAGCAACGCCGCCAGCGCCAGCGGAATCATCCCCCGCCACGCCAGGTTCATCAGTTGATCGAACCGGAAACGTGGAATGGTCCAGCGAATCCACATGTAGAAGAAGCAAAAGCCCACGATCTTCGCCCACACTACGGTGAACTTCAGCATGCTGTCGAACCAGCCCCCCGCAATGGGCTGCGTCGTCCCGTAAATAACCTTGTCCAGCCAGGGCAGGTGCCACCCCCCAAGGAAGAGTGCCACCATCACCGCCGAACCCGTGATCATCGCCGCGTATTCCGCCAGGAAAAAACACGCGAATTTCATCGACGAATATTCCGTGTGGTACCCGCCCACCAGTTCCGATTCACACTCCGGCAGATCAAACGGGGCGCGGTTGGCCTCCGCCAATACGCATGTGCAGAAAATCAAAAATGCCACCGGGTGGATAAAAATGTTCCACTTCGGCAGGAACTCAAAGCCGGCAATGCTGAAATACGCCGCCTGGTTCTCCACCGTGGTCGCCAGCGACAACGTCCCGATCACCACCAGTACGGTCATGATCGACAGCGCCATCGGCACTTCATACGAAAGCATCTGCGCCGTCGCCCGCAGCCCCCCCAAAAACGAAAACTTCGAGCCCGAAGACCACCCGCCCAGCACGATCCCGTATGTGCCCAGCCCCGCCATCGCCAGGATAAACAAAATCCCGATGCCCGCATCCGAAACCATAAACTGCGTGTCGGCCGGAAACGCCCACAACCCAAAGAACGAGGTCCCTTCCTGAATAATCCCGCCCCACGGAATCATCGCAAACCCGCACAGCGCCGGCGTAAGAATCGCAATCGGCGCGATCAAAAATAAAATCCGATCCGCATTCTTGGGTATGAATTCTTCCTTCAATATGAACTTGATACCGTCGGCGATCGGCTGCAAAAGCCCCTGCGGCCCCACGCGATTCGGTCCCAACCGATCCTGAATCCACGCCGCCGTCTTGCGCTCCAACAGAATCAGGTACGCCACAACGCCCAGGATCATCTGCACAAGGACCACGGCCAGAAGAATCTTGAAGATCAATACACCATCCATGCGTGTATGGCTCCGGTAAGCAAGGTAGCAAAACGAATTTAGGTGGTAAGTGTAGCGGTTTAGGGGGCAAGGGCAAGCAAGTGACACCCCGCCCTTTCCACCGGGCGTGCCCGTTTTTTCGGGGGGTGTCAATTTAGATGGTGGAAGGCATTGACCCAGTAGCGGTCCCATAGTCCACTGCTCTGATATAGAGCTTTCAAAGCCATGACGGCCTCGGCGTTATCCAAGTCCCATCGCCGGCCGCGACCCTTGATCCGGTCGGTGGCCACCCCGCACATCGATTCCATTGGCCCGCTGCCCACGTCCCAGCCCTTGGCCTGGCATTGCTCGTAGCGGATCATCTCCTGACGCGGGGCCACGTAGCCTAACAGCCCATCGGCGGCCTGACGCTTGCCGCCGCGCAGCGGACTTCGCCAGTCGATTAGCTGCTGGAAGAACGGCCCATATCCCTGGTGCCGCGCCGTGTGCAGAACCTTCTCCAGCCAGCTCTGAGCTTCCGGCGTATCCTTGCCCAGCGTCAAAACGCCCGCCTTCCCCACGTGCTCGCTGAAGTGATAAAAGTCCAGCACCATCCCCTGCAGGGGCACCTCCTCCAGAGTGCTCTTGAGACACACCGCCCCGTCGATGATGCCCACGCGTTCCTTGGCATCAAGGATGCCCACACGCTCGGCGTCACGCTTGAGCAATTTCTTGAGCCCCGGAACCTGTTTCCGCGTGACGCCCACCAGGCGATGCGCCTGGGGCTGGTCATAGAACACCGTGACGTAGATTTGCTTGTAACGCTGGTCCGAACCCGGCTTGACCCCCGGCAGACGCTAGAGCTTTCCCCGCCTGCGCCGCGGCGTGGCTTTCCGCCACTTCTCGACCGTCTCCTGCCGTTTGTCCTTCTCCGCCTGCGTCGTCGCGGGCACCAAGACCCCGTCGGCACTGGCATACATCCGCGTGGTCGCCTGGCCCTGGGGCGTTGTCGCCAGGCACGCTTTCCCCGACCAGTCTAACTCCAACTGCTCGCAATCCGAGGCCCAGAGCACTGCCTTGCCCTCGCTCTCGACAATCTGCCGGAACATCTCCTCCCCGGTGGTCAGTTGCGCCGCGTGCTGGAGATTCTCCCGCCGCAGGACCACGCCGGTGTGCCGCAGGATCGCCAGGCATTGCTCCCGGTACTTCTGTTTTTGCGCCGCCGTCAGCATCATTCACCTCGTGCAATATCGTTCATCGTGACAACCGTACCGACGCAAGCGCCCGCGCCGGCACCTGGATCGTGAGCTTGTCGCCGGTCAATCGCAGAGCCCCGCCTTCGATCGCACGCTCCATGAGGTCGATTTCCACCGCACGCGAAAACTTCCCCATCAACGCTTCATCCAGCCGCACCACGGATTCCTGCACCTCGTCCGTGGGATTGAGCAGCCGCAACACCACACCCACCGGATCCTCCGCCTGCTTCAAGTCCGCCAGAATAATCGCGGCGTTGTCCACGCTGATCGCAGACCCATCCGCCGCCAGTTTGCCATCATGCACTGCCGTACTTACCACCCGCAGCGGCTTGTTCAAGTCGCGACCGGCTCGAATGGCGCTCGCCGCATCCATGTCGCCCACAAACGGCAGCACCGCCAGGTGCACCTCATGCTGCCCGCAATCCGGCAGCGGATCCGGATGGTACGCCGAGCGAATCAACGTCAGATGCAGCGTCGCACCGTCCAGCGAATGCCCATGCTTGCAGTCGTTCGCCAGTAACAGGCCCGCCGTCTTTCCGCCAATCTTCCCCTGCACCATCGCCCAGTTGATCGCCGGCAGTTCCTCATTGTTGTTCAAATTACGCTTAATCGCCCCGAACGGAATCTCGTAGGTCGCCTGCGCTCCCTCCAGCATCGTCGCCAGCCCCATCCGCAAGCTCGGCACGCCCACCACCGGCCCGCCCCGCTGAAACCACATCGCATTCAAATGCACATACAACCGCGGATCGCCGGCACACAACTCGAACGTCACCGTGATTTCCGACTCCGCGATCTTCAGCTGCACCTCCAGCGTCGCCTTGTACGGTCCATCCAGCTTCCGATGAATCGCCACCACCTGCGGCACCTCCCGGCGGTACACGTTGTCGATCAACCATGCCGACATCTCGTGCGGCTTCTCGATCAGATACTCCATCAGCGGCGCATCACCCTTGCGATCGATCACCGCCACGCCGCTGCGCTTGTCCTGCAGCAACCGAATCCCACCCGTCATGGGATCCAGCACCAGCTTCACGAGATCATTCTCGATCCCCTCTTCACGTCGCTCGTGAATCAGGTAGCTGCAATGGTGCGGCCGCGTCGTCTGCCCCGCCGCCCGCTCCGCCGTCGCAACGGAGTGCTCCAGCACCGTGTAGGTCGCATACCCCAGGCCCGGCACCTTCACCGGAAACGCCAACCGCGTAAACCCATGTCCCCAGTATTTCCCGCGATCCACCACCTGCGACTGAACAATGTCGCCGTTGGGCGTGCGCACGCTGTAATCCCGCTGCCGCATCTCCGCCATGTTGGCCGGCCGCGGACTGTCGCTCCAGATTACCGCCTCGACCACTTCCGCACGCTCCCACGCGGTGGGATTGAAAATCACAAACGGCCGCGCCGCCCCGCCCGCCGTCTGCTCCGCGGCGTACACGATATTCCGCTCCGAGCCATAGCCCACGCCCGCTCCCAGCACCGATTCCCCCGACATCGCCGCCGCCTCGTCCACCGCCATCCCCGGCACCACGGTGTTCACCAGCCCTGCCACCGCGCGCAGCGCCGCGGTCTCGATCATGCTCGTCGTCGCCATCGTTTCCTGAAACATCCCGTGCATGTGCGTGCGGCTGTCATGCACGTTCGAGCCCGGCAGGATATCGTGGAAATGCGCGAACAACGTGCTCTTCCACGCCTCCGCAAAACGCTCCGCTGGATACGCCCGCCCTGCCGCCACGCTGGCCAGCGTGCAAAACGCCTCCGCATCGGTCAAACGATTCTCCGCGATCCGATTCGACCGCTTGATCAGCGCCTGCGTCGTGTAACAGCCCGTCAACTCCGTGTTCAGCTCGCACGCCAACGTCGGCAGATTCGCCCCCTCCGCCTGCAGCCGCGAAAAATAATCCCGCACCCTGCCCAACGTCAGGTTCGGAAAAATCGGCCAGCTGTTCATCTCAATGGCACGCGACAAATCCCGCCGCGTCGGCCCGCCGCCGTGATCTCCCACGCCATACACAAACATCCCAAACTTCAGCCTCGTCTCCGCGCAGTCTTTCAACAACGGCTTCCACACCGCGCCCGTAAACGTCCCGTTGTAGCCCTGCCCCATGTCGTTCCGCACCAGCACCTTCGACCCGTCCGGCGACTTCCACCAGAACGCCCCCGGCCTCTCCACCCCGATCGCCCCCGGACGATGCAGATATACCCACTTGATCCCGCCCCGTACGAGATACATCGGAACCGACGCCGGATGGCCAAACGTGTCCGGCGACCAGTCGATCTGCACATCCTCCGGCGACAGTCCAAACAACTTCTGCATGTACTGCCGCGTGTACAGCACGTGTCGCGTCAGCGATTCCCCGCTGACCATGTTGCGATCGCCCTCCACCCAATGCGATGCCGTCACCTCCCACCGCCCCTCCTTCACCCGCTCGACAATCCGTGCCAACAGCTCCGGGTTGTGCTTCTCCAGCACCGCATAAATGCTCGCCTGGCTCTGGCTGAAACAAAATCCCCCATACTCCTCCATCAACTTCAACACCGTGATCATCGTGTCATTGATCACCGCCACCGTCTCCGGCCAGCCCCACATCCAGTTCATATCAATATGCCCGTGCCCCACGCAGTACAGCGTGTACTGCTTCGCGATCTTTCCCACCGGCGCCAGCACCGCCTCAATCCGCTTCACACCCTCCCGCAAAGTCTCCACGCTCGAAGCCCCCATCACCCCGCGCACCATCCCCTCCGCCTCCTTCACACATTCATCCAACGCCAGCACACGCGGCTTCTGCAGATCACACAACCCCCTGGCAAACGCCAACTCCGCATCCACCCGCTCCGCCATCTCCTGAAAACTCCCCACCGTTCCGCGCACCAGGCCGCCAGCCGTCACGTCCATCAGCATTCTCCCTGAAATCAATACGATCTATTTTCCGCCCAACCCCCCCGACAAGCAAACGCTCCCCCAATCGGGCGGTCTGTGCCCGACTGTGGCCAATCCTCCTCGTGACTTCTGCCTGCATCTTTACGTCCAGTACCGTTCCGCTAGAATATGCAAAAAGGAGCTACACCATGGCACGCCCCGTTACAATCTTCACCGGCCAGTGGGCCGACCTTCCGTTCGAAACCCTCTGCCAAAAAATCAAATCCTTCGGCTACGACGGCCTCGAACTCGCCTGCTGGGGCGACCATTTCGACATCACTGATAGGGAAATTGATTTCGCCAGGGGCGCGCGGGAGAATAGGGGGTGCGGGGGTTTGCCCTGTTTTTCCTTGAGCAATACCGCCGTGTGGCCAGTCTTAGCCCTTTGCGCTAAAAGCTGCATGAAACATCACGACCCCGTTGGCCCTGTTTTCCCCAAATGGCAAAGCAAGAAAGTACTCTTGGGGAACCCCCTCCAGGATCAAGTCCGGGATATTTCTGAAGCCGAACCGTTTGTAATAGTCAGGGGGGCCTACAAGCACGCAGCCCTTTGCGCCTCGATTTCTCAATGCGGATAATCCTTCGTGCATCAGGGCTTTTCCAATGCCCTGCTTCTGGCAGACCGGCAGCACGGAGATTGGACCAAGCCCGTACCAGTCGCCGCTCTGGCCAGAAATGGTTACCGGGGAGAACGCGATATGGCCTACTACTCTAGCTTCAATCACAGCAACCAGCGAAACAGCAAGGGCATGAGCTGCCCGCAATGCTTTGATGATGAATTGTTCCGTCTGTTTGCTGACCGGGTGATTCTCGAATGCTGCAATGGTGATTTCTGATATCGCTTCAACGTCCGAATTTTCTTCATTCCTGATGATCATCTGAGCTCCGATGCGATGTAATCAATAGCCGGTGCGAATCTCAATATTTAAATCTGAGACTATTGATTGCTTCAATTATGTTGAAATACAACGGGCTGTTGCCCAAACCGATTTCTCTGGCTTTGTGAAATATCTTCACTCAAAACCCCAATGATATCAGGATGCTTTGTCGGCCAATTGGTAGCGTTTTGCACAAGTTACCCGTCAAAAGCCATTTGGGCAACAGCCCGACAAGACCTGACCCCATTATCCGCTCGTGAATCAGGGCAGGTCGTGCCTCACTGATAGGAAAATTGAGGTTCATCCGGTTAAAGCGTAGGTAGACTTGAATAAAGGTGGACATGTCTGTCTCCTCGGGAGTTGCACCACTTCAGAAAGGAGTCCAGAACATTTCCACCAGCTTGTTGTATCACGGGTGGGGCCTGCGTGGCTACCAGTACTTGGGAACACGCTACGAGCAAGG
>JBBRWV010000027.1:0-30800 GCA_038248985.1 Phycisphaerae bacterium
CCCCCCCTCGTAGACACCACTTTATACCCTGTCCCCCTCAATCCCTCGACCACATACCCCGTCAACCCCCTCACCCGCCCCCATATACACTCCATCCCCACTTCGTTGATCAATCCCAACGCCGCCCCTAACGACAAAATCCCCGGTATATTATAAGACCCACACTCAAAACGCCGCGCATCCTGTCGCAATGTAAAGTCAATATTCCCATAATCCGTCGCATTCACCACATTCATCCACCCCACCTCCACCCGCAACGTCGACAACAACTCTTTTCGACAATAAAAAATCCCCAACCCCTCCGGCCCCAGCATCCATTTGTGCCCATCCGCTGACAAAAAATCGATCGACATCCCCTCCACATCCACCGGCACCACCCCCACCGACTGTATCGCATCCACGCAAAACAAAATCCCCCGCTCCCGGCAAAACCTCCCAATCGCCGCCACATCGTTTCGATACCCCGACGCATACTCCACATGCGATAGCGCAATCATCCGCGTCCGCGCCGTCACCGCCCCCAGCAAATCCTCAATCACAATTCGCCCTTCCCGCTCCGGCACCATGATATGCTTCACCCCCAGCCGCTGGGCCAAATCCATCCACGGATACACATTCGCCGGATACTCCACCGCCGTCGACACAATCTCCTCCCCCGCTTGCCACTCCAACCCATTGGCCACAAACGCCAGCCCCTCCGATGTATTCTTGATAAACGCGATCTCCGCCGGCGTCGCATGGATCAACTTCGCTGCCGCCGCTCGCGTCACTTCCGCCTGCTTGTACCACCGCCCCTTGATGTACGCATCTTCCTCGGCCTGCTGCGCATACACCCGCAGCGCCTGCGCCGCCCGTGCGCACAGCGGCGCGACCCCCGCATGATTGAAAAAATCCCACCGCTCCACGATCGGAAATTCCCGGGCAATGTCGAACGATTCCGGCAAACTGGCAATACTCATCAATCACCTGTGGGGCAAGAGTTCCGCATCGGCTATGATATGACAAAATAACTCCACGCGTTGGGAGCACGCATGTCCTGGCCAAGTTTCCTGTCCCCCCTCTGGGCCCTCATGGGCCTCATCTCCATACCCATCGTCGTCCTCTATCTGCTGCGCCAAAAACGCCCCGATCTGCAAGTCTCCAGCACCCTCCTGTGGGCCAAAGCCCTCGCCGACATGCGCGCCAGCACCCCTTTCCAAAAACTCCGTCGCAACCTCCTCCTATTGCTCCAACTTCTCATCCTCGCCGCCCTCGTCTTCGCCCTCATGCGCCCCGTCATCCAGGGCGCTGCCGGACGCAACCGCGCCGGCGTCATCGTCATCGACGCCACCGCCAGCATGCAAGCCACCGATGGCCGACCCAACGGCCAAACCCGCCTCGAACGCGCCAAGGAAGAAGCCCGCAAACTCGTTGACACCATGCGCCCCGGTGATCGCTACATGCTCATCGGCGACGGCGGCGGCATGGTCCAATCCCGCAGCGGCTTCTCCACCAGCAAAAGCGAACTCCAAAACCTCATCGAACAAATCAAACCCTCCGACACTCCCAGCGATCTCTCCGAAAGCCTCCTCCTCGCCGCCACCAGCCTCCGCGCCATGGGCGGCGACAGCAAATCCCCCACCAATGGCAACCCCAACGCCATCCCCGCCGCCTTCACCACCGAGTCCGTCGTCGCCGGAAAAGTCTGGCTCTTCTCCGATGGCGCAGGCGTCCGCGTCCCCGATGTCATGGGCACCGCCGAAGGCAGCCAACTTCTCAAATTCATCAAAATCGGCGACTCCGACGCCAGTGTCGGCGTCACCCGCCTCTCCATCACCCCCGTCCCCAAAGAAAAACGCACCTACCAGGTCTTCGTCGGCCTCACCAATGCCGCCGCCGTCGAACGCAAGGTCGCCGTCCTCCTCGCCTACGGCAAACCCGATGACCTCCTCCCCGGCCAGTCCAAATTCGTCACCCTCCCCCCGCATTCCCAGGGCGGCACCGTCTTCGACCACGTCGTCTCCGATCCCGGCAAACTCTTCGTCCGCGTTGATCCCGAAGGCGACGTCTTTCCCCTCGATAACATCGCCTTCGGCCTGCTCGAACCTCCCCGTAAAATTCGCGTCTCTCTCATCACCAAGGGCAGCGCCGTCCTCGAAAATTTCCTCCGCAGCGCCAGCAAAATCATGGACGTCGAAGGCATGATTGTCGATCCCGACAAATACACCCCCGACCTCCCTGCAGATCTGATCATCTTCGATGGCTTCGCCCCCGCCAAAGAGCAACTCCCCAAGGCCGATATGCTCTTCGTCCGCCCCCCCACCAGCGCCGGCGGATTCTCCGTCTCGGCCGAACTCGAAAATCCCCCCGTTCTCAACTGGCGCCGCGAAGACCCCGCCCTGCGCTACGTCAACCTCTCTGAACTTCGCATCTCCCACTCCCTCATGCTCGAACGCGACCCCGAAGCCGTCGAACTCGTCTGGTCCCCCGAAGCTCCGCTGATTTCCTACAAAGACTACGGCTCCCAGCGCCGCTATTTCGTCAGCTTCAATGTCCAACTCGAAAGCAACTGGTGGAAGCAGTCCTCCCTCCTCGTCTTCCTGCAAAATATCGTCGAACAAACCCGCACCCGCCACTTCATCGGCCTGCCCCAACTCCTCGCCTCCGGCCAATCCGCCAAACTCTGGGACCTCGCCGACAAAGCCACCATTGAAACCCCCGATGGCGATACCCTCGAACTCACTACCAAGGCCGGCACCGCCGATTTCGCCGGCACCGATCGCCTCGGATTCTACGAAGTCCAGTCCAAAGGGGCTCGCTCCACCTTCGCCGTCAACCTCCTCAGCCCCACAGAATCCGCCGTCGCCCCCCTCTCGTTACAGACACCCTCCGGCGGCAACGTAGAAGAGACCGACAGCGTCGCACGTGTGAACAAAGAAATCTGGCACTGGCTCGCCATCGCCGGCATCGCCGTCCTGCTCATCGAATGGTTTGTCTACCATCGACGCATCGCCTGACCTTCTGTCATGCCGGCCTCCCGATACGCCGATCTGCAACCTGCCGTTGCTTTCAATTTGCGGAGAACACTATGAAATCGAATCGCCTCGTTTCCTTCATCCTCTGCAGCGTGATCTGCGCCGCCGTCCCCGCCTGGGCCGACCAGATCGACGACGTGGCGGTCGACGGTTCGCCGCGCGAAACTCGGTCATTGCATGCCGTCAAAGAAGTCGTCGGGGCTTCACCGCACGCCGACGAACTCCGCGCGGAGGCCGACACCGACACCGATGAAACTGAGAAGAAAGACGAAGAACCCAAAAAGGAAGTCAAAAAAGACCCCGCCGATGTCCGCAATGCCATCTCCAACCTCGACCTCGTCCGCGATCTCAAGAAACTCGCCCAGCCCGCCAAAGCCGGCCTCTGGGAAAAACTCGTCGATCAACCCTACTTCACCCCCGAAGTCCGCGCCGGCAAACTCCTCTTCCACGGCCAGTATGAAAAAGCCCAAGCCGCGTATGAACTCCTCCTCAAAGACGATCCCCAAAATCCCGAATACCTCGCCGGCGAACTCGAGTCCATCCTCCGCCAGGGACGTGAAGCCAAGTACAAAATCTTCGATGACAAACTCGCCGCCCTCCCAGCGGATTTACGCGCCACCTCCCACATGATCCGCCTCCAGGCCGAAAACCTCCTCCAGCGCGGCAAAACGGATGAAGCCTCCACCCTCCTCAAAGCCTTCATCGAAAAAAAAACCAAGCTCCAACCCGTCACCGCGGACGTCCTGGTTGTCTACAACCTCTATAGTGAAGTGCTCGAAAAACAAGCCTCCTACGGCCCCGCCATCGTCAACTATGGCAAAATCGTTGACCTCGCCAGCAAAGACCTCCCCGAAGATCCCGAAATCTACACCGCTATCACCTGGGCGGTACACCGCGTCAGCGTCCTCACCAGCAAAGGCAAGGACGTCCATCGCTCCGTTCTCCAGCGACTCGGCGAAGTCGTCCAGAAAGATGGCAGCTACTGGCCCGCTCACCTCCTCACCGCCAGCGTCCTCTTTGACTCCCACAATAACAAAGATGCCGCCGCCGCCCTCAAAGATACCCTCGACCTCAACCCCAACGCCCTCGAAGCCCGCTTCCTCGCGCTCGACTTCGCCATCACCGGCTACCAATTCGAAGCCGCGCATCAGCAACTCGATGACCTCAAGACCCGAACTGAAATCGCCCAGGTCTCCGCCTACGAGGGTCGCCTCCGCCTCAAAGAACGCACCCCCGAGCGCGCCCTCCCGCCCCTGCTCGATGCCGTCCGCAAAAACCCCGGCATGCCCGAAGCCCGTGGCTGGCTCGCCGGGGCCTACTACCTCCTCAATGAAAAGACCAAGATGGCCGAACAGCTTCAAGCCATCAAAACCATCGAGGGCGATCTCCACCCCGTCGCGATCTTCGAAGCCGCTGAAATCCTCCGCGATGCCCGTCAGTTCATCGAAGCGGAAAAATACTACACGCTGGCCCAATCCCTCGCCCAATGGTGGAGCGAACCCCCTTCCGCACTCGCCCAGCTCTATCTCGAAACCGGCCAGGAAGACAAGGCCCAAACCTCCTACAACCGCTCCTTCGCCATCGACCCCTTCAACATGCGCGCCTACAACCAGCTCAAACTCCTCGAAATCCTTCAGGCTTTCCAGAAAATAGAATCCACCTCCCGTCTCAAGGAAGGCTCCACTCTCCCCGCCTTCATCATCCGTTACGACACCCCCGATGAAGTCCTCGCCAAACTCACCGTCGAATGGATGGACTCCATCCGCCCGGAAATCTGGAGCTACTTCCAGATCACCGAACTCTCCGCCCCCACGCAGATTGAATACTTCCCCACCCACGAACAATTCGGCGTCCGCACCACCGGCCTCCCCTGGATCGGCACCGTCGGCGCCTGCACCGGCAACGTCATCGCCATGGATGTCCCACGCGGCGCCGCTAAAAATATGATGGGCGCCTTCGACTGGGCCCGCGTCCTCCGCCATGAATACACCCACACCGTCACTCTCGCCATGACCAACAACCGCGTCCCTCACTGGCTCACCGAAGCCGCCGCCGTCACCCAGGAACACGCCCCGCGTGACTGGTCCGATGCCAACATTCTCGCCAGTAACTACCGCGCCGGCACCCTCTTCAAAATCGCCGACCTCAACTGGGGCTTCATCCGCCCCAAAAAACCCACGGACCGACGCCTCGCCTATATGCAAAGCCAGTGGCTCTACGAATTCCTCACGCAAACCTACGGCCAGGACAAAATGATCGCCTTCTTCCACGCCTTCCGCGACGGCGCCACCGAAGCCCAGGCCTGGCCCAAGGTCTACAACAAAAAAATGGAAGAAATGGACCAGGACTTCCTCGCCTGGGCCGGCAAGCAAGTCGAAGACTGGGGCTTCTCCATCGAACCCCTGCCCCGAAAAGCCGACCTCGATGCGATCCTTAAAACCAAGCCTGAAGACCCCGACACCCTCTTCAAAATGGGCTGGCTACTCGTCAGTTCCGGCAAAGCCAAGGAAGCCGAAACATTCCTCCGCCGCGCCATCAAGGCTGATCCCGCCCATGTTCGCGCCAAGGAACTCCTCGGCGCCGTTCTCCAGGCGCAGAAAAAGAAAGACGAGGCCCGCAAACTCCTCGAAGAAGTCGTCGCCACCGATCCTAAACGCCCCGTCGCCCTCCGAAGCCTCGGCCTTCTCGCCATGGCCGACAAGGACTTCGACACCGCCGAAAAATGGTTCAAACAACTCCAAAACGTCCGCCCCCTTGAAGACACCAGTTACATCAGCCTCTCCGGTATCTACCTCCTCCGCAAGGACAATAAAAACGCCATCGCCCAGCTCAGCGTACTGCAGCGCCACGAACAACGCGACGAACGCATCCCCCGAAAACTTGCCGACCTCTACCGCGCCGAAGGTCAACTCGCCGAAGCTCAGGGCTCCGCCTATCGCGCCATCCGCATCAATCCGTACAATGCCATCAACCATCGATTGATGGCCCAGATCCTCGAGGAACGCAAAGACCTCCCCCAGGCCATCCAGCACTGGAAATACACCACCGAACTGCAGCCCAAAGTCGTCGACTTCTGGGAAGGCCTCGCCAACGCCCAAGGCACCGCCGGCGACAAACCCGCCGCCGCCCAAGCTGCCGCCAAAGCCCTCGAACTCGAACCCGACAGCGCCGCCAAAAAATGGTTGCAGTAACTAACGAAAGGCCCCCTCATGACCATCCAAGAATTCCAAACCCACATCCGCGAACGCTACGGCAAACGCGACGCCGAACGAGGCACCTGGCCGACGTTTGGTTGGTTCATGGAAGAAGTCGGTGAACTCGCCTCCGCACTCCATGACGTCGATCCCAAAAACCGCGAGGCCGAATTCGCCGATGTCTTCGCCTGGCTCTGCACGCTCGCCAACATCAACGGCGTCGACCTCGAACAGGCCATCCGTGAAAAATACTTCAAGGATGGCGGCCCCCAGGGCTTCAAATAAACCCCGCCAAATTCCGCCTTCTTTTTCCCCCAGCGCCGCGTTACAGTCTCCCCATCGCACACTCCGGAGCCCAAAAATGTTCACCGTCATCCTCAACGGCCTCATCGGCGCCTGCTTCTTCGCCGCCATCGTCGCACTCCTCAGCATCCCCTGGATGACCGGCGGCGACCCGGAGAAACACTGACGTGACCCTCGCTCCCCCACTCCCTTCCACCACCCACGCTGCCGCACTCGACGCCCTGCGCTCCCTCCTCGGCCCCGCCAACATCATCTCCCACCCCGATGACCTCCTCCCCTACGAATGCGATGGCTTCACCATCCCCCGCGCCGCGCCGCTCGCCGTCATCTTCCCCACCTCCACGCGCCAAGTCTCCGAAACCCTCAAAATCCTCACCGCCCACCGCATCCCCATCCTCCCCCGCGGCTCCGCCACCGGCCTCTGCGGCGGCATCGTCCCCGTCAGCGGCGGCGTCCAAGTCTCCACCGTCCGCATGAACACCATCCACACCCTGGACCTCCGCAATCGCTTCGCTCTCGTCGACGCCGGCGTCTGCAATCTCGCCCTCTCCGACGCCGTCGCCTCCTCCCCCTATCACTTCGCTCCCGATCCCTCCAGCCAACGCGCCTCCACCATCGGCGGCAACGTCGCCACCAACGCCGGCGGACTCCACACCCTCAAGTACGGCGTCACCGTCAATCACATCCTCGGCCTCGAAGTCGTCCTCGGCGATGGTTCCATCCACATCCTCGGCGGACCCCGCGGCCACACCTCCGGCCCCGATCTCGCCGGCCTCCTCTGCGGCTCCGAAGGCACGCTCGCCATTGTCACCCGCGTCTGGTGCCGCCTCACCCCCCGCCCCCGCGCCTTCCGTACTGCACTGGCCATCTACGATTCCACCCAAAACGCCTGCCAAACCGTCGCCGACATCATCGCCGCCGGCATCGTCCCCGCCGCACTTGAAATGATGGATGGCTCCATGGTCCGCATCGTCGAAGACGCCTTCCACGTCGGCTTCCCCGCCTCCGCCCAAGCCGTCCTCGTCATCGAAGTCGACGGCCAAAACCTCGGCCTCGATGAAGACCTCGCCCACATCGAATCCCTCGCCCGCAAAAACAACGTCGTCACCTTCCAGGGCGGCAGCGATCCCCTCCGCCGCGCTGAACTCTGGTCCGCCCGCCGCCGCGCCTTCGGCGCCATCGGCCGCATCAGCCCCAGCTATTGCACCCAGGACGCCTGCGTCCCCCGCAGCAAACTCCCCGCCGTCATCGCCCACATCGCCTCCATCTGTTCCAAATATCAACTCCGCATCACCAACGCCTTCCACGCCGGTGACGGCAACGTCCACCCCGTCCTCATGTACCACGAAAACGATCCCGCCGAAGTCCAACGCGCCCTCGATGCCTCCGGCGAAATTCTCCGCTACTGTATCTCCATCGGCGGCTCCGTCACCGGTGAACACGGCGTCGGCATCGAAAAACTCCCCTACATGCGCCACATGTTCGCCCCCCAGGACCTCCAGGCCATGCACCGCATCCGCCACGCTCTCGTCCCCGTCGACATCATGAACCCCTACAAAGTCCTCCCCCGTGACAACCTCGACATCAACCTCCTCCACCCCCAACACAACATCCCGCAGTAATCTCAGGAGCCCTCGGTGACTCAAGCCCCCGCCATCCTCCCCAAACGCCCCGCCAGCGCTGACGACCTCGCCTCTCTCATCGCCCACGCGCACTCCGAAAATTCCCAGATCCAACTCACCGGCTCCGCCTCCCTCCCCCTCACTCACTACGATCCTTCCCGCCCTCTCCAGCCCGTCTCCACTCTCCGCCTCAACAAAGTCCTCGAACACGCCGTCGCAGACATGACCGTCATCGCCCACGCCGGCATCACCCTCGAAGCCCTCCAACGACAACTCGCCTGGCAAAACCAATGGCTCCCCATCGATCCTCCCGCTCTCTCCGGCCGCGGCCCCGGCCAACGCACCCTCGGCGGCCTCATCGCCACCAACTCCCTCGGACCCCTCCGCTTCGGCTGCGGCGATTTCCGCCTCCTAATCCTCGGCATGAAATGGATCGATGGCTCCGGCACCCTCATCAAAGCCGGCGGACGCACCGTCAAAAACGTCGCCGGTTACGCCAGCCACCGCCTCATGATCGGCGCCTGCGGCACGCTCGGTGCACTCGCCGAAGTCACCCTCCGCACCTTCGCCCGCCCCGTCGATGAACGCTGCGCCCTCTTCTTTTGCGACACCGCCGCCCGCGCCGAATCTCTCATCGCCCAAGTCTTCACCGCCCCCGTCTCACCCGCCTACATCCAGATCATCGGCCGCGAGGGCTTCAAAAAAAATCCCCTCCAACTCCCCACCAGCCGCATGATCGTCGTCGTCGGCTTCCTCGACCGCCCCGATATCTGCGCCTCCCAGATCGACCTCGTCCGCGCCCTCCCCGAAGCACGCGCCCTCGAATCCATTTCGCAAACCGCCGCCCAGGCCGGCCGCCTCCGCCTCTGGATGACCTCCGAACCCTCCACCACCGAACCCGCACCCCCCCACGGCTCCATCGCCTTCCGCCTCCACACCCTCTCCTCCCAATCCGCCTCCCTCATCGAAGCCCTCGAAGCCCTCGCCCAAAAAATCGGCGGCACCATCTGGCTCGTCAGCGAGGCTGGCAACGGCATCATCCGCGGCACCAACTCCACCCCCAACCTCCACATCTTCTTGCGCGAACTCCAGTCCCTCGCCGCCGCCCATCAATCCTCCCTCCTCATTACCCATTCCACCTTCCCCCTCCCGGCCCCGCGACCCGACGACTTCTTCCGCCGCCTCAAATCCCAGCTTGATCCGCAAAACACCCTCGGCCTCCCCACCACTTCACTCACCTCGCTCTAACGCCGTCCCCCCTCTTACTTCGGCGCCGCCGCCTCCCCCACCACCGGTGCCGCCGCTGGCCCAGTTGCCGGTCCAGTTGCCGGCGCCGCTACCGCCTTCGGATCATTCACGTACAACAAAATATTCCGCGCAATATCCTGTGCCGATTCCGGCATATATCCCACGTTCCCCCACGTCGTCGTCCCCATAAACCCGCTCGAAATATCGTGTGGCGACAGTATCACCATCATGCGATCCTTCACCGTAATCCCCTCCAACCTCGGCGATCTCACCCCCGAGCCCAATTTCAGATTACCGAACTTCCGGAACTTCACTTCCGACACATCCCCGCCATCCGGAAAATTCCCCAGAATGATCGGATGATCCGGTGCCAACGGCGAGAGTGAATCCTTCCCATACACATCCTTGAGCATCGCCCGAGCGCTGTTCGTGAATTCCGGCGAACCTCCCGCACTGTCCACAAACAACGTCCCGCCTCCATCCAGGTATGCTTTCAGTGCCGCAATATCCGCCGCCGCCACCGTAAATCGCGTACTCCCCGTCATATGCGCGATCTTGAATATCTTCGGATCCAACTGCGCAAACGTCACCTTCGTCACCCGCAGATCCGTCCTGAAGTCCGCCTGCGCCAGCTTCACCATCCGCCGCCACGCCCCCGGCTCAGGGTCCGCATTCCCCATGTGATCCACCCGCGCCACCTGGATCGTCCGCACCGCCTTCTCCGCCGCCGCCAATATATTCAGCGTCTGCAGCTTCGACCGCATCTTCTCCCGCCCTATCGCATAAAACGCAATGTTCGCCGGCACCACAAAATGCGCCTCCGTCGCCGTTCGACGCATCTGCCACGATGCCCCCAAATCCTCGTTCGAATGTATCCACATGTCCCGCACCCCGTTCGACATCACCCACATGTTCGGCGGATTCTTCACCGGCTGCCACAACTCCCCCGTAAACAACGCGTGTTTCTGATCCAGCTTCTTGATCTCGTATTTGTTCTCCACGATCTCTGCGGCCAGCTTCTCCATCGCCGTCGAAAAACCCTTGCCCCCTCCGTCCGCCGTCGAAAACACCATGCCCCCCGCCTCCACGTACGCCCGAATCTTCGCCACATCCGCCGGCTTGAACTTCGGATCCTGCGATCCCGTGATCAACAGCACCGGCGCATCCAGCCAGTCCTCAGGATCCACTTCCAGGTTCACCGTCTGCCAGTTGATCGGACGCTCCAAGTTCTTGCTCAACCATTGCGAAAGATTCGCGCTGTCCCGTCCCCGCGCATTCCACTGCTGCCCGGGATACTCCAACTTGTTGTACAAAATCGGGTTCCGGCCCCGCGCCAAAAATAAAATCGCATACGACGTCGCTATCGACTTCTCACTCTGCCAGAATCCCCCGCTCCACGATCCATCCGCCGCCTGATTCCGAATCACGTCCGCCGCGCCCTCTCGATACCAATCCACCGTCCCGAAATATTTCAGCCCCGAGGACAACCCCACCCGCTCCACCCCATACATGTAATACATGTTGCTACCCATCGGCTTAAAGGTCTTCTTCAGCCACGCCAACCCCAACTCAATATTCTTGTCCGGCTTCGCCACCAAACGCAACTCGGTATCCAAAAACTCCTGCGTAATGAACAGCGACGCGATCCCCGCCACGCCCATCGTCTGGATCGATTGCCCCCCGTTCGCAGAATATGGCCAACCCCCGTCCGGCCCTTGCATAAGCCGCCAAAAACGATCCTGCACCGACCAGTACGCCATCGGCAACTCTATCCGATACGGCGAATCCACCAGCGCCCATGCTCCCAATGTCCCATACTGCGCATTCGATAAATCCCCGATCGGATTAAACTTGTTCTTCGCCTCAAACTCCGCCCGTGCCAACTCCCCCTTCGCCTGATCTACCTCCTTCTGCAAATCCTCCTTCGTTTTCGGCACCTTCTCCCTGATTGTTTTCCCGTCCGCACCCTTCATAGTGTTCCCATTCGCATCCTTCTTGTCCACATCCTTCATCGCCCCCTTCAACTGGTTCCTTTCCGCGTCCGCCAATCTTCCCCGCGCGTCCATCAACGCCCTGTTGAAATCCGTTCCCGCGCCTCCGCCCCGCGGCAGCTCCGCTTTTATCCGCATGAACTCCTTGTACTCGGCCTCCGCAATCATCAACGCCTTCTTGTCCCCCGCGACCTTCGCCGCCGCGCCACGATCCCGAATGCCCCGCTCCACTCCCGCCACCGCTACCTCCAAACCCCCAAACGTATTCGCCATCCCCTGGGCCCTGTCGAAAATCGACTTCCGCGCCTCATCAATCGCTTTCTTGTCCTTATTGCTCCCCCAGGCCTCAAAATACACACTCCACGCCTGGACTAAACTCTTGTCTGACCCCCCATATCCATAATCGTAACCCCCGGTCGATCCCATCGCACCCAATATATAATCCTTCGCCGCATTTAACCCCGGCAACGCCCCCTCACCCGGCTTCTCGTCCGGACGCTTCGTCACCAACGCCAACGCACTCGCCTGCAACCCCGCCACATACGTCTCCGTCGGCTGCAACTTGCTCAAATACTCAATCGCCGACGCCATGTTGGTGTGCCGCTGATGAATCTTTGCCGCAAAATCCGGATCGTCCGCCAAACTCCCATGCGCATGCAACAACGCATAGACCACGATCGACGTCTCGCCCCCGGACTGTCCATGACTCCAATCCTTCCCCGACTCCCAATTGTCCCCCTTCTTCTGACTCAACAAAAACTCAATCCCCTTCTTCATTGATTCCACCACCTCCGCGTCCGTCACCCCCTTCTTCTTGTCCGATCCCTTCGGCTTCGCCCCCTCCGTCGGCATGACCCACGCCCCCACCGCCAATGACGCCGCCAAACACACCGTCACGCCCTTGTAGCCGCCAGACAACTTCTTCCACGCACTCAACATACAAATACTCCTGCCACCGTTAACTTCTACGGTACACCAACGCCATGTCCTGGATCAGCACCCGTAACCCAGTTTCGATTTGCCATCACCGCGGTGCCACCCGCGACGAGTTACTCGTGCTGACCTGCCTCCCAATATATTAACCCAATCTTCCCATATTGGTATGCAAAATCAAAAAAATGCACGCACCCCAAATCGAGTTTTTTTCACCTAAAATTCTAAGCCTTTCCCCGACCCGCCAATTCCGCAAATCGCGCCAAATACGCCTGCTCCGCCTCCCCCGCCGTCATCGCCTCGATCCGCCCCCCCAACGGCTCCGCCCGAATGCTCCACGCCTCCGGAGCTTTCGCCATCAAATCCCGCGCCTCCGTCATCAACAACACATCATCCGCCACCCGCACACTCTCCGGCATCGGCCACCCCAAACCAAAATGCCCCATGATCACCTTCAACAGCCGATCCTCCAGCTCCCCAAACGCCCCCAACTGCTCCTTCACCGGCCGCGGTAAATCCGTCAAATACGCCTCACCCGCATCATGTAACAATCCCCACAACGCATCCGCCGGCGCACACGCCCGGCTCACCCGCACCGAATGCTCCGCCACCGAATAAAACACCCGGCAGTGTCCATTGAACCGACAATTCAGTGCCAACGCATGCGCGATATCTTCAATATCCAGATCCGTCGCCCGCGGATTCAACGGAAAAAACTTCCGCCCGCTGAATGTCTGTATCCATTCCATCCCCCAATCATAACCCGCCCCTCCCCTTCTTGCGTCTTGCTCGCCATCGCTACAACCTCCTCCCCACATCTGCTAACATGCTCAGTCCCGCGTTTCTCTTCCCCGAAGGAGCCTTATGCACGCTTGGTGGAGAGTCCTTCAAGGACTCAAATCCTACTGGAGACCCGTTGTCATCTCCCTCATCTGCGCCCTCGGCGTCGGACTCTCCTACGCCTCCGGCGTCGCCGTCATGCTCCCCGTTATGAAAATCTTCGTCTCCAGCGAAGGCGTCCACGGTTGGGCCAACCGCCTCGCCTCCGAAAAACGCCTCGACGTCCTCATCCTCAACCTCGACACCACCGTCTCACGCACCGAACGCAAAGGCGACGGTCAGCAAATCGCCCTCATCATCGACCACACCGGCAAAAATGCCCCGCCCCAACTCCGCCCCCTTGAAAATGTCCAAAAATCCATCATCCGCGTCACCGGCAACCTCCACGGCCAACCCGTCGAATCCAAAGGCTGGCGCGGCGACAAAACCCACCCCGGCATGGTCTCCATCATCGCCTTCGCCGACCAGGGCTCCACCATCTCCGCCGAAGTCGTCGATGCCCCCGGCGCGGCTTTCAAAACCTACGATTTTAAACTCAATGACCTCCCCTGGTACACCGCCGTCTTCGTCCACGCCGTCAATATCCTCCCCGATGACCCCACCCAGGCCCTCCTCTGGATCGTCGTCTTCTTCATCGCCCTCTGCGTCATCGGCTCCATCTTCCGCTACTGGCAACAATTCCTCGGCATGACCGTCGCCAACCGCGTCGTCATGGACCTCCGCCGCCGCATGTACGACCGCGTTGTCCAACTCCCCACCTCCTACTTCGCCCAAAAAGGCACCTCCGACGTCATGTCCCGACTCACCCAGGACACCAGTATCCTCACCGATGGCGTCTCCATGGCCCTCGGCAAAGCCATCCAGGAACCCATCAAAGCCTTCTTCGCCTTCTCCCTCGCACTCTGGATCGACTGGAAACTCTGCCTCGCCGTCGTCATCACCATGCCCATCCTCGGCCTCATCATCCGCAAATTCTCCAAACGCATGCGCCGCGCCAGCCGCGGGGCCCTCGAAAATTCCTCCCGCATGCTCTCCATCATCAACGAAACCCTCATCGGCCTCCGCGTCGTCAAAGCCTACTCCGCCGAAGGCTACGAACGCCGACGCTTCGCCCACATCAATAAAAAACTCCTCAAAGAACAAACCAAACTCAACCACTACTCCTCCCTCTCCCGACCCACCATCGAAACCCTCGCCGTCGTCCTCTCCAGCATCCCCATGGTCGTCGCCGCTCACTTCGTCCTCCGTGGCAGCCTCGGACGCGAAGAATTCATCGTCCTCCTCGCCTGCTTCGCCGCCATGATCGAACCCATGCGCAAACTCGCCGACGTCAACTCCAAGGTCCAGCAATCCAACGCCGCCGGCACCCGCGTCTTCGAAGTCATCGACATGCCCGCTGAACCCAACCACGACCATTCCCTCCCCAAACTCCCCCGCCATCAACGCACCATCGAGTTCCGCAATATCTGCTTCAACTACCCCGGCCACGAAGAGCAAGTCCTCAAAAATATCTCCCTCACCGTCAACCACGGACAGAATATCGCCGTCGTCGGCGGCAACGGCTCCGGCAAAACCACCCTCCTCCAACTCCTCCCACGCCTCTACGTCCCCACTACCGGCATCATCCTCGTCGACGGCTACGACATCGCCAACGTCTCCCTCCGCTCCCTCCGTTCACAAATCGGCCTCGTCACCCAGGACACCGTCCTCTTCGCCGATTCCATCTTCAACAACATCTCCTACGGCAACCGCCACGTCACCCGCGAACAAGTCCTCGACGCCTCCCGCCGCGCCTACGCCGATGAATTCATCAAAAATCTCCCCCAAGGCTACGACACCCTCGTCGGCGAACACGGCGTCCGTCTCTCCGGCGGCCAAAAACAACGCCTCGCCATCGCCCGCGCCATCCTCCACGATCCCACCATCCTCATCCTCGACGAAGCCATGTCCCAGATCGACTCCGACTCCGAAATGAAAATCACCCTCGCCCTCCGCGAATTCACCAAAAACCGCACCACCCTCATGATCGCCCACCGTTTCCAAACCGTCATCTCCGCCGACTCCATCATCTGCCTCGACAAAGGCCTCGTCGTCGGCACCGGCACCCACTCCCAACTCCTTGAGTCCTGCATCCCCTACCACAAACTCTACGAAAACCAATTCCGCGACGCCGGATAAAAAACTCCCCGTCCCATCTAACAATCTTCAAAAAAACTCGACTCCACCCATCGACCCTCAACCAAGCGTGCTTCGTTGCGCCCACCCTCCACCGCCCCCCTCATCTTCTCCACCACCCCTTCCTGCCGATACACTATAATCCTCACAGGAGCTAACCCATGTCCTCACGCCTACTCGCCTTTGCCCTCCCTCTCGAAGAAATCCTCGAGTTCTGCCGGCGCAACCCCATCCAAAAACTCTCCCTCTTCGGTTCCATCCTCCGTGACGATTTCACCGACCAATCCGACGTCGACTTCCTCGTCGAACTCACCCCCAATAACCAAGTCGGCCTCTTCAAATTCATCGGCATGCAAAACGAACTCGAAGACCTCCTCCACCGCAAAGTCGACCTCCGCACCATCGAAAACTTCCCCCCGCGCCTCCAGCCGCACATCCTCCAAACGGCGGAGATGCTCTATGCCCGCTGATCCACATCAACTCCGTCTTCGCGACATGCTCATACGCTCCGAACGAATCTCCCAATATATTCGCGGCCGTACTTTGCAGGACTTCCAGTCCGATCAACAATTTCAGGACGCCGTACTTCACAATGTGCTCATTCTCGGCGAAGCAGCATCACGTATCGACGCCGAAACCCGCGTCCGCTATCCCCTGGTCCCATGGCGCCAGATCACGGGCATACGCAATCACATTGTTCACGGTTACACCCGGCTCGATCTGCAAATCATCTGGCACGCCGTGGAACACGATGTGCCCTCCCTCCTCGATGAACTCCTCCAAATCCTCCCCCCCGAACACTCCTGATCCCCCCCTTCCCCGCAACACTCCCTCCCCCACGGCAACCCTACCTACATCCCAACACCACCCCTTCCGCAGACACCCCTATGTCTATCTCTACCTCCATCTCCCCACGTCTCACCCTCCTCGCTCCTCCCCAAAAATAACCAACTCCACCTCCCCTGCATGTCGTAGCCTTCCACATCACAATTCCCTAACCTGCCAATCTCCCCCCTGGACCTCTCGACCCCTCCACCCCTCTTCCCCAACCCTCATTTACGTTTCCCCTCCCTTACGCTAATCTTCCCCCATTACCTTCCTTCGAGGCCCTCACTACGCCATGAAACACCTCGGCAATATCCTCTTCCTCATCCTCTGCTTCGCCCTCGGCGTCGGCCTCGCCAAATACGTCATCCCTCCCATCGTCTCCTATTTCCGCGGCACCACCCCCACATCCTCCTCCTCCGTCGTCACCGGCGTCGGACGCCTCATGCCCTACCGCGGCATCGCCCTCGATCCCCTCCACTCTCCCACCGCCCCCGCTCTCCAATCCCTCCTCGACCATCACGCCACCGTCCTCCCCCTTCACTACCCCACCTCCGCCACCCCCGAAGCCCACCTCACCAACACCGTCCAACTTCTCCGCGCCAACCCCGCCACCCGCGCCACACCTCTCATGCTCCTCCCCCCTGATCCTCCCGCCAGCGGCCTTATGAACCCCTACCCCAAACCTCTCCTCGAAATCGCCCAGCAAGCACAACGCCTCGGCTTCGACTTCCTCGTCGTCTCCTGGCTCTCCGCACCCCCTGATTCCACCTACTGGCAAAACCAACTCACCGAAGTCCGCCAACACTTCACCGGCAAAACCATCGTCGCCGGCGATTACGACTCCATCACTCGCGTCAACTTCTGGCACCTCACCGACTACATCGGCACCACCGGCGGCTTCCAACTCTCCTCCAAAGCCGACCCCTCCGTCCACGACCTCCGCGTCGCCTGGGCCTCTCACCTCGACACCCTCGAATCCATCGCCCGCAGCCAAGGCAAAAACCTGTTTATCCTCAGCCAACCCGCCCCCGCCGCTAACCCCGCTCTCCTCCTCAAAAACTACGAAGCCCTCCTCCTCGAAACCAAGGGCCGCCTCAGTACCGACGGCATCTTCTTCCGCCGCTGGTCCTTCTCCCCCAACCCCGCTGCCGACCGCCTCGCCGCCAACTCCCGCCCCGAAATCCTCACCCTCTTCGCCAGCATCTGGAAAAGCGAATCCGCCTCCCCCGATTCCTCCACCCCCTCATCCACCCTCAACGCCAACCCCCTCTTCCCCACCTTCGAAGACGAAAACACCACCGAAGACCGCTGATTGATTTACTGACAATGTTTTCCTCGTATAATCCAATTCATGTCCGCCACTCGATTCACTTTTCTGACGTCCTTCCTCGTTATATTCCTTCTCCTATCCTTGTACTTCGATATCCGCGGTCGTTACGCGCCGACGCAGCTCGAAATCGACGGTCACGGCCTCAACTTCGCGCTCCTTACGGATGCAGGAGTGTTCACCCTCATCGCGACGTCGGGCAACTACGAACTTGACGCCATGTCAGATCCGCGCGCAACTTCGCTTGAAATCCACCTGGGCGAGGCAGAATCACTCCCCGAATTCAGTGCTATTCAGGTCGGCCCATTTCAGTTTGCCGAATTTGATCGGCCCTCCTCCACCGGCACACACGCTCTGCACCCATACGAAACCGCGGCATCCACGCTTTTCGCTTTCCCTTCGTACAGCGTGTATATCCTGCTCGCTCTCCTGTTTCCGATCCTGCTTCGCCGCGCATCGTGGCGTCGCCATCGAGCCGGGCATTGCCCCACATGCAACTACGATCTCCGTGCTTCGATAAATCGCTGTCCCGAGTGCGGCACGATCGTCGCAGACTACCGCAAGCCATCCGTCGCCACGCAGCTTCGCCAACTTCTAGCCCGATGCGCTATTCTCATCTGCACGCTCGCCGCGGTGCTTGTAACGGTCATGACATTTCAAAGCTTTACCGATCCAGCCTGTCTGAGTATTCGAAACAGAAATGAAAACACATGGGTTCTCTGGGCGGGGCGCATTTACTATGCGTTTCAAGCGGATAGCCCGGGTCAGCGGGAAGGTTCCCGCGACCTCTTCTTCGATTCGGCAGATGTTTATGTCGGCAGAACATGGATGACGATCTCCATGGGTCACGCCCTTTCCTTCCGCCAGTTTCCTTTCGGCACCGATCTTGTTGATTTGAATCCCAAGCCCACCTTTGAAGATCACCGTCCCGATCTCGTCTCCGCCCACCAAATCCCCCCTAACCTTCCCGCATGGCTCCTAATCCTTATCCTCTTTCTTCCCCTAGCCTTTTGCACTTCACGCAAAGTCGCCCAACCGCTCACCCGTCTGCTTCGGCTCCCGCCCCACACTTCCTCCAGCAACACGGCGATCACCCCCACATGATTCCCAAAATCTCGAACTTAAGCCTCGAAACTTGAAACTCGACCCCCCCGCCTTCGTGACACTTCGTGACTTCGTGTTACGTCGCAACCCCCTCAAAACCCCCACTGCATCCGCCCCATCACCCGCAACTCACTCCCAAACGCCTCCCCACCCTGCCCCGATCCGCCCAAATACACCGCCTCCATCCCCATGCTCCCATTCCGCCCCATCTTCCATAGCAGCCCGCCGCCCACCCCGAACCGCCGCACGTCCGCCAGCACCGCGTGCGTCTCGTTCGCCAACGCTAAAAACGGCACCACCGTCCTCCCCACGCCCATCGGCACTCGCACCGTCATCGTCTGCGACCACGGCCGCTCCTCTTCCCCCACCTCCAATTCCTCCATCAACTCCGCCAATATTCCCCGCGACCGCAATACCATCCGCCGCACCTGCCGCACATCCCCCTCCACATTACTCGGCAACCCCGCCGTAAAATCCCGCCCGCTCCACCCCCGCTCCTCCCTCACCCCATGCCCCACCTCCAATCGCATGATCGGCACCACCTTCTCCGGCGGACGAACATCCAACCACACCCCCACTCTCTCGCCCTCCGCCCCCGCCGCGCAAACCTCCCCCACCATGCCACGCCACAGGGCACTTACCACCAATAAACTCACCAACAATCTCACGCGCATCGATCAGGCTCCGGCTACCCGTACCCTTCTCGGACACCCCGTCCGCCCCCACGTTAGCCCCTCCTTCCCTCATTCGCCTTTACACCATTCCCCGCCTCCTTTTTCTGCGCCCGAAAAGTCCTGAACGCACCCGCACTATATCCCGCCCCCGCAAAAAACAACAAGGCCGCGAACCTTCGCCCGCAGCCACATTTGCACTTCATGCCCCGCGCTTCGCATCCTTTCCCACCTCCTCCTTCACTTCCGCGCCGGTGCCGTCCCCGGTCCCGTCGCTGGCGCCGTCGTCGTCGCCGCCGCCTCCCTCACCACGCTCATCCTCACCACGCTCGTCGTAATCACCACCTTGAACGGCCGATTCCGCGTCACCACCGTCTTCACAATCCCCCCCGGGACCTCCGCCGATGTCCATACCTTCACGTGGCTCTCCCCCGAACTCCGCATTATCCCCGGCCCCGCATTCTCCTCCTGCACCAACTTCACATCCATCTCCTTCGTTGACGCCTCCACCTTCTTCTCACCCACCTCCACCGTCTCCGTCCCCGTCTTCACATTCGTGATCTCCACATTCCCCGCAGGCATCCCCGGCTCCATCAACCCCGCCTTCTACTTCGCTAGCTTCGCCGGCACCTCCACCCGCTCCGGCTTCATCATCTTCACATCCCCTGCCACATTCTGCTTCGTCGCCTTCACCTCCAACACCACCTTCTCCCTCGTCACCTCCCGCAGCTTGACCGTCATCGACTGCTCCACCCTCAACTCCTTCCCATCCGCCAACTACACCGCCCCCATCCCCGCCATCTCATTCTCTGTCTTCGTCTTCACCACCGTCCCCACCTTAAACTTCGACCCCGCCAAAATTTTCGTCGTCACGCGCATAATCACTCCTCAATCAGTCCAACCAGTCAACTCAAGTCACTCCCTGTATGTTGCCGCCCCAAATGCCTCATTCCGCATCCACAAAAAAGGAGCTGCGAATCTTGCGACTCGCAGCTCCATCATGTCTTGCATCTCGCAGCAGCCTTTCAGCTCCCGCTCAATCAGCCTTCCAGACCGCCCTTATACTTCTTCGGGCCGTCCTTACGAGTCTCATCGCTGCTCTCCCCGCCTTCCGAAGAAGAACCCCACTGCGCACGCTTCAGCGACAATCCAATCTTGCGATCGTCAATGTCAACCCGCAAGACCTTCACTTCGAGCTCGTCGCCGATCTTCACGACCGTCGTCGGATCCTCGATCTTCTCATCACTCAGTTCACTGACATGCAGCAAACCTTCCAACCCCGGTTCCAGCTCCACAAACACGCCAAAGTTGGTGATCTTCGTCACCTTGCCCTTGACGATCATGCCCGGCTGGTAGTTCGTCGGAATGGCATGTAGCCACGGATCCTCGGTCATCTGCTTCAAGCCCAGTGCCACGCGGTTCTTCTCTTGATCCACGCTCAACACCACGCACTGCATCTCGTCGCCCTTCTTCAAGAGCTCGCTCGGATGCGCCACCTTCTTCGTCCAGCTCAAATCGCTGACGTGCAACAAACCGTCGATGCCTTCTTCGATCTCGACAAACGCCCCGTAGTTCGTCAGGTTCCGCACCTTGCCCGTGATCACCGTGCCCGGCGGATACTTCTCGGCCAGCAACGTCCACGGATTCGCCTCGGTCTGCTTCATGCCCAGGCTGATTTCCTGCTTCAACTTGTTCACGTCGAGGACGACCACATCGATCTCCTCCCCAACGCTCACCATCTCGCTCGGGTGATTGATGCGCTTCGTCCAGCTCATCTCGCTGATGTGTACCAAGCCCTCCACGCCTTCTTCCAGCTTCACGAACGCACCATAGCTCATGATGTTCGTGACCTGGCCCTTCACGCGCGTGCCGACCGGGTACTTGTCCTCGGCCTGTTCCCACGGCGAAGCCTGCTTCTGCTTCAAGCCCAAAGCAATCTTCTCTTTTTCCTTGTCCACATTCAGAACAACCACTTCGATGTCCTGGTCGATCTTCACCATGTCGCTCGGGTGGTTGATCCGGCCCCAGCTCATGTCGGTGATGTGCAGCAACCCGTCCACCCCGCCCAAATCCACGAACGCCCCGAAGTCCGCAATGTTCTTCACGATGCCCTTGCGCACCTGCCCGACGATAATCTCGCCGAACAACTTCTGCTTCGCCTCGCCACGCTGCTTCTCCAGCAACTTGCGCCGGCTGATCACAATGTTCCGACGTTCCAAATCGATCTTCAAAACCTCGGCATCAATCGTCCGACCAATGTATTCCCCAATGTCCGCCGGACGACGAATGTCCACCTGACTCGCCGGAAGGAACACCGGCACCCCGATGTCCACCAGCAACCCGCCCTTGATCTTCCGCGTAACCTTCCCCGATACCGGGTCCCCTTCCTTCTTCGACTCAATGATCCGGTTCCAACCCGTAATCCGGTCGGCCTTCCGCTTGCTGATCTGAATCAACCCATTGTCCGACTCAATCGACTCCAGCAACACGCTGATCTCATCCCCAATCTCCACGTCCGGCATCTCTTCCGGATCCCACTCCCGCGACAGGCTCAGCACGCCTTCGCTCTTCCCGCCAATTTCCACCATGACATCATCGCCATGAATGTTGACAATCTTCCCCTTCAGAATCGCCCCATTGGCAAACGATACCCCGTTCCCTTCCAACAACGCTGCCACTTCATCCGGGTTGTACTGATCCTTGAATTCCAATTCGATCGCCGACGACGCCGATGCATCGTCCAAGCCGAGTTCACGCAACAAAGCAATATTAACCATGAGTGGGGTAACCTTTCGTATCTCGCGCCGATCTTTTCCGCCAGCAACAGAACACCCGTCACCAACCGAAATCCATCCGCGTCGAACGCACAGCGGATGCGCCTAAGTCGAACCCACACGGGCCCTTGTCCACCTCAGGCGAAGCGCGAAAGTATACCCTGACCCGACAACCTCTTGCAACCAAATCAACGCCCTCAATTCACCCCAATCGACGCCCGCTCCTTCCCCCCGCGCAACCTCCAATTTATAGTCCCTCCATGACCACCCCTCCCTCCCAACCTCTCCCTTACGCCACCCCGCCCGCCGCCACCGTCCACCCTCACCGCAAACGTGCTGCCGCACACATGCTCTTCTGGGCGATCACCTACTTCACCCTCGCCGGCCTCCTCATGCTCTTCCAACTCATCATCCTCCTGCTGATCTTACTTCGTAGCACAATCCGCGACACCGGCGACATTATGCCATTCCTCCTCGGCCTGATCTTCCTTTTCATTTGCTTCAACCTCCTCCTCTACATGTCCTTCAACTGGGCTCGCCGCTATTTCACCTACCGCCGACTGATCGCCCTCGCCACTCCCGGTACCGCCGCCCCCGCCTACCCCCTCGTCGCCTTCACCACGCTCCTTCTGACCATACTCTTCCCGGTCACCCTCCTGGTAACCCTTGCCTCACTCTCTCACCACTCCAGCCTCCTCATCTCCCTCCGCCACTCCCTTCCTGCCCTCGTACTTGCCCTCATTCTCCTCATCAATCTTCGCACCCTCTACCTCCTCTCCCGCGTCCGCCGCCTCGACAATTCCCCGCCGTCCCCACCTTCCTAAAATCCCCCAATGCCCTACAATCCAGCCATATCCAAAGGAGAACCCCATGTCCGCCCTGCCCACCGCTCAAGAACTCCACGAAACCCTCACCTGGCTTCTATCGAACAATCCCTCCGAAAACCCCCTCCACTGGAACCCCGCCGAACGCCAAAAACGCTACGCCATCCTCCAACGCGCCGCCGACGCCTGCTCCGGCGATACCTACAAATCCTTCCTCCCCACCATCAACGCCGGCCATCCTCCCTCCTTACCCCATGACAACACCGCCGCCCTCGCCTACCTCCGCCAAGCCACCAACCACGCCATCAATGAAGTCCACAACTTCCCCGTCACCCGCGGCCTCGCACTCTGGCACTTCTACAACATGGGCTACGTCATCAAAACCCCCCACACCACCTTCGGCATAGACCTCCACTTCCACGGTGCCGAACGCCTCGCCGACTCCCTTGATTTCCTCCTCGTCTCCCACGAACACCAGGACCACTGGACCTCCGCCTTGTTAGATAGAATGGCCGACGCCAAAAAACCCCTCATCACCCGCTTCCACACCCGCGGCACACGCCTCTCCCAACCTACCAACCTCCAATTCCCCCACGCCTCCGTCAACATCACCATCGGCGACCATCACTTCGGCAACAACCGCGCCATCAATGACATGCTCATCTTCGACCTCCAATTCCCCATCGAAAATCACCGCTCCCTTCGCCTCATCCACTGCGGCGACAACAGCAACCTCGACAAACTCCCCCTCATCGGCCCAACCCCCGTCGACGCCTTCATCTTCCACATCAAAGTCGGCCTCTCCGCCCCAGCCGCCTTCGACCGCCTCCAACCCCGCTTCCTCCTCCCCGCCCACATCCTCGAACTCGCCCACCCCATCGACCAATACCGCTGGTCCTTCGCCGACGCCCTCGATGTCACCCAATCCATCCCCCAAGACCGCGTCCGCCTCCTCACCTGGGGCGAACGCCTCGACCTCCCCGCACCCTGACGCTCACTCCCTCACCACCGGCGGCACGCGCACACATTCCCTCTCCGCCACCCCTGCAATAATCTCCATCACCCGCCCCTGCACCTCTCGATCCCCCGGTATCGACGCATGAAACGGCGCCACACAAATATTCCGAAACCCACTCCCCCGCGGCCGCCGTATCGGCGAACTCTTCGGCAACGAAATCGGATTGTAAATACACGTCGCCGCCCGCACATTCACCGGCAGCTTGTAACTCGACCACTGAAACTGCCCCCACAACCACCGCGGCACAGGATCCAACATGATCAAATGATCCACCACCACCCCCGGCATCCGCTCCGCCGCCCGCACCAACGCCGACGCACCATACGAATGCCCCAGCAATACCAACTTCCCAGCCCCCGCCGCACAACGCAAAATCTCCCCCGCCACATCATCCGTCCACGAATTGTAACGTACGCTCACCCCTGGATACCGCGGCAAAACCTGCGACCCCATAAACTCCCGCAACCCCAAAAACGGCCCCTCCCGCCGCTCCAAAAACCCAATGCAAAGATGAATATGCATCCGCGCCAACTCCATCAATCCGCCCTTCCCCCCGCGCCAACACCCCGCCCCTCGTCTTCATCCAGTTTACCACCAATCTATCTTAAGGTCCCCCTGACCCCTTCGCCGCCTCCACCACCGCCCCGCACTCCGGACACTTCTCCCCGGCCATATGCATCCGCAAATCATAGCCGCATCCAACGCACACGCCCTCCCGCCGCAGTGGTGCTGGCAAACGCTTCCATTTCTTTCTACGTATAAAACTGTAAACACATGCAAGGCCGCTCGGCACGATAAACCACCAAAATGAAATTCCCAGCAACTGCCGATGGGACTTGAGAGGAACACCCATCCGGTCCAAATAGCTGATACCGAATCCAAACCGCGTTGCTTCATCAATGTCTTCCGCATAATAGGAATTTCCACGAAATGGTTTCTGTGTACTGAATTGCAATCCACTCGCACTTCCGGGTGAACTGTAGGTGATAAAATAAAACGAACCTTCGAAGCTTCTGAAATTAATGACTCGACCCCCCGACCCGATCCATAAGTTATCTAAATGGGTGTTGCTGCGCACCATCCAACAAAGGCTCAAGCCGCATGCGAGAATGGATAAGTAGGTCATAACAAAGTATCGCATTATTTTTATCTCATATCTTCATATCTCTGTTTCTGCGGGCAGAAATTCCCACCCGCGAAGCATTTGCCGCGCTGGCGGGATAATTCGACTGCGTACTAATGAGTTGACCGTCTATCGCTCCAAAAATGAGGAGACGTGAATTCCACAAATGAACAATAGCCCGATTGTGTGTGTAACTATCTACCCAACATATGAGATTAGATAAGAGCACAATCCAAGAAACACTAAATTTATAAAGAACGTTTCGTGGCTTTTTTATCATGACCCGTGTCATCTTGCTCCAATCATAACGACGATACCTCCACCACCGTCCCACACTCCGGACACTTCTCCCCCACCTTATGCATCCGCAAATCATAGCCACATTTGACGCACACTCCGGGTTTCGAATGCATCTTTCTCGTTAGTAATGCTATTCCGCAAGCTAACGAAAAAAATAAGCCAACTAGCGCCCAAAGGGGAAATTGAGTGATCCTGTGGGAGGCTGTTGTGGAGTTGATTTTTTCCGACAGGTCCGGTGTGGAGAGTCTAGAATAGAAGCCCCACCGTTCTCCCAAATTTCTTCCTCTTCCGTTGGACAATGGACCTAAACAGTAATGTATTCGTGCGGGATCTTTTCCCGTGGATATCACTGCTTTATAAGACGTCTGATTGTCTGTATTTAAGGTGGCAGAAGCGGAGCGCACGTCGGCAGACAGCCATTGGGAAGTGGGGTCGAGTAGCCACCGATCCAACAAAACAAAATGTCCTTCGCTAAATTGCCAAGTGAAGTTATGCGTTGGTGTTAAGTAGATGCCCGAAACAGTCCTTGTGTAACTGTAATTCAACATATAGGCGCACAGATGCCCGAGCAAAATGGACCCAAATAAAACCAACCGAGCGATTAGCATTCTCATTCGTTCCCCGCAAAGGAAAAGGTGGAGAGAAAGTTTTCTCCCCACCTATTGCAAATTTGCCGAACCAGTCCTCAGATCGTTATGTGTATTTGAAAATAAAAATCTCTGACGCCGTGGCCGAATACTTTGACAGTATAAAACCCCGGCAGGGCTAAGTCATCGTAGCGAACCTTTAGTGTGGCACTTCCGTCGGCTACAGTTGTGTCCCCAGTCAAGAATGCCCCTCCCGCCGGTTTGGCACCTTGCCAATCCATATCCAAAGTTACTTTATCTATACCGGCATTTGTATATATATCAAACACCCTAACATTGATGGGTATTACAACCTCTTTTCCGATGGCAGCCACGGAATGTGTTAGCTGTACGTTCGTAGTGCCATTTAACTCTATATGTTGAGTCGTCGCCACAACCAGCACCCTCACCACCGCCCCGCACTCCGGACACTTCTCCCCCACCTTATGCATCCGCAAATCAAATCCGCACTCTTTGCATAGACCACGTTCCTCCCGGCTTCGTACCGGCCGCAATTTATGTCCTCGACGAACAAATCCAAAAATGCAGCCAAGCCCACTCACTACCGCAATCCCCCAATACGGAATTCCCACCACCCGCACATCCGACTTGATAGGTACGCCGATATTTTCAAAATAACTAAACCCCCACGCATTCGGCCTTGCATCATTGATTTCGGGAAGGAAGGATCTTTCACCGATGGGCCACTGCGAAATATAATTAAAAGAATTTCGATCTCGATTGGATAAATGACTGCATAAATACAATGATTCCCTAAAACTGGCAATGCTAGTGTATCGCCTGCCCAGGTCGATCTCTACATAGTCACCTTCCCTTGCACTCCGAAACCACATGACAAGACTTACGCCAAAAATCACCAGCGAAAAATATGCCAAAAAATGGTATCGCATAGGCTCTTTGTCACTTTTCAATTGCAAAAAGACGCATATCCCTGTGCCACGATTATAGATCGTACTAGGCGGTGGTGGGTGGCTTTAAACAGCCCGGATGGGGGGTGCCGCACTCAGGGCATTTTTCGCCTGATTTGTGCATGCGGAGGTCGTACCCGCATACGCAGAAACCATCTTTGGCCTTTCGCAATTGACGGCAATCTCTGCGCAAGAACCACCCTGCGACGACAAACCACATCCATGCGCTTGAAAATGCAAACCAATAAGGGACTCGCACATGAATGCGCATCAATCGTTCGCTTGTATAAGGCGGTGGGAGTACCGCCCCATAGTGGAGGTTCACATTGAATCCATGGCCCTGTAACCCAATCCCTCGTCCATATGAAACTAGCCTGAAACGAATCCCAATGTTCCCCTGTGCCAGGATTACACCTCGTCCGAGTCGTTGGCCGGTGGCATTAAATAACAAATCGTAACCGAGTGCGGACAAGGTTATTCGGCGAAATGATCCCGGGATATAGCAATAGTCCGAACCTAATAATTTGGAAACGTCAAATGCCAGATACCCCTCGCGACTACCGCCTGCAATTAATACATTCGACGTGACGAAATAAGCGCTCCCCCCCGCCAAAGGGATTTGGTAGCTCCACACCCATCCAATGGATACCAACATAATGGCTAAACACGACAGCGCAAACATGATTCGCACCGTCCATCGCCAAAGCCAACGCAACCGCTTAATCGCCGTTCGCAAAACTGAGCGGAAGAAGCCCTCCGCGACGAGAATCGCGGAGGGCCCAAGATCATGTGAATTATTTGGCGACATGAATAGTAATCTGACCTTTAGAAGTATCTTCAGCTACAAAATCAATAGTGTAATTCCCGTTTGCTACAGAACTATCAACGGTAATTGTCCATTGCTGTTTTGCAACTCCCCCCCCTCCTACGATATTTCCGACAAACGTTGCGTGGATTCCCGCCGGCAAAGTGGCTGTGAGGAGTTCTGCATGTGACACATTATCGCCGTCAGCGTTCTTGATGACTATCAAAACTCCCTTGGCACCATCGTCGCCCGCTTCGGTAATATTCACCTTGTCACCCGCAGCCCCACCTGTTGGAATAGCATTAATTTTGAGAGCTGCCGCCAATAATATCACCGTCTTCACCGATGCGGCCTCCACACCACTATCAATCACGCCATCCAGATCAGTATCCACCCACCCCTTAATTTCAATCATATCGCCGGACGACACCCCGGATAACCCAAGATTCATCCCCAACGTGGGCAACGTATCACTCAAACTGGAAGGATTCGTAATATTCGCCACCTGATACGATATAAACTCCTGGGCATTCGTCAACATCGGCGATGCAATCCCATCAATATGAATATCAGCCGTGCCATCTGCCTGAATCATCAACGTCCCGCTCGTTCCCGAACTGCTCGTCGAAGTCACCGGCACTCCATCCGCGCCCGCCGCAAGATCCGTCACGGTCAAACTCGGCAAGGTCACTTCCGCCACATTCACCGCCCAACTGTGATCATTATGATCCTGATCATCAAACGGCGAACCATACTTCGCCAAATCCTCAAACCCAATCGTCGATGTCCCCGAATCGAACTTGAACGCATTATAATGCCCGCTCGGGTCCGTCGTTCCCTGCCCGTAATCCAAGGCAAAATCATACGTGTACGTCTCCACTGACCCCAACCAACCCCCCACCGGCCCCGTATCCACCGTCGCCGTCCCTTCTATCGCCGCCCGCACCGCAGCCTCGGCACTCTCCGCCGACACCACCACCACTCCATCCTCATCCGTGTCCAAACTCGCCTTCACCTGCAAATTTCCCGACGTATATAGCACCGCATCGCCATGCACCCCCGCCGCCGGAGAACCCAACGACACCGCCCACAACGTTGCCGTCATCATCTGCCGCGGTTCCAACGCTTCCATCATCGCCTGCGGCGCCCGCTTCCGCGAACTCTGCACGCTCCCGCGCCTGTCCGCATCCGCCTGGCCGCGAACCGCTCTCGTAAAAAGGGAATTCAACAGTTGGGTAACCATGAGAAACTCCTCAAATGAAGGACCACCACTTTAGAAAGCGCCGACACGGCACTCCCTTGAAAATCCATGCCAAGATGTCAGCGGAATGCACACCACTTCCACCACTGCCCCAAAGTCTCTCACACCGTTTATATAATGTCAACGACCTTTAAGTAAATACTTTAATACTGAATAGGCAATATATTTATCTAATTTTGTACCTAATAACAGTCTTATAAATATATTAAAAGACCAACCGCAAAATAGCACTCCACCCCTCCCACAGCCCGCCGACCACCCCCGTCCCGAAGTCATCGAGTTCCCTCCCCCTCCCTCTTCAGGAGATCACCGATCGCAGAACGAACCATCGTCCCCTGCAACTTGAAACCTTAAGCAGTCCTTTCCCGTCAACCGCCTTTGCTGCTAACATACCCCTCCGCGTTATTTCCTCCGCCCCCTACTAAGAGCCCAAATGCCTATCAAAATCGTATGCCTCGGCGACATCGTCGGTAAACCCGGCCGCCTCGTCGTCGCTGAACTCCTCCCCAATGTCATCAAAAACCGCAACGTCGACCTCGTCGTCGCCAATGCCGAAAATGCCGCCGGTGGCTCCGGTCTCACCCCCCCCATCTTCGAAAAAATCCTCCGCGCCGGCGTCGACGTCTGCACCCTCGGCGACCACACCTTCCGCAAACGCGAGATCATCCCCCTCCTCGAATCCAGCCCCAAACTCATCCGACCCATCAACTTCCCCCCCGCCGCCATCGGCAAAGGCCTGACCATCGTCACCACCCGCTCCGGCCTCAAAGTCGCCGTCCTCAACGTCATGGGACGCCTCCACATGAACCCCCAAATGGACGACCCCTGGCGCGCCGTCGACTCCCTCCTCGCCCAAGTCCCCCCCGATGTCAAAATCAAAGTCCTCGACTTCCACGCCGAAGTCTCCAGCGAAAAAATCGCCATGGGCTGGCACGTCAACGGACGCGTCTCCATCTGCTACGGCACACACACCCACACCCCCACTGCCGACTTCCGCGTCCTCCCCACCGAAAACGGCTCCGGCGGCACCGCCTTCGTCTCCGACCTCGGCATGTGCGGCCCCTATGACTCCATCCTCGGACGACGCAAAGACCGCGTCCTCAAACACCTCGTCACCGGCATGCCCCACTTCTTCGAAGTCGCCACCGGTGACCCCTGGATCCGCGGCATCATCGTCACCATCGACGAACTCTCCGGCATGGCCCTCTCCATCGAACGCCTCGACCTCAAAGGTACCGAACAAGCCGGTGCCTACGACGCCGACGACAAAGGCCACGCCACCGGCGAAGCCTGACCTCCCCCATAATCCCTTCCTCAAACTCCCTTGCCACTGCCCCTGACGCCTCAAACATCAAACCTCAAACATCAAACCTCGAACCCTAAACCTCGAAACTTGAAACTTGAAACTTAACCAACCCATGCCCACCCCCAACCCCACCCCTCCACCCTCCTCCACCCAACTCTGGTTCGAATCCCTCTGGGCCCACCGCGAAGAAACCCTCTACCGCGCCTGGCTCTCCGACCTCGGCCCCGGCATCTTCCCCCTCCCCGCCTCCACCTTCCACCGCCTCGGACAACCCCACCCTGACCCCCGCTATCTCCACCACGGCGTCTGCGAATGCCCCCCCACCACCACCCGCCCCGACTGGGTCTACATCACCTCCGGCATGTCCAACCCCTGGGGCTCCACCCCCGACTCCGCCAACCCCCTCGACTTCTCCGGCCTCGGCTATGAGCTCACCTTCCACTCCCCCACCCAGCACCGCCCCTTCATCGACATCCTCCACTGGCTCATGGCCGTCCAACTTCTCGTCGCCGAAGGTCACCTCCAAGGCCAACTCCTCGAACCCCACGACCGCATCCCCCTCGGAGGCAAAATCCCCTCCCCTC